>NZ_JAAKZX010000477.1 GCF_011045025.1 Streptomyces ureilyticus
CTTCGGTGTCGGTGACGTGTACGGACAGCGCGTCCGCGTCGACCGTGGACAGCCGCACTCGTACGCTCGCCGCACCTGTGGCGAACAGGGACACGCCGGTCCACGCGAACGGCAGCCGAACCTGGTCGCTCGGGGCCTCGGCGTTGGCGAGCGCCGCGTGCAGGGCGGCGTCCAGCAGCGCGGGATGGATACCGAACCCGGTGGCACCGCGGTGCTCCCGGTCGGGAAGGCTGACTTCGGCGAAGACGTCGTCTCCACGCCGCCAGGCGGCCCGGAGGCCCTGGAACACCGGGCCGTAGCCGTAGCCGGACGCGGCCAGACCCTCGTAGAAACCGTCCAGCTCGATGGGGCTCGCCCCGGGAGGCGGCCAGGCGCCGAGGTCGACGGGGCCGGTCACCGCGGCCTGGCTGAGCGCCCCACTGACGTGCCGGGTCCACTCCTCGTCCGGCCCGCTCTGCGAGTGCACACTGACCGGCCGCCACCCGGACTCGTCCTGCGCACCGACCCGGACCTGAAGGGCGACATCGCCTTCCTCGGGGATGACCAGAGGCATCTCCAAGGTGAGTTCTTCCAGACGCGGGCAGCCGACCTCATCCCCGGCCCGCAACGCGATCTCCACCAGACCGGCACCCGGGAACAGGACCGTGCCGCCGATGGTGTGGTCGGCCAGCCATGGGTGCGTGCGCAGGGAAAGCCGCCCGGTCAGCACGGCGCCCTGGTCGTCCGCCAGGCGTACGGCCGTGCTGAGTACGGGGTGTTCCGTCCCTGCCCGGTGGTCCTCTTCCAGCCAGTAGCGCCGGCGTTGGAAGGCGTAGGTGGGCAGCTCGACCTGCCGCCCGCCGGGCAGCAGTGCCGTCCAGTCGACGTCGGCGCCGTGAACGTAGGCCCGGGCCAGGGCGGTGGTGAGGGACCGCGGCTCGGGACGGTCCTGACGCAGGAGCGGCACGACCAGCCGCGGCGTGCCGGACTCCTCGTGCTCTTCGAGGGTTTCCTCGGCCATCGCGGTCAGCACCCCGCCCGGCCCGGCTTCCAGGAATACGTTCACACCCTCACCGGCCAGGGTGCGGATACCGT
>NZ_JAAKZX010000478.1 GCF_011045025.1 Streptomyces ureilyticus
GGCGGTGGTGTCGAAGACGTCCATGCCGGGGACGACGCGGGCGGCGATCTGGAACCGTTCGAGGCGGTCGGTGCCGCCCGGAGACTCGCCCAGGCCGACGGTGTGTTGGGATCGTGTGCGGCTGCGGGTTCGTTGTGGCTGGTCGCGCCCGCGCGGCGGAGCCGCAAATCGGCACAGCCCCGCGCCCCTATCGGGGCGCCCCTCCAGCGCCCCTAAGAGCTCCCTTTCAGCCCTCAGTCGAACCAGCGGTCCCTCGCCAGCTCCTCCGTCCTGGACGGGTCCTCCAGTAGTGCCGCCACCTCGAAGCGGCGGGGCCACTGGCCTGCCGCCCAGGCCAGGCCTGCTGCCACACCCTCCAGGGTGGACGCGTGAAGGACGCCGTCCCGTGTGCGGCGCCAGTCGAGTTCGATGCCGTCTACGAAGAGTTCCTCGTGTTCTACGTATGTCTCGGGGGTCGAGCGGCCCAGTAGGACGCGGACGGAGTCCGGGACCTCGCGTTCTACGCCCTCGGACGTCACCTCGCCCGTTACCGACTCGCTCAGGCGGCGGACCTGGAACAGCTCGGCGAGGTCTGCGGCTCGGGCCGGGCGTACGGGGAGCAGGGGGACCCCGGTCGTGAACGGGAGCAGGTCCGGGGAGTCCACGACCACCGCTTCGGACGCGTCCACTACCACGATCTCGCCGTCCCGCACCGCCCGCAGCTCATCCGGCAGCGTCACCTGCTCCGGGTCCAGGTTCGCCAACGCGCCGTAAAGCGCGTGCAGTTGGGGAGACGAGACCTCCCGGTCCGGGTCGGCCAGGCGGTCCAGGAGTTCGGCTGCGCCGCCGGGTTCGTCCAGGAGGGCGGCTACGGAGGTGCGTACGCCCAGGGCCCGGAGTACCTGCTCGTCCTCGAAGCCGGTGGCGTCGGCTTCGTCGTACAGGCCGTGGAGGAGGGGGTCGCCGCCTGCGGCTCGCAAACCGGCCGGGCGGCGGCCGTGCAGGACCGGGTGGCCGCGCAGCCACCATGCCGTGTACGGGCGGACGATCTCGTGTGTGCCGTCCGGGAGCAGGACGCGTACCGGCTGGGTG
>NZ_JAAKZX010000479.1 GCF_011045025.1 Streptomyces ureilyticus
GTGGTGTCGTTCCTGGGGTGGCAGGAGTCTCCGCTGGAGGAGTCCGGGGCGGTGTCCGCGGGGCTGGCTGGAACGCTGACGCTGTTCCAGGCCCTGGGCGATGCACGCATTCCGGGGCGTTTGTGGTGTGTGACGCGGGGCGCGGTGTCCGTGGACGGCGCGGATGGCACGGGCGGCGTGGATGGCGTGGATGGCACGGGCGGTGTGGATGGTGTGGTTCGGGGTCCGCGGCCGGTGCAGGCGCAGGTGTGGGGTCTGGGCCGGGTGGCGGGTCTGGAGGAGCCGGAGCGCTGGGGTGGTCTGGTGGATGTCCCGGAGGTGGCGGACGGGTCGGCGGCGCAGCGGCTGGCTGCGGTGCTGGCCGGGCTGGGGGATGAGGATCAGCTGGCGGTGCGGGGTGCGGGGGTGTTCGTGCGGCGTCTGGTGCGTGCGCCGCTGGAGCCTTCGGCCGCGGTGAGGCCGTGGCGTCCGGATGGCACGGTGTTGGTGACCGGTGGTACGGGTGGCCTGGGCGGTCACGTGGCGCGGTGGCTGGCGTCGTTGGGTGCGGAGCATGTGGTGCTGGCGAGCCGGCGTGGAGCCGGCGCCGAGGGCGCCGCGCACTTGGCGGCGGAGCTGGAGCAGCTCGGTGCCCGGGTGTCGTTCGCCGCCTGTGACATGGCGGATCGTGCCGCGCTGGCCGGGCTGCTGGACAACCTGGAGGCGGAAGGATCACCGGTGCGTTCGGTGGTGCATGCGGCAGGCGTTCCCGGGCGTTTCGTGGCTCTCGCGGACGCTGAGGTGTCGGATCTGGCCGAGGCGCTGGGGGCGAAGGCGCTGGGTGCGACGGCGCTGGATGAGTTGCTGGATTCCGGTCGGCTGGATGCGTTTGTGCTGTTCTCGTCGAATGCCGGGGTGTGGGGTGGCAGTGGGCAGGGGGCGTACGCGGCGGCGAATGCCCATCTCGATGCGCTGGCGGAACAGCGTCGGGCACGGGGCGTGGTCGCGACCTCGGTGGCCTGGGGCATGTGGCACGGCGAAGGACTG
>NZ_JAAKZX010000047.1 GCF_011045025.1 Streptomyces ureilyticus
AAAACAAGGTAGTAGTAAGCGTAAGATGTGTATAAGGACAAGTGGCAGGAAGGGCCGGCCACGCCCAAGCAGCACAAGCCGTATCCGTACGACATCTATACGCACTGCGGGATCAAGTGGGTGAAGTTCGGCGGCCGTTGGTGGGTCCTCGACTCCGTGTTCCCCGGGGCCGAGCAGGTCAAGGGGGAGCCGCCCGCGCAGGACAGCCAGAGACTTCCCGGCTACATGACCCTGATCGGCCCGGACACTGCCAACTTCGACGCCGCCGGGCTGCCCACCATGCAATTCGTACCGACCAAGGACGAACCACCGGGCTGCGCCTAGGCCGTAGGGCGGATCTTGCCGGGGGGCGGAACCACATCCGCCCCACAGACGCCTCTGCCCCGAACGTTCCTGGGCCCACCGACGTCATAGCGGTAGCCGTTTCCGCGAGGGAGCCACCATGACTGCCGTACGCTCCAGTGCTCGTTTCGTGTCCGCTGCCGCGCTGATCGGAGGGCTGCTGTGTGCGACTGCCGCCTGTGGCACCGAGAGTCCTGCGTCCTCAGGATCTGCCGAGGGAACTGAGCCGAGGAGCGCTACAACCGGGAGCGATACCACCTGGGAGGAGCCTTCCTCGTACACCTACACCCTCAAGTCGAGTGAAGGGGAACGGACACTGCTCGGGACCTTCCGGGTGACGGTCAGGAACGGCAAGGTGGCGGCGGCGGTCGGCCTCGACGGCAGTGGCCGGCGGCTGGTGAAGGAACTGCCAGGTGAAGTACCCACCATCGGCAAGCTCTTGGAGGAGATGGAGCAGGCCCGCCGTGACAGAGCGGATGTGGCGGAGGCGGAGTACGCAGCCGACGGGCACCCCGTACGGATCTCCCTGGACTGGGAGAAGGACGCGATCGACGACGAAGCGCTGTATGTCATCAGCGCCTACGAACCAGCCAAAAACGCACTGAGCAGCCGACGTGGACGGGGATCAGTGCCGGGCGCCATCTATGCGGCTGGGCCCCGCACTCGACATCAAGAGCCGTGGACCAGTTTTCTGACCTCGGGGGGAATCTCGTTGCCGGAGTAGACGGCGACGAAGCGAGCGTCACCGGGTTCTTCTCCCACTGCGATGGCGATGCTGGGATTCAGCCCCTCGACCGCATAGGCGGTCGTCGAGGTCGGCGTTGCCCGGCCGTCGTCATCGTCGTTCGGTGTGTCGTCGCATGGCGGGAGGGTGGCGGGACCGAGCTTGTCCTCAACCGTGAAATCGACGTTCGCCACATCCGAGTACGTGCGGTTCTCGTAGTCGACCAGGAACGCACAGGACGACGCGGACTCGCCGCCATCGCCATCGCCGTCGCTCGACGACGTACAGGCGACGGACACCGCAAAGGTGACTGCCGCCAGCAGTATGCCAACGGATCCGCTCCGGCCGACCGGGAGTACGGCTTTCATCGAATGTGCCTCCTCGCGGAGCATCAGCTCCGGCTCAGTAGCTACCGCGCAGGCCGAGGACATCACCCCTGGCAAGCACGGGTTGCGCGGAACTCCGGCGGGCGGCGCGGCGCAGGGCCGGGAAGGCCGCGGCGTCGGAGATGAGATCGCCGAGCCCGGCGAGGGCCAGCAGGGTGAGGGCGAGTGGGAGGTACGAGGTGGCGCCGAAGCCTGTCAGGGACAGTCCCCACACCAGGACCGCGCCGATCAGGGCGTGACCGCCGGCGCGGCCGGTCCAGCCGCTGGTGGCCGCGCCCGCCCATCTGCAACTCGCGGATCTGCAACAACTGCCGCCGCCGTGGCTGCGTTCCGAGACGGACGCAGAACTGCCGAACCTGAAGCGGGTCAGCGAATTGGACCCCGACTCGCCCGACACGCTCTTCGAGTTCTGCCTGAACGTCTGCATCGACGGGATCGCGGCCCGTGCGCAGGCTTGAGTGGCCGGTCAGTAGTCCGGTAGTGGCCTGATGGTGATGTCCTTCGAGACGGTGACCTGGTCGATGTCGGTGGTGCGCACGGTGAGGCGCATGGTCCAGGTGCCGGGCAGCGGAAGCCGCAGGCTCTCCGTCCACCAATAGCCCTTCCTGTCCACGAGCCTCGCGTCCAGCGGGCCGATCCGCTGAGCGCGATGGGTGAGGGTGAGACGGAGTTCGGGAACGGTGGAGACACCGGTGTCGGGTCCGAACACCAGGGCCTGCACCGTGTTGTCGCCGACCTGCCCCGGGTCGAAGGTGATCTGCACCTTGCCTTGCCCGTTCGGCGTACCGACGTCGAACGGGACCGTCGCCACCGCCGCCGGGGGCCGCCGGGACGCGGTGGCAGCTGCGGCGCTCGCCTCGGCGGCGCGGCTGGGCTGGGTTCCGGTGAGCACGGTGGTGATCGCCAGGACGACGACACCGAGTACGGCTTCGGCGGCGACCGACCGGCGCAGCCCGCGCCGGTACCGGTCGGAGGGGGACGGAGGGCCGGACGAGTCGGACGCAGACGGGGATGAGCCGGACGGGTCGGGGTCGGACAGGTTGCAGTCGGACGGGTCGGGGCTGTCGGTGGGATCGCCCGGGCCGGGTAGCCCGGCCTTGTCCCCGCCCCCGGTTGTGCCGCTGCCCGAGGAGGCGCCGACACCCACGCGCTCCGAAACCCGTACGCGTTGCGGCTCTGCCTCCGAGTGGGTTTCCGTCGTCTGCGGTTCGTGGCTGAGTTGCGCGGTCCACCGGCGGGAGAACGCCGCCACGGTCAGCACCAGGAACACGGCGGCGACCTTGAGCCTGAGGAGATTGCCGTACTCGGTGGTGGTGAGCGCGTCCAAGGAGCCGAGCTGCCGCCAGGACTGGTAGACCCCGGTGACAACCAGGACGGCGACCGCGGTGAACGCCAGCCGGGAGAAGCGCGCGACCGCCGCTGCCGGGATCACCATGCCGGCGGGTGCCCGGAACAAGGCGAGGGTCAGCGCGACCAGACCGCCCAGCCACACCGCCATGGCGAGTAAGTGCAGCATGGAGACCGGGATCGCCAGCGGCACTTGGATACCGGTGGAGGCGTGCTCGGCCGCGGCCCAGGTGAGGGCCAGGCCCAGGGCGAACAGCACGCCCGCCGCACGTGCCCCGGTACCGAACTGCGGGTCGCCGACGGGCGGAGTGGTCGCGCCCATGAGGCTCGTGGACGACGTGTCCGTACGATCGGCCGCGTCGGCGGCGGACTCCTGCCGTGTCTGCTCGGCCGTGCGGCGGTGCCGGGCGGTGAACAGCGCCGCGAGGGCGCCTGCGCCGGCCAGCAACAACAACCGTGCGCCCAGGGCCGCCCCGGTCCTGCCGGTGATGGTCCGGCCCAGGAGCGAGGGGTCGGCCACCGCGCCGAGACCTTGTCCGGTCTCGTACGGGCCGCGGAGCAGCAGCAGGACGGCAGTGGAGGCGGCCAGCGTCGTCCAGCCGCCGATCAGCAGCTTGCGCAGCGGGCGCAGCCCCGCTGCGGCGGGCCAGCAGGCGAGGGCGAAGACGGCGACACCGATGAGCAGGGCGAGGCCGCCGTATGCGACGTAGCGGAAGAAGCCGTAGAGGCGGGAGGCGGCGGTGTCGTCCGGGGACTCGTCCGGCACTGCGGCAGTGGCGGCGGATGGAGTGCCAATGGAGAAGGTGAACGCGCCCGAGACCGGATGGCTGTCAGCGGAGACCACGCGCCAGGACACAATGTACGTACCCTCGGCCAGCTTCCCGCGCAGCAGCACCCGGGCGGTGCTCCCCTTCCCGCCCGCGTGCGTGATCGCGCCGCGGTCGACCCGCTCGTTCTTCGGCGACAGCACGCGCAGGGAGCCGTCGGAAAGGCTGACGTTCTCGGTGAAGGCGAGCGTGATGTGCTGCGGGGCCGTCTTGAGGACGGAGGTGTCGGCCGGTGCGGACCGGGTCAGGATGGCGTGGGCGGAGGCCGGTCCGGCGCCGCCGAAAAGGAGGGCGAGCACGGCGCCGACCAGGAGGAGGGCGGTCAGCGGTGTCCTGGTCCGGCGCGGTGCCGTGGGCATGGAGGAGCCTCCGGGTGGGTGGGTTGTACGGTGCGGTCGTGGCCCGGCCCGTGCGGGCTGCGGTGGTCGGGGGCGGAGCTGCCGCTACGACGTGCTCGGCGCCGGTGTCGGGCCGATGCCCCGCAGTTGCTGAATGGTCCCGCCGAGCTTGGTGCGGAACTGCTCCAGCATCTCCGGCTCTTTCGCGCTGAGGATCCAGCGCGTGCCGACCAGGTACTTGCCCCCGTAGATGGCGGCGGAGTCCAGCCAGGTCTGCTTGTACTTCTCCTCGGGGAAGGTGGTGATGAGGTAGTCGACCTTCTTCGTGTGGCAGAGGCCCTGGCGCAGTTGGTCCGCCTCGATGCGGATCTTGGGCTTGCAGCCGGTCAGGTTGGCGATCACCTCGACCTTCGCCGGGGCCACCACCGCCGCCGCGGGCGCGTCGGAGATCTTCGACGGCTTGCTGCTCGCCGAAGCGCCGTCCTCACCACCACTGCTGCAGGCCGTGGCCAGAGGAAGGAGGGCCAGGCTCACGGCCAGCGCGGCGCCGCGTATCAGACGGGCGGTGGGCAGGGTGCGGCCGGTGCGTCCTCGCTGTGGCTGCTCTGACTGCTCGGGGTGCTGTGGCACGTGCCTCTCCGTCTCCAGGCTGTTCCCGTCCGCGTCAGCGGCCAGGTGTACGACAAGGGGTACGGGTGAACGCTGACTACCGTTCACCCCGTATGTCATGAAAGGTCCGTGGGGCGGTAGGGGAGCCGCCCCACGGACCGGTCTCTACGCCGAGACGCGGGTGCGCTCGGGCTGGACGGTGTGGGCGTTGTGCTGATCCGCCCAGTTCTGCAGGGCGCTCATGCAGGCGTGGTCGAGGTGCCGCAGCCCGGAGAGGTTGAGCTCGATGGGCCGGTGCGCGGGCAGTTGCTCCAGGGTGTCGAGGATGCGCGGCAGACGCAGGAAGGTGGCATGGCCGCGAATCCGCACCCGCACCGCGTCCGTACCGGAGTCGTCGACGTCGATGTGGACCGTGTGAGGTCTCCCAGGCCGTCTTCACCACCGCGAGCAGCAGCCCGATCAACACGCCCTCGAACATGTTGGTGACCAGGATCGCCCCCGCCGTGATCACCAACACCACGGCCTCGCCCCGGTGTTCGCGCCACAGCGGCCCCAGCTCCTTGACCGGCAGCAGCTTGAAGCCCGCGTGGATGAGCACCCCGGCGAGCGCGGCGGTCGGGATCATGCCGAGCGCGCCGGGCAGCAGCGCGGCGAACAGCAGCAGCCACACGCCATGCAGGACGCGGGAGACCTTCGTGCGCGCGCCCGCCTGGACGTTGGCGGCGCTGCGCACGATCACCGCGGTCATCGGCAGCGCGCCGCGGCAGCCCGCACACCGTGTTGCCCGTGCCCTGGGCCATCAGCTCTTTGTCGTAGTCGGTCTTCGGGCCGTCGTGCAGCCGGTCGACCGCTGCCGCACTGAACAGCGACTCGGCCGAGGCGATCAGGGTGAACGCGACGATGGTGGTCAGCAGTCCGACCTCGGCCAGCTTGCCGAAGTCACCGAGGGCGGGCGGCTGGATCGCCTCCGCCAGGCCGCTGAGCTCGCGTATCAGCCCCTGGACGGCGCCGCAGTGCGAGTGGCCGCACACGACGATGCTCGGCACCTGCAGGGCCTGGACGGCGAATTCGAGGGATCCGGCGACACCGCACGCGACCTGCGACCGGTACGAGGGCACGATGTTGCCCGCGGTGCGCAGTTCAAAGAGATCGCCGGGGCGGGCACCGGTCAACAGGGCGGGGATGACACGGGAGTCGGAGCAGGAGATGAACAGGGCCTGGGGCTGCTGCCCCTGAGCCAGCTGAGCGAACTCCTCCTGCTGACCGGAGATCTTCTCGGGGAACGTACGGGCGTGCTCGATGAGCGTCTGCATGAAGGTTGGCCTCGTGACTCTTCGTGGGGCTCTGAGAGAGGGAAGGGCGCGAAGAGTGCGTGCTGCGCACGTCCGGGTACGCGTCAACGAGCCGTGCCGAGCCGTCGATTGAACGCTCGGCCCGCGGCGGTGGTGCGTACTGGGAGTGGGAACGGTGCGCGGAGCACGCTGCCGATCAGCAGCGGAAGGTCTGCAGGGTGCTGGGTGTCGGGGCGAGTCCGGAGCCGGGGTTCCAGACGTTTCTCGCCGCACCAGGATGCGGCATGCCGGAGATGACGACGAGGGACGTAATCGTCGCGCTCGCGTCCTCGGCGAGCGACGGCGGCTCGACGAGGTGATCTGCCCGGGGTGGCATGGCGAGAGCATCGTCGGCGGCCTCGTGGTGCTGCGACCCGGTACCGGCGTGAGCCGCGGCGGACACGGAACCCTGCGCCGTCCTGGACTCCGATTCGATTGCGGATGCCATGGCGGACACCGCGCCCGGAGGGGCCGATGAGTGGTGGGGCAGTCCGAAGTGCAGCAGGACGACAGCAGCCAGCAGCACGACTGCTGCCGCCATGCGCCGCATCACCACTGGGCCCCCGATGTCTTGCTCGTGCTGACGCCGAAACGTTACCTGCCCGCATCCCTCGTACATGCTGAACTCCCGGGTAGAAAAGGTGACATGAGCAACACCGGCACTCTCGTTGCAGGAGCAATCACCCGGTTCGGTGGAGCATGCCGGATGTAGGGAACCGGTGAGGATCGAGCGGCGGTGCGGTGCTGTCCGCAGACGGTGGAGAGTGGGGCAGGACCGCCGCGCCTCGGGCCCGCAGGCGCCGCCGGGCGGACATGGGCGAGGCCGCTGCGGACGCGGGCTTCGGTGCTGTGACAGGGCGCGGCGGCCGGTTCCGCTCAGCAGCGCAGGGCCTCCCCCGGTGTCATTCCCCAGGTGTCACTCGCCTTCACGGTCTTGCGGCGCCGGACCGCGAGGAGCTTCCCTTTCGAGGTTCCTGTCCTCCCGGCGGTGCATGAAGTGCACCCATACCAGCAGGACAACGGCCACCACCCCCAAGACCACGAGCAGGATCATCTGGGTGGAAGCGAGGAGGTCGAACAGACCTCCGCCGGAATCGTCGTGCTCGGGGGTGTACCCGTCATCGGGCGCAGGGCTGTCGGATGCCAGGACTGCACGGACGAAACCGCCCGGGCAGCACCCGGCCAATGGGATGGGCATGGCGAAACGCTCCAGGACATCAGTGGTCGCGAACGGTCCCCGGGCCGGTCACGATCACGGTCAGGGCCGGTCGCACGAGTCGTGCGGACGGATTCGGCGATACGCCGAACTCACGGCCCGCACGGCACACGCTGATACCGAAGAGCGAGGCAGGCGACAGCAAGCGGTGGAGTGTCCGAGGCTCGCGCCCGCGGCCGGGACCTCACCGCCTCGTAGGGAAGAGGGAGAAGCAGTCCAAGGACGCCGGCCAGTCGGAGCAGCCACTGCTGGGCAGGCTCCAGGCAGGCGTTCACCAGCCGGGCAGGCAACTCGCACGCACTGCGCAACAGCCAGACCAGAGCCAGGGCGACCGCGAGATTCAGCGCGGCCATGGCCGGACCACTGTGATGCCACGCGGGCGGCAACCGGTAATGGCCGTCCCAAACCGTATGCGATTCCGTGGTGTTGAGCCAGACCGGCAAGGCCGCCTGCGCGGCCGCGAGGAACACCGCCGTCGTGCGAGGCGAGCAGACCGCGAACGCGGCGAACGCGCCCAAGAACAGTACGGACGCCGCGAGCGCAACCGCCGGCACCGAAACCGGCGAGTCGCCCGTGGCGTGGTGAAGTCCGGCCGCCAGGGCACTGCCGAGCACCGCGACGGCGGCTGCGCGGACGGCGCTGCCCTTCACGGTGCGGTCACCAACAGAGGGGAAGAACATGTCGAGGCAATTATCCCTGCCCTGGGTGTCCTCTTCGAGAGCGGTGTGTCCGGTCCCTGTCCGACCAGGCCGCGGACCACTCCCTGTTGGGTGCTGTTGGGCAGGCTTCCCGGCCGACAGCGGCCCGGTGGAGCGGCAGGTCGAGAGCCGTCCGCTGCTTCCCGCCCGAGCTGCCGTTGCTTCTCGCGGACGAGGCGCTACAGCCACGGCTCGAAGCCCGCCACCCAGTAGCGCAGCTGCCCCGTGAAGTACGTCCAGATACCGCTGACTTGGAGGACACCGACGAGGACGAGCATCGCCCCGCCGAACCGCATCACGCCCCGCGCGTTACGGCGCGCGAACCCGAACGCCTTCAGCGCGCGCCGGAAGCCGATCGCGGCGACGAGGAACGGCAGGCCCAGGCCGACGCTGTAGACGAAGGCGAGCAGTGCGCCGCGTCCGGCGCTGCCGGTGGTGGCGGACAGGCTCAGGACGACGGCAAGCGTGGGGCCGATGCAGGGGGTCCAGCCCAGGCCGAACATCACGCCGAGCAGCGGGGCTCCGGCCAGGCCCGCCTGCGGGTGGTAGGTGACGCGGAAGGTGCGTCCGGCGAACGGGGGCAAAGGCTGCATCGGTGACCGTTGCCATATCCGTTAAGAGGCTCCTGAACTGCGGAAACGCAACACCGATCCAAAGTTGTGCTACCGCCAACCGGCGTCGTGCAATGCCCCTACGACGGCGAGCCGGCTCTGCGCCTCACCGACGCCAGGGCTTCCGCGTCGTCGTACCCACGGAGGAGGCGCTGCAGCCAGTCAGGGCAGGCAGAGACCGCCGGTCGGCGTCGGCCCGAGGTAGGTGAGCCGGGGAAGACGCGCCAGTGGGGGCGGGCAGCGCCACGACCGCCAGGCGCGGCGCGTGCCCGCCTGCCAGCGCAGCGCCGATCAGCGGGAGCAGCACGCACATCGCGGCCCTGGCGGGCCGCAGCCAGGGCGGCGGCCCGCCAGGCCCGCAGCGCACCCGCTTCGGGCACCCACAACACCGCTCGGTCGCGGGTCGGCCGGGTGGAGTCGTCTCCGGTCATCGCCCGGCCGCCCTCCCCTCGCCACGCGCCGTCAGTTCTCACCGATGGTCAGGGGCAGCCTGATCCGGCGCCGACACACCGGAGGAGACGGGTACGGTGCCGAGGCGTACGTTCCAGCGGACGACCGCCGCGCGGATCACAGCGGGCTCCGCGACGGCTGACCGGGCCCTCCGCTGCGGTGGCTGACGCTCACGGCCGAAGTACCTCCGCCTCGAACGGGGGCCGTCGCCTGGTCGGGCGGCTCCGAACCCGGATACGAGGTCAACCCGGCCGCCGTCGCCGCGATGAGCGAGCGCGGCATCGACATCACCCGGGAGTTCGCCAAGCCCTGGACCGACGAGATCGTCCGCGCCGCCGACGTCGTCGTCAGCATGGGCTGCGGCGACGCCTGCCCGGTCTTCCCCGGCAAGCGCTACCTCGGCTGAACCCTGGACGACCTCGCGGGCAAGGCCGTCGACGACGTGCGGCCCATCCGCGACGACATCGAGCGCCGCGTCCGCGGACTCCTCGACGAACTCGGCGTCCCGGCACAGCACTGACTGCGGACATGGGTACGGCGGCCGACCCACGCCTCGTCTTCGCCAACGTGCACAGCGACCGAGGCGACGGGGGTTCCGTGCCGGGACGTATCGGCTAAGCACAGCGCCGTGAGCGGTGCACATCACCCCCCTGCCAACTGTCCCGGCCAAGCCATGATCACGACATGCGGCAAAGCAGAAACGCGTGGAAACGGCGGGCGAAAGGAAGGCCGAAGTCTCCTCGCTGGGTTGGGGAGACGGGCGGTTCGGCCTGTGCGGAGACCGTATCGCCCGTCTCGCCCGTACCCTTCGTGGTGTCTACGGCGGCATCTAGCCGGCGCCAAACCACTGGAGGCAACACCTCGTGCTGATTGCTCAGCGTCCGTCCCTGACCGAAGAGGTCGTCGACGAGTTCCGCTCCCGGTTCGTGATCGAGCCGCTGGAGCCGGGCTTCGGTTACACCCTCGGCAACTCCCTGCGTCGCACTCTCCTCTCCTCGATCCCGGGTGCGGCGGTCACATCCATCCGCGTCGACGGTGTCCTGCATGAGTTCACCACCGTGCCGGGCGTCAAGGAGGACGTCACCGACCTGATCCTCAACATCAAGCAGCTGGTCGTGAGCAGCGAGCACGACGAGCCTGTGGTGATGTACCTGCGCAAGCAGGGGCCGGGTCTGGTCACCGCCACCGACATCGCGCCCCCGGCCGGTGTCGAGGTGCACAATCCCGACCTCGTCCTCGCCACGCTCAACGGCAAGGGCAAGCTGGAGATGGAGCTCACGGTCGAGCGTGGCCGTGGTTACGTCTCCGCCGTGCAGAACAAGCAGATCGGTCAGGAGATCGGCCGTATCCCGGTCGACTCCATCTACAGCCCCGTGCTGAAGGTCACGTACAAGGTCGAGGCGACCCGTGTCGAGCAGCGCACCGACTTCGACAAGCTGATCGTCGACGTCGAGACCAAGCAGGCGATGCGTCCGCGTGACGCGATGGCTTCCGCCGGTAAGACCCTGGTCGAGCTGTTCGGGCTTGCCCGTGAGCTCAACATCGATGCCGAGGGCATCGACATGGGTCCGTCCCCCACGGACGCCGCCATCGCCGCCGACCTGGTACTGCCGATCGAGGACCTCGACCTCACCGTCCGGTCGTACAACTGCCTCAAGCGCGAGGGCGTCCACTCCGTGGGTGAGCTCGTCGCCCGCTCCGAGGCCGACCTGCTCGACATCCGTAACTTCGGTGCGAAGTCGATCGACGAGGTCAAGGCGAAGCTGGCCGGCATGGGCCTGGGCCTCAAGGACAGCCCGCCCGGATTCGACCCGACCGCCGCCGCACTCGGTGCGGACGACGACGCGGACGCGGGTTTCGTGGAGACCGAGCAATACTGAACACTGCGCTGCGCCGGTCATAGAGACACTTCGCGTACAGGGACAGGAGGACCTCGACGCTGTTCCCCGCGCCGGGTGACCTCGGCCGGGTTCGCGCCCGCGCACAGCCAGGTGGGAGTCCGCCCAGTGCGGCCGAGTTCCAGTTGAGCTTGGTGAGAGCGAGAACTTCCTTCAGCAGAGCGTCCCGCGAAGAGTCCTGGGCGGCTCGAACGTATGGACAACCCTGCCCCCGCCTGAAGCAGCGCGATCCCCGTACTTTCGGCCGAAAGTCCTCGCGTGCCACTCATGGGCCGCTCACGCGGCCGACCACGGTGCGCGAGGCACTGTCGGCCGGCTCCGGCCCGAGAGTGCGCCTCCAGGTCCGGCGCTCGTCACCCGGCGGTCGCTCAGTCACAGGTGACTTCGTCGCGAGGCACGTACCTGGTCTTGAAGGTCTCCCGCCCGACTTCCTTACCGTCGTTCTTGAAGACCCGGTCGACCGCGACGTTGAAGCCTTCGAGCGGGGTCTGCGGCACGCACTTCTCTCCGGCTGCTCCCTCGCGGGTTCCCGGCTGCTTCACGTTGGTGCGGGGGCCCTTGACCGCTTCGACGGAGTCGTACTTCTTGGTGCCGAGGAAGGTGATCGTGACGGAGGTGTCCGTGGCGCGCGCGTCGATGTAGAGGGCGTTGCCCGAGTCGTTCCTGAACTTCAGGTCGAGGCTGCCCCAGGCGACCGTCGCCTCCCGGCCCTCCGGGTAGCGCTCGATGTAGAACGAGTGGGCCCCGTACTCCACCGGCTTCACGCCGGCGAAGAAGATGGCGTTGAAGACCGTGGTGGCCACCGCGGAGACGCCGCCTCCGGCCGCCTTCTCGAACTGGTCGTTGTTGATGATGATGCCTTCCACGAACCCGTTGGCCTCGGTCCGCTCGCCCACGGTGCGGTTGAAGCTCCAGGTCTCGTCGGGAAGTACGACCGAGCCGTTGATCAGTTCTGCGGCACGGCCGACATTGGTGACGCGGTAGGCCTCAGGCTCGAAGTCCACCGTGAAGCTCGACATCTGCTCCTTGATGCCCAGGCGGCCGACGTTGTCGCGGGTCAGCTTGGGCTCCACCTCCTCGGTGGCCACCACCCCTGTGCGGGCCGCCCCGGTCTCGGTCAGCAGCGGCAGTACAGCCTTCTGGACTGCCTGGGCCGTGACCTCCTGTCCGGTCTTACCCTCCGAAGCCACCACCACTCGCCCGCCATCCAGGCGCAGCTTCGCGTTGACCGCCTCGTCGCCGGCCAGCGCGAGCGGAGTCGCCAGCGCCGGATCAGCCAGGAGCCCCTTGCCGTCCAGTACGGGTGTCAGCCGCTTGTCCCCGTCCGGCTTCATGGTGAGGTGCTTGCCGAGCGTCGCCGCGCTGATCTCGATCTCCCGGCCGCCTGCGGTGAGCGTGACCGGCGCCGACATCGCGGGGGTGGCGAACTCCTTCATCGCGCGGTTCACTTCCGCCGTACCGACCTGGGATTCGGCCGTACGGACCGGCAGCCGCACCGGCCCCTTCCCCTGGCCCGGGACCGCCGCAGCCAGAGCCTCGACCGCGCCGTCCACGTCCAGGGACCGCCCGGCGACCGGCCGCACCGGCACCGGCTCGCCCGCGTGGAAGGTGACGTCACCCTCCCGTGCCTTCCGGTCGTACGTCTTGGCCTCCTCGGCCAGTGATGCGCGGGCTTTCGCCTCGTCCACGCGGATCACCGGTTCGACCTCGCGGTCACCGCTCGTGAACAGGCGGCCGATCACGGTGAACGGGTCGGACCCCGCTTGCGCGGCACGAGCACCGGTCTCCTCACTGTCCAATGAGATGCCTGCCACGCGGACGGTGCCGTCACTGTCGCCGAGGCGCACCTTCACCGGCTCCGACCAGGCCCCACCCAGGCTGCTGTCCAGCTTCTCCCGCGCCTGCGAGCTGCTCAGCCCTCCGATGTCCACACCGCTCACCCGGGTGCCCTCGGGGATGTCGTCACCGGAGCTCAGCAGGCCCACCAGATACAGCCCGCCGAAACCGACACTTGCCGCTCCCGCAACGAGCGCGACACGGCGGCCTATTCGGCGACGACTGGCCGACGTGGTGTCGGCGGGTGGGTCGAGAAGGGATGGGCGACTCACTGGTTCTCCTGGTCTGTGACTGCCGCGTGCCGCGGGCAGGGCCCCCACAGGGGCCGCTTGCCGGGTGAGGACAAGAAGAGGCTTGTGGCGATTCCGTAGGCTGCGTCACCGGTCCCACTCCGGAGCCGCCGCCTACCGCCCCGTCGGAATGGTGGTTCCCTGCGGGCCGAGCATTGGTGCACTGGAGGACAGGCCCGGCCGCCGGTTCCGCCGAGCGGAGACCCGAGCCGCCGGAGCCGGGCCGAGGGCGGCGGAGCGCCGACGACAGCACTTCCGATCAGGTCCCGCGCCGGCGCCAACGACTCCTCCTGCACCTGCGGAGAATCTCGCCGGGGATCCCGAGTGCCGACGAACAGCCGGCACCGGGCTGTGAGGGATCGGCCGCGACGGGCCGCCCGTGCACGCCGGCCCGGCCCGGGCTCCTGGTCGGCCATCCCGCCGGTCCGCCACTACCCGCCTCCGGTGGCCGAGTGAGGCAGGCACTCCCCGGGCGACCGGAGCGGGCGGCGAGTCAGCGCGGGGTGGACCGAGCACGGCGCGATGGACACGACAACTCCTGTTCTCCGGAGTACCCGAGAGCGGCGGTGCCGTTCCGTCTCGCCGCCGGGCCGATTTTCCTCGGCTGGTCGACACACCTTATCCCCCGGACAACTAAGCAAGTTAGTTGGATGGCGGTAACCTCGGTCACGATCGCCGGTGATCGCGAAAGCGGGTGCAGATGGATGCGGCGCGGTTCGGGCGTCTCGCTGCCGCCGCCCGCCCACCCCGTCGGCGGCTTCCATTTCCGCGGACGGCTGACGGCGGCGACGCCGACCTCGCCACCTGAATCAAGCAGCTGTGGCGCGTGGGGGCCTTCCGCGTTGCCGCGCGGCTTCCTGGGTCGGCCGGGCCGGGGGCCAGCCGGGGTTGTTGGGCCGGGTCAGTCCCAGGTCGTAGGCAAGGATCACGGCCTGGATCCGGTCCCTGGCGCCGATCTTCGCCAGTACCCGTCCGACATGTGTCTTCACCGTGGACTCCGACAGTACCGGCCGTTCGGCGATCTCGCCGTTGGTCCAGCCTCGGCCGACGGCGACCAGGATCTCGCGCTCCCGTTCGTTGAGTAAGTAAGCGCGCCCTGGGATCGTCGTCGGCTGTCCGGCCGTGGGCAGGCCCGCGCAGCTGATGAGCGTAAGCGTCCAGGAGGCGACGGGGGAGACGGGGGGGGCGATGACCGCGTCGCCACAGGCGACCGCGCGGACCCCGGCGACCAACTCGTCCGGGAGGGCCTCCTTGAGGAGGAAGCCGCTGGCTCCGGCGCGCAGTGCGGCGTGGGCGTACTCGTCCAGGTCGAAGGTGGTCAGCACCAGAACGCGGGAGCGACCTCCGCCGGCGACGATACGCCGGGGTGCTCGATGCCGTCCATGCCGGGCATTCGTACGCCCATGAGGACCACGTCGGGCCGCAGTTCGGCGGCCTGCCTGGCGGACGGCCTCGGCGCCGTGGGCGGCCTCACCGACGAGCTCGGTGCCCGGCGTGCTCTCCAGCAGCATCCAGAAGCCGAACCGTTGCAGCGGTGCCGGGCCAGGTGGCCGTGGCGCGGCGGGCGAGCGCCTGGGGGAGCTTGTGCCCATGGGGCAACCGCCGACGCGCGCATTCAGCCATCGACGTGGGCGTGGTCGGCCGGAGGGGACGGAAGCGAACTCGCCCGCCCCCTCCACCAGGTGACGTCGTGTTATGTGTTCGCGGGCTCTGGCCGCGCCTCGCGCACCGGTGGTGCCAGGCGGCCCGTGCGGTGCAGCCCGTAGAGGGCGGCCGCGCAGGCGAGGCCGAGTGCGAACAGGGCCACCCACGGCAGCGCGGACATCCCGGCGTCCCGGGCGGCGTCGAGCGCGGCGCCCGTCAGCAGATTTCCGAGGGTGATGCCGATGCCGCAGATGGTGTTGTACAGGCCGTAGTGGGTGGCGACGAGCCGGTTGCCGGAGAGGCGGACGATGGTGTCCATCTCGAAGGGGTACGCGATCATCGTGCCGACCGCGAGGAGCAGCGCGGAGAGTGCCGGCGGCACGGCCGCGAGCAGCCACAGCCCCACCCCGCCGTCCGGCACCGGGACCGCGGTGGCCACCAGCAGCGGAACGAAACCCAGCCCCATGGTCAGCAGCCCCCAGGTCAGTGCGCGGCCCGGCTCCATGCGGGCCTTGCACCAGGCGGTCACCTTGGTCTGGAAGAGAATGGTGCTCAGGCCCGAGACGGCGAACAGCACCGCCACCGCCGCCGTGCCGAAAGTCCCGTCGCCACCCAGGCGGCGTACCTCCAGCGGCAGGGCGAGATAGACCTGGAACTGCATGACGTAGAAGCCGATCATGGCAACCGAGAACAGCAGGAACGGCCGGTTGGCCGCGATGCCCCGCCATTGGGACAGCACGCTCTCCTGGTCTTGTCCGCGCTTGGCGTCGTCGCCCCGGCGGGCGGGCAGGGCCCGGATCTGAACGATGCTCAGCAGAGCGAAGATCCCGGCCGCGACAAGGCATGTGACGCGGAAGCTCACGCCGGTCAGCAGCATGCCCACCAGCGGGCCGAGCAGGATCCCGGCCTGGTAGAAGATGTTGAACAGGGCGAACGCCTCGACTCGCCGCTCACCCGCGTCCGCCGCCAGATAGGCCCGTACGGCCGGGTTGAACAGCGCCCCCGCCAGGCCCGTCGCCGCCGAGGCTGCCAGCAGGGCGGGTACGGACTCCACGAGTCCGAGGGTCGCGAAGCCGACGATGCGCAGCACCAGCCCGGCGATGATCATGGGCTTGTAGCCGAGCCGGTCGGCCAGCGTTCCGCCGAGAAGGAACATGCCCTGCTGGCTGAAGTTGCGTACGCCGAGGATCAGCCCGACCAGCCAGCCCGCCAGGCCCACAGGACCTGCCAGATACGCGGCCAAGTACGGCATCAGCATGTAGAAGCCGAGGTTGATGGTGAACTGATTCACCATCAACAACTGGACACTGCGTTCGTAGGAACGAACCTGCGCGATGGTCGTCCTCACCGGTTCCCCTCCGCAAGCACGTCGACGCCGTCAAGCTGCTCGGCGGCGTCGCTGTCCACGGACGCCCCGGCTTCCGCGTCGGATGCGTCGAGCGGACCGGCCATCTCGGACCGCGGCTCCGAATCGGCCAGCGTGAGCGGGTCCATGACGTTTTCACACCGCGTCCAGTGAGTGACCTCCTTCTCGTCCAAGCGGCCGATCACCTCCGGTTCGGGCGCGGGCGGGGTGTCGAGCAAGCCGTGGGCGGCGCAGTAGTCGTCGTCGTAGACCGTGCCGAGGTAGCGCTGCGGGCCGTCGGGGAAAATCGCGGCGATCCGGGCGTCCGCGGGCAGGGTGCGGGCCAGCCATCCGGCGACCATCGCCACCGCGCCGACGCTCCAGCCGCCGGTGGCGTAGTGCGAGGCGGCCAGCTGGCGGCAGTTCCACACCGCCTCCGCCGGGGCGACCCAGTGCACCTCGCTGAAGTTGTCGTAGGCGACATTGCGCGGGTAGATGCTGGAGCCCAGGCCCCGCATCAGCCGGGGGCGGGCTGGCTGGCCGAAGATCGTCGACCCGATGGTGTCGACCCCGACCAACTTGAGGTCCGGGTAGAGCTGCTGGAGTACGCGGGAGACTCCGGCGGAGTGTCCGCCGGTACCCACGCTGCACACGAGCACGTCGATATGGCCGAGTTCCGTGGCCAGTTCGAGAGCTAGCGGGGTGTACGCGGTGGTGTTGTCGGGGTTGTTGTACTGGTCCGGGCACCACGAGCCGGGGTGGTGCTCCATCAGCTTGGCGACCCGGTCGCGGCGGGCCTGCTGCCAGCCCCCGGTGGGGTGCGGTTCGGAGACGAGGTTGACCTGCGCCCCGTATGCGGTCAGCAGTCGGGTCATGGACATCTCCAGCCCCGGGTCGGTGACCAGGGTGACGGGGTGCCCGTAGACCATGCCGGCCAGGGCGAGGCCCAGCCCGAGGGTGCCGCTGGTCGACTCGATGATCCGGGCGCCCGGCTGGAGTTCGCCGCGGGCGCGGGCGCGCTCGACCATGTGCAGGCCCGGACGGTCCTTGATGCCGCCGGGGTTGAAGCCCTCCAGTTTCGCCCAGAAGCCGCGGTCCGGCTCGGTGAAGGGCTGGGAGATGTGCAGGAGCGGGGTGTTGCCGACGAGTCCCCGGAGGGCGGAGCCAGAGCCGGCAGGAGTGAGGTCACTCTTGGTCAAGGAGTGCATTTATTTCGCTCTTTCGGATCGATATGGACGCGTGCGGATGCTCATCTCGCGCGACGGACGAGGCACGTCGCGCGGCGGGGCGACCAGGCCGGCCGGCCCGCGGGGTGGCTCCTATATGCGCCACCGGCAGATGACGGTGAGAGCGGACCGGCCGCCGCTGGGCTGCAGTCTTCGGACGGCCTCAGGTGGCCGGCGCACGGGAGTTGCTGTGGTTTCCGTCAGCGACAGCGCGGTGACGGCGGGCGGCGGGACCCGAGCGGACGACTGTGGGGAGACGGCCTGCGCGAGGCGCGGCCCGTGGCAACGGTCGGGAGGCTCGGACGGGTCGAGATTCTCGCCGTCGGAACCCTCCGCGGGCCCAGGGGCTTCACTCGACGCTGTGGCCAATCGAGCGGGCGACTCCGGCGCATGGCGTTGATCGCCGAGGCACGCAAGGAGCGTGAACAGCAGGACGTACAGCGTGGTCCGGAGGAGTCGGGTCCTCCGGAGCGGACGTACCCATGACGCATGGGCACGAGAAAGGGCAGGGGTGGGCGGCACAGGTCCTCCGCGCGGCGGTCACTGCCCGTACGGGAACTCTCCCAGTCGGGGCAGGGATCGGTGGGGGGTGAGGGAAGAGAGCCGTCGACCGTCACCGCGCCACGCTGTGGGGCGCTGTGCGCAGGAGGTCAGACGCCATGGACCGGTCGCCGTCCAGAAATCCCGGAAAGGGTCGACCGGTTCGAGGAAAGCGCTGACCTAGATACGAAGAACCGCGGAGTCCGCCGCTTGCGTTCTCGGGGCCACGAAGTCCCGTGCCCCGGCGGCCTGACGGGCGGGAGCGGAGCCGGGCGCCTCGTCGCCGCTCTCCGAGCTCAGCGGAGACAGGCAGGGCACCGCCACAGCGGGACCCTGCGAAGGCTGGCCCATCGCGCAGTCCGCATCGGCGTGCTGCTGTCCGTGGCCGTCGTGATGGCCCTCTGGCTGCTCGCCCACCGATTGCGCCGACGTGGCACTCGCAACGCTTTCACGTTCGGCAGCGTGCTCGAAATGAACGCTCGACGCCGAAACACCCTTGTCGGAGGCGAGGTGACTCACCGTCGTGTCAGGGCTGACGGCATGCGTATACAACAGACCGAAGAGGAGCAGCCCCAGCCCCAGCACACGCCACAGAGCCGCTGATGAGCGGCTCCTCGGCATACGAGAAGGAGACCAGGCCGTAATCACGCTGTGATCCTAACCTGATCGCCAGGCCCCGGCACGCCGTCTCAGGAGAACATCGCGTGAACCCAGCCACATGACGTCACGCCAGGGCCCCGTTGGGGACCAATCGCGCCCAACGACAGGCGACTTCATTGTTCGCAAACGCCTTGTTCGGCCCTGCGTGACGGCCATGGAGAACGGACAACGGTGCGGCCGGACGGGCGATGTGCACCGCCAGGTCGCACCGTTTCTGCCGCCGCGTCAGCTCTTGCCGAGCATCTTGTTCATCTGCTCGATCTCGGCGGTCTGGGCCGTGATCACGTCGTCCGCGAGCTTCACGGCGGGACCGTACTTGCCGTCGGCCTTCTGGGTCTCGGCCATCTCGACGGCACCCTCGTGATGCTTGATCATCATCTCGAGGAACATCTTGTCGAACTCGGCGCCGGAGGCCTTCTCCAGCTTGTCCATGTCCTCGCTGCTCATCATGCCGGGCATGGACGACATGTCACCCATGTTGTGGCCCTCCATGCCGGACATGTCCGCGGGGACCCCCTCGCCCCACGAGGTGAGCCAGCCGGACATGGTCTTGATCTCCGGGTCCTGCGCGCCCTCGATCTTCGTGGCGAGGTCCTTGACCTCCTGCGAAGAGGCGCGGTCGGCAGCCAGGTCGGCCATTTCGACGGCCTGCCGGTGGTGCTGGATCATGTCCGTCGCGAAGGAGACGTCCGCGTCGTTGTTGTTGCCGGCTTTGGCCGAGGCGGACGCGGACGGGCTGGAGTCGGAGTCCATGGACCCCATGTCGTGCCCTCCGCCGCCACAGGCGGCGAGGACGAGGGCTGCCACTCCCGCGGTGGCGGCGAGAGCGGTACGGCGGATGAGCTTGCGGTGTGCGGTCATGAACTGAACTCCTGCGTTCGGATCTGTGAAGGGCATGCCGAGACGCGGCGCCGTCCCTTGTGGGCGTACGGCGTCGCGCGGGTCGCTCTATATCCGCAGGAGTTGGAGTTCGGAGAGTGAGGGCGGAGCGCGACCGCCGTCAGGATCACTGCCGACTGAAGAGGCAGGCACGTCCACCCCATCGGCGCAGGCCGCCACATCGGGCAGGAGCACCGGTGCCATCAGGGGACCTCCGGCGACGGAGGCTGAAGCACAGGTTGGATCGGCATGGTCCGTGTGACCCGAACAACCGCCCTCGCCGTGATCACACCCGCCCGGCATCGACGCCATGACGTCCGCGCGCGCGACCGACACCATCCGGTCGTGCCCCGAGGCAGCGGTGACGTCTGGAACCGGCCCGAGTCCGTGCATGCCGAGCAGGCCCAGCAGCAGAGCACATACGAGCAGCCCACCGGACCGCACCGTCGAGTGCGGTCGAGCGAGCTGTCCGAAGCGGGTCACGGCCTCATCGTAGGCATGGATCAACGGCCTCTCGCATCCCCGAGGCCGCACTCGACACCGTCGTCGACGTACAGGTCCACGTTCCCGCAGGCCACGTCACCGTGACGTCCACCACCCCACTCGACGACACTCGGGTGCGTGAGGCCGTCGACGAGGCGGGGTGCGAACTCACAGAGCGGGTGCGACGATTCACCCTCGCGCCGAAAGCCTGACCGACGGCCGTCTACTATGGATCTGCGTATTCGGTGGCGAAGGGAAGTCAGGGCGATGCGGCGGCTGGGGGATCTCGAGGCAGAGATCATGGATCGTCTCTGGACGTGGAACCGTCCGGCGACGGTGCGGGAGGTCGTCGACGACATCAACAAGACCCGCCCCGTCGCGTACACCACGGTGATGACCGTCACCAACATCCTGTACAACAAGGGCTGGCTGCTGCGGGGCAAGCAGGGTCGCGCCTGGCTGTACACACCCGTTCGCAGCCGCGAGGCCTATGCCGCCGCACTGATGGAGGACGGTTTGGGCGAGAGCAAGGACCGCCCGGCCGCGCTGGTCCACTTCGTCGAGAACATGTCCGAGGAAGAACAGGCCGCCCTGCGCAAGGCTCTGCGATCCGTGGGACGACAGGCCAAGGCCGAGTCGTGAACGCCGCCCCGGCTCTGGTCGGCTACACGGCAGCGGTGGGGTTCGTCGCTCCGCACCTGATGTTGCGCGGGAGTTGGCAGCACCGGGCCCCCGCGTTGGCGGCCGCGGTGTGGCACACCCTGGCCATCTCGTTCTCGATCGGGGCCACACTCACCGCGTACAACCTGACCATGCCGGCCGAGCACCTGCACGCCGACCTGGTGGGCCTGCTCCACGCCTGCGGCGTGGACGTGGGAACGGCCGAGCCCGACCCGGGCATGGCGGAGCGGCTTGCCGTCGGCGTCCCCGCCGCGATCGGGATGGCCCTGGGCGCAAGCTTCGCCTTCCATGCCGTACGAGCCCGTCGGGTGCGGACACGGCACCGGAAAGCGCTGGATTTGGTGGGCCGCCACTCGGCCCGGCTCAGCGCCACCGTCCTGCCGTACGACACTCCGGCCGCCTACTGCCTGCCCGGCCGCAATCCCCGGATCGTGCTCAGCGACGCGGCCGTGCGCGAGCTGTCCCCCGAGCAACTCGCCGCCGTGCTGGAGCACGAGCAGGCCCACATCGCGGGCCGCCACCACCTGTTCCTGGCCGCCATGGAAGCGTTCCACTCGGTGTTCCGGTGGCTGCCGCTGGCCCGGCACGCCCGGGAGCAGACGGCGCTCCTGCTGGAGATGGTCGCGGACGACCGCGCTCTGCGCAGCCACTCCCACGAGGTGCTGGCCACGGCGATGTACGAGATGGCCTCGGCCCGCACGCCGAAGGGCGCATTGGCGGCGGCCGGCCAGACCGTCCTGATCCGTCTGCAGCGGATCCTCGGCCCGCGCGAGGCTGCGCACCCCGCCCTGTGGGGTTCTGTGGCCGCCGTGGTCGTGGCGATGCCGCTGCTGCCTTTGCTGGTCGCCTGCCCGCCCGGTCTCGGCTGAGGCCGGAGCTGACGGCGTCCTCCTGAGGCCGCTGTGACACTGACTCACTTGCGATGCGAGATACTAAGCTACTAAGTTCTAACCCGCTTGATGATGCCGGGGATGCTGGGGCGTGGGCCTGGAGCCGCGCCCCAGCACTGGTCCATGGGGGCGGTGCCGAGGCCGGCTCGTGTCGTACCCGACGACCAGAGCCCGTCGCTCGATCCACAGACGCACAGAGGAGTTCATCCCACGATGGGAACGCACCGTCGGCCGAAGCCGCCCAGCCGCGCCAGGATCGCCACGCTCGGCATGGCCGCCGGCGCCGTCAGCCTCCTGCCGACGCAGAGCCAGGCGGCCCCCGAGCCCACGGTGGACGAGGTACGCAAGCAGGTGGAGAAGCTCTACGAGGAGGCTGAGGGCCCCACCGAGGAGTACAACGCCATCCGCGAGCAGCAGAAGAAGCTGCAGCGTGAGGCCGACCGTGCGCAGGACCGCCTGGCCCGCAAGCAGCAGGAGATCAACGAACTGCGCGAGGAGATAGGCCCGTTGGCGGCCGCGCAGTACCGCAGCGGCGGCATCGATCCGAGCGTGCAGCTCTTCCTGTCCGGTGACCCGGACGACTATCTCGACAAGGCCCAGATGCTCGACCGTACGAGCAGCCGGCAGGCCGAGGCCCTGAGAGCGATGCAGAGCAAGCAGCGCGAAATCGCCCAGGAACGCGAGGCCGCCCAGAAGCGCCTGAAGGCCCTGGAAGAGACGCGCACCAAGGCCGCCAAGACGAAGGAGGAGGTCCAGGACAAGCTCGCGAAGGCCCGCAAGTTCCTGAACAGCCTGACCGCCGCCCAGCGCGCCAAGATGGAAGCCGACCAGGAGCGCGAGGACGCCGCCGCGGGCGTCAGCGACTCCCCGGCTACGTACAACGGCCCGGCGAGCGGCCGCGGCAAGGCCGCACTCGACTTCGCGTACGCACAGCTCGGCAAGCCCTACGAGTGGGGCGCGACCGGCCCCAACTCCTACGACTGCTCGGGACTGACCGGCGCCGCCTGGCGCGCGGCGGGCGTCTCACTGCCGCGCACCGTCCAGCAGCAGTACGACGCGGGCCGCAAGGTGGCCAGGTCGGACCTGCAGCCCGGCGACATCATCTACTGGTACAACAGCACCCAGCACAACGGCATGTACGTCGGCAACGGCAAGGCCATCCACGCGCCGCGCACCGGCAAGAACATCGAGATCGTTCCGCTGGACTCCATGCCGTTCTTCGCCGCCAGCAGGCCCTGAGGGCCAATCGCCGTACCACCGCCCGAGGAACTGAACGCCGACCACATCCTCGTGGCGACGATGGCGGGCGTGTACGAGTCACGCGACGGCGGCAAGAGCTTCACCGAACTCACGCCGCTTGCTTTCTGACTTCCTGACCCCGGCTTCGAAGGCCGACAGGCACCGGCTTGCGGAAGCGCGCACCTGCGGGCCACTGGCTACGCCACCGTGGGCTCGGTGTCGCCGTGCGAGAGGTCGGGCGAGTGCTGCGGGATCCAACTCACCACAAACTCACGGCGGTTGCAGGCCAGGCGCGCTTCGCTTGCCCCGGTATCAGCGGACCGTCAGACCTGCTGCTTGGTCTCCTTCAGACCTGTTGCTTGGTCTCCTTGTGTTGCGGGCCGCTCCCGGACCCGCGTCTCTTGCTGCTTGCGCCATCCGTAACGGGTCAGGCCCTTCGGCTTGTACACCGACAGCGTGACCGCCACGAGCAGTACCAGCAGGGCAGCGGCGGCGTCGGCCAGCAACTGGATCCTCATCCCGACGAGATCGCCGCTGGACAGGTTCGCCTCGGCTGCGGCATCGGCGACGTGACCGGCCACCTGCATGTGCACCAGCAGAAGAACGGTCGCGGCAACGGTGATCAGCAGCTTGAACAGGACCCAGTAGTGGCGGAACAGACCCCACGCGGTACCCAGGGCCTGGATGAGCCCGGTGAGCAGCGAGGCGAGGCTCAACGGGACCAGGACGAGCCAGCCGGTCACCTCCATCGCGAGATAGGCGCCGCGCACCGTCTGGGCGTCCTGACTGGTCAGACCGGCGACGGCGAGGGCGAGGAAGACGGCGACGGCGCCGAGCCAGCCGACCGATGACGTCACGTGCGCGGTGAGCGCGAACTTGCGGAGGCGAGGGTTCATGGTCATCGCGATCAGTGGTTGCCCATGCCGCCGCCGAGCGCGTGCATGAGGACGAACGCCACGAGCAGGGCGGCACCGGCGGCGATGGCGAGCGTCTTCGCCCAGCGCGGCATGCCGGGAGGTGCCGCGGGGCCGGGTCCATGACCGGCGGCGTCGGGGCGAGAAGGTGAGTCAGCCATGTGGGTGTCCCTCACGGTGCGTGGATGTCTTGCAGTTCGCGACACCCATACTTTACGAGACACACTGTCTATGGAGTCAACCAGGTGTATCAACACCGCCACCGCGTACACTGATCCAGTGCCGAAGCTGTGGAACGAGACGATCGAGGCGCACCGCCGCGCGGTGCGCGACGCGATTCTGAACACCACGGCGGAGCTGGCCGCCGAGCACGGAGTGCGATCGGTGACGATGTCGCAGATCGCCGAACAGGTCGGCATCGGTCGGGCCACGCTGTACAAGTACTTCCCGGACATCGAGGCGATCCTCCTCGCCTGGCACGACCGCCAGATCACCGAACACCTGGGACAGCTGGTGGAGGTCCGGGACCGGACCGACGGGCCCGGCGACCAACTCGAGGCGGTCCTGAGGGCGTTCGCTCACATCTCGCGCCAGTCCCGCGGGCACCACGGCACCGAACTCGGGGCGATCCTTCATCGGGACGAGCGCGTCGTCCGAGCGCAGCAGCAGCTCCACGGGATGATCCGGGACCTGCTGTCCGAGGGCGCGCAGACCGGCGCCTTCCGTGCCGACATCGCACCCGATGAGCTGGCGACGTACTGCCTCCACGCCCTGACGGCCGCTGCCGCCCTGCCCTCCGAAGCGGCGGCCGACCGGCTCGTCACGGTGACCCTGTCCGGGCTGCGCGACGGTCACTCCACGCAGGACGACCGGCGGCCGACAAGCCGACACGAGCACCACGGCCACCGCGCTGGGCACCCAGAGCACTGACTCGTCCGCCCTTCCCGCGACCATGCGCTGCGGCGCGCCCTGCCCTGCGAGTTGATCACCACCTCCGGACCGCCCCAGCTCCTCCTGGTCACCTGTGCCGGGCCCTACCGCCAAGGCAGCGGCCACCGCGACTGTCTCTACGTCAGCACCGTCCCAACTCCGCCTTCCACCAGGTGAAGTCAGGCCCCCACGGTCACTGGCCGACCGAGCGGAAGACGCCCCGCTCCCCTGCGTCTTCGGCATCGCGCGCAAGCCAGAGAGCTGCGAGGCCACCCCTCACGCCATGTCCGGACGCACCCACCGCCAGCCGATGGGCCCGCCCGGACTGCGTGAGGTGAACGTCAGGCCGAGTAGGCCACGTTCGCCATCATCCCGGCCTCACCGTGGTACGCGTTATGGCAGTGCAGCATCCACTGGCCCGGGTTGTCGGCGTCGAAGAAGACCGACAGCTTCTTCTTGGGCAGCACGATCGCGGTGTCCTTGCGGGGACCGGAGGTGCCGATCTGGTACGTGTGGCCGTGCAGGTGCATCGGGTGCCACATGTCGGTGTCGTTGACGAAGTCGAGCCGTACGCGCCGGCCCTCCTCGATCATGATCGGGTTCGCCTCGGGGTTGTCCATGTCGAAGGGCTTGCCGTTGATGGCCCAGTCGTACTTGTCCATGCCGCCGGTCAGCTTGACCTGGTGCGTGACATCGGTCTTGGCGGAGTTGAGCCGCACGTCGTCGGCGGCGCGCAGCTGGGACGCCGTCATGATCATGCCGTCGAGTTCCTTCGGGCGGACAGTCGCCTTCGGGGCGCTCCCCGAGCCCGTGCGCACCAGGGCGAAGCCGTTCGCGTCCTTGCCCTCGGCCTCGGCGACGAGCGGGAAGACTCCGTCGCCGAGGGTGACGAGGACGTCGTAGCGCTCACCCATGCCGACCAGCAGGGCATCCACCTCCTGGTGCTGGACCGGGAAGCCGTCGGTGTGGGTGATGGTCAGCTTGTGGCCGCCGAGGGCGACCCGGTAGGCGGTGTCCCCGCCCGCGTTGATGATCCTCAGCCGTACCTTCTTGCCGGGCTTGCCGGTGTAGACGTCGGGGTCGGCCGCCACCCTGCCGTTGATCAGGTGGTGCGGGTACTTCACGTCGCCGGCATCGCCGCTGAGCAGGTCGCTCTCGGCGCCCATGAGCATGAACTTCATCGACATGCCGTCCGAGTCCGAGGACGCGGAGGCTGAGGGTGACGCCGAGTCCCCCATCTCCATCCCGCTCATGTCGTGGCCCTCCATGCCGCTGGAGCCGGAACTGCTGCTCTCCCCCGTGTCCATGCCGCCCATGCCCTGCCCGACCTCGGCGAAGACCTCGTCGGGGGTGCCGGTGACCCCGTCGACCCAGTCGTCGAGGAGGACGACCCACTCGTCGTCGTACGACAGCGGCTCCCTGGGGTCCTCGACGATCAGCGGGGCGTACAGGCCGCGGTCGAGCTGGACACCGACGTGCGGGTGGAAGAAGTACGTGCCGGGCGCGTCGGTGATGAACCTGTACGTGAAGGTGGAGCCGGCCCGGACAGCGCTCTGGGTGGTGGGCGGCACGCCGTCCATGTCGTTGCGCATGGCAACGCCGTGCCAGTGGATGGACGTGGTCGTCTTGTTCGGGAGCTGGTTCGACAGCTCGGCGACGAGAGTGTCGCCGACGGAGAGCCGGATCTCCTTGCCCGGGGCGCGGCCGTCGAAGGCCCAGGTCTTGGCCATGACGCCGCCGCCCAGGTCGATCGTGGCGGGCGCCGCGGTCAGGGTGACCTTCTGCTGGCGTCCGGTGCTCTTGCGCTTCTCCTCCGCGGCGGCGACCGCCGAGCCGGAAGGGGTGACCAGGGCGTTGCTGCTATCGGAGCCACTCGCATTGGTGCAGGCGGTGAGTGCTCCGGCGCCTGCGACTCCCAGCCCGGCGAGCAGGACGGAGCGGCGGTCGATGCTGTTCATGGTGTTGTGTCCTCTGCTTCGAAACTGCCGATGTGGTCGCGGAGGGACGGCACATCGCGCGCCGTCCGGCGCGGCCTATATGCGCAGTTGCGAGAGGACGGACAGATCGGGCGGGGCACGGCCGACCGTACCGGCGGGGGCACGCCCTGCCACGGCACGCTCCAGGTCAGCGGGCGGGTCGAACGCGCTCTGGCCTGGCGCGGCCAGCTGAACGGAACCGACGCTCGCCGTGGCGCAGTGCTGCATACCGGGCATGGCGCAGGCGCCGGAATCCACGCCGTGCCTGGACGTTTCCGAGGCGGAGGGTGTTGCCTCGCCCGCCATCCCATGACCCGTGTGCGCCATCGCCTGAGCCGCGTGGGCGGGAGCCGGCATGCGAGCAGAGCCGGACATGGGCGAGGCGGACGCCATGGACGTCATGGACGTCTCGTGGTGGACGAGCACGGCCAGCGCGACGCACAGGGTGAGGAACACCCCGTACGCCCAGCGGACGGCCATGCCGCCGTCGCTGTGAGCCGCCCGTATCGCCATGAGTTCCACCTGTGCCGTGCCGACTGGTCACCGGAGTCTCATCTTACCCCTCGGGGGTACTTGCGGCTTCACGGCCCGATGAGATCTTCCTCGGCCCGGAGCCCTCCGTACGACGAGTCCGCCCGCGGGCAAGGACTGAGCCCCAGCAGGAGCGCCGGCATCGGCGAGATGGCGATCCCGCCCGGTCAGGTCGACCTTGAGACCGCTACCGGCAACTCCGGGGCCGTCACCCAACAAGGTCCGGAGTTCGTCCGAGACGTGGCCGCGGGCGGTGCCAGCACTTGCGTACTGCTTCCTGTCGCACCATCCACGGCCACGCTCATCGTCCGGTCGCGCGCGAGCGCGACCGGGGTTCGCTGCGCCGTCGAGGCGGCAGCGGAAGCACGAAACACCTTAGTACTTCCTGAGAACGATCCCGGTCGTCCGCGACGGGGAAAGGCGCCCTCGACCAGGCCGGGCAGTCGGAGCCGGCCGCGGCTTCGCTGGGCGCGCAGGCTGGGGCAGCGCCAGCAGTCATAGCCCCGCTCACGTCACGTCATCGGCATGCCCACCCTTCGGCCGCTCCGCGGAGCGCTCCGGCACGGGGCCGGCCAGGCCGGGGATCCGCCGGCCGACAAGCAGGTAGATGACCATGCCGGCCAGGGCGAACGAGCCGACGCCGAGGAACATGGCGGTGCCGCCGTAGGCAGCGAGCAGCAGACCGCCGGCGACCGGCCCGACGGCGTAGCCCATGTTGGTGGTCATGCACTGGCAGGAGAACCACATCACGCGCCGTCCCGGCGGAAGCAGGTCGCTGCTTCCACTTCAATGGCCGGACTCGGCGTGCGCGCCGTGGTCGCCGAGCTGAGCTTGGAACCACTCGTGCAGGGCGTCGGCCAATGCGGAATCCTCCGTGGTGTAGGTCAAGGTGGCCCCGTCGGCCCGGTTCTCGTAGTGCACCTCGAAACGGTCGTACCCGTCCTGCAGTTCAGCGAGGCCGGGCATGTCGGCGCCGTGGATCCGGGCGGGGTCGGCGAAGTCCCCTCGGCTGAACGCCGCGGCCTCCTTGCGCAGGTGAGCGCGTATCAGGTCGATCTGCTCGGTATCGCCGCGCTGGTCGGCCACGACATCCTGGGTGCCTCCCGTTGCCGTGGGGGTGAAGCGGTGGGTGGTCCGCTCAAGGTCGAAGGGCATGACGGTTTCACCCCGCTCGGCCACCAGTTCCTGCCGCTCGGTCCGGCCCTCGCCCGGGTCCCGCTGTGAGCCGCTGGTCACCAGGACGACAGCCGTGACCGCGCCAGCGACCATCACGCCCGCAGCCGCCACCAGAGCCCGGCGCTTGCCGCTATTCATCCAGTGCCTCCACCATCACATCGAGGGCGTGGAGTACGCCCGCTCTTTCGTGGGCCGGGATCGAACTGAGTAGCCGGGAGAACCGCTCCCGTCGTGCTTCAGCGAGATTCTGCGCCGCTCGCCGCCCCGAAGGGGTGAGCCGCAGTACAACACCGCGTCCGTCGTCGGGAGCCGGGGCGCGCTCCACCCAGCCACGACCTGACAGCTGCCCCACCAGTCGGCTCACGGTGCTCTTTTGCAGCCGCAGCCGACGGGTGAGTTCGACCTGCCGCAGCTCGCCTTCCTGCGCCAGCTCGCTCAAGGCATGTGCTTCGGAGACCGAGATCGGCTGGCCGCAAGGGGTTGTTTCCGGCTGGTGCAGCCCGAAGGCGCGCACGAAGCTCCCCAGCGCCTCCTGGAGAACAACCGGGTCATCAGCCCTTTGATCCTTGGACATGGTTCGACAGTACAACCAGAAGGTTCGGCAGTACAACCAGTTTCCGTGTTCGGGCAGAAGCACTACCGGCTACCTGAACACCCTCCGACTCCGAAACGTACTAAGGGCACTAGCAGTTAACGCCCCACGTGGCGCCTCGCGGTGCTTCGTACGACGAGGCGGCGCCAGCAGCGCAGGCCCGCCGGCTCGAACGAATGGGAAGGTGAAGATGGGAATCCTCGCGCTCAGTTGGGCCATCGCGTTGGTCTCCGCCCTGGTGGCCGCCGTCAGCGCGGTCCGGATGGTGACCACCAGCGGTGAGACCCGGTTCGCGGCGGGCGGCGACCTGCTGATGGGGCTGTGCATGGCGACCATGGCCCTGCCTGCGACGGTCGGCTGGTACGCGGGCTACGGCATGTGGTGGGCGGTGGCGTTCGGCATCCTCGGGCTCGGGGGTGTGGCGATGGCGGTCAAGCACGCGCGCGCTGGGGGGTGGAAGCACGGCCGTCACTGGGTGCACCTGATCGTCGGTAGCTTCGGCATGGTGATCATGACGCTGGCCATGACGAGTACGTCGTCCGGTCCGGTGCTCGCGCTGGGCGGCGGGCACTCCATGGCCCACATGCCGGGCATGGAGAACACAGCGAGCGCGACGCGCACGCACGAGATGGCGGGCATGGACCACACGAACGGCATGGGGTCCACGCACGACACGGGGTCCATGCACGGAATGGACATGCCGGGCATGACGAGCGCCGCGGCCGACGCCGGTTCCTCCGCCGGATCCAGTTCTGTATGGCGCTTCGTGGTCGCGGCTCTCGCCGTCTACTTCCTGCTGTCGATCGGCGCGTCCGTGTGGGCGAGGATCCGGGGTACGCGGCGAGGTGGTCGGGGTGCCGGCTCTCGGGGAGGCTGGGGCCGCTGGCTACTCGCCATGCCGGACACCGTGCTCGTCTACCTGGCGTCGCTGACGCTCTCGGTGTGGGACAGGACCAGGCCGGGCCAGCGATCAGGCCACGGGCGGCGCCGCAAACTCGGAGCCGCGCACGACGCGGCGCTGGCAGCGCATATCGGCATGGGCGGGACCATGTCCGCGATGCTGCTGATGATGGCCGTGTGAAAGCCGGTCGAGTCGTCGCCGACCGGCAGGACGACGCCGCGCATGGGCGAGCGCGGCACCATGATCGGCATCACGCCCCACGGAGTGGCCTCAGCACAGGCTCGTAGGGCTCGACAGGGACCTGTATCGCTCAACAGGGGCCGGCATCCGCGAAGCCGTTTCGCATTCGGCGGTTGGCGACCGTGTGTGCAGCCCCACAGGTTACGAAGATACCCCTAGGGGGTATAGTGTTCGATGTCGCGGACAGGGCCGGGGACAACGCCCCTCCCTGAAAGCAGTCCACACACCCACACTCCGAGGAAGTAGCCATGACCACCCAGACGAACTCCAGCTCCAGCTCCGGCTCTTGCTGCGGCTCCTGCGGTTCCGGCGCCACGGTCGACATCGAGGGCGTCGGTGTCACCACCACCTACAAGGTGTCCGGCATGACCTGCGGCCACTGCGAGAGCTCCGTCTCCCAGGAGGTATCCGCTCTGGACGGCGTCACCGCGGTCAAGGCCGTCGCCAGGACCGGCGAGGTCACCGTCACCTCCGCCGCGCCGCTCGACGAGGCGGCCGTCCGCGCCGCCGTCGACGAGGCCGGCTACGAACTCGTCGGCCGCGTCTGACTACCCCCCTCCGGGGCCCCGGCCCCGGACACGCGATTCCTCCCCCGCCGGGACGTACCGCTCCGCTGATAAGGACGCCGTACGTCCCGGCCTCGCCCCTGGAGATACGTCCATGACCAGCACGGCTCCCGGGAAGGCAGTCCCCGACACAGCGCCCGCCCCACCTCCGAGGTCGAGCTCTCCATCGGCGGCATGACCTGCGCCTCGTGCGCGGCCCGCATCGAGAAGAAGCTCAACCGCATGGACGGCGTCACGGCGACCGTCAACTACGCCACCGAGAAGGCGAAGGTCTCGTGCCCGGAAGGCGTCGAGGTCACCGACCTCATCGCCACCGTCGAGAAGACCGGCTACACCGCCGAGGAGCCGCCCTCGCCCGTGCCAGAGGCAGGCGCGCGGCGCTTGAGGGCGAGGAACGGGTGCGCCAGCCTGCTACTGCACGGACGGATCGACACCCGCTCATATCAGCGACGAATGAGCGGCCTCACCCACGGCCGACGCGTGGTCGAACGTCCGCACCGGCCCGGCCGAAACCTCCGAGGCCGCGCCGCCCGAGCGGTCCCGCACCGCTCGCGCCCTCGGCGCGGGACCGCTGTCCGCCTTCGCGGTCGGCTGCCTGATCTGCAACAAACTCGTGGTGCCGGCTATCGGCGTCAGCGGCGCCCTGGCGTACTTTGCGCCGGTGCAGCCGGCGCTCGCCGTGGCGTCGATGGCTCTGCTCGTCCACGCGCTGGTCCGGCGGTTGCGCCGCACCGCGAACGTCCCCGCCGTGCCTTCGTGATGGTCGCTCCACCGGGCACAGCCACCCTGGTGTACCCCGAGGGGGTATGCTAACTTCCCGTCGTATCACCATCACTCACCTGGCGATCCTGGCCCGTGGGCACCGGCTCTGGAGGGCCGGCACGGTGTATGCCGTTGACGGACACCACCGCTGGAGGCAGTTGACGCCGGAGCGAAGCACCTCGTCAGCCCTGGTGTCGTACGTTCCGCCCCTCACGGTTGGCTGCCATGTTGCCGAAGGGGTAACCGTCGGGAGTAATCGTCGGCAAGGGGGCCGTATGCAGACATCCGACTGGCAACCGGTACTGGTCCTGCTCGTGCTCGTCGTCGCGGGCGTCGTTCTGCTGCACGCCCTCTCCATCACAGTGCGGGCCGTCCGCGAGCCGCTGCACACCGGCCCGTTCAGCGGAGGCCTCGAACCGCGGGAGCATCCCCTTTCCCGGTTCCATGTGCGCTGGTACCCCGTCACGATGGTCTTCCTCGCGTTCGACATGGAGATGCTCTTCATGTACCCGTGGACAAAGGTCGTCTCGGCCGTCGGCACGACCGCGGTCGTCGAGATGTTCCTCTTCCTCGGCGTGCTGCTCGCGGGTGTCGGATACGCCTGGCGGGAAGGGGCGTTCCGGTGGAGTTGAGGCGCAGGCTGCTACGAACTGCCGTTTCCCGGCCGGGGGTTCTGCTCGCGGTATGTCCCGGGGCCACGCGGGAGCGGCTCGCCGTCGAGGCGGAGTTGGCGCGTCGTGGATGGCCGAGTGTGAGCGCCCCAGCGGCGGCGGATCTGCTGGTGGTCCTGGGTGATCGCGAGGCCGAGGAGAGTGACTGGGTCGAGAACCTGTGGCACGCCATTCCGGCACCCAAAGCCCGAGTGGAGGTCACGGATCCCGACCGCACCGCCGACGCCCTCGATCGCGGACTGACCGAGCTTGCGCACGGCCAACTCAGAGGCCCGGCCGAAACCTCGGACCATGATCATGGTGCGGCCGCCGGGCATGGCGAGCAGCCAGAGGCGGACGAGCACGCAGAGCACGGCGGGCACGAGGCAGACGGTGACCATGGCGGTCACGACATGCACACCGGACACGAGACGCACGATGAGCACGACGGTCATGACATGCACCGCGCACACGACGGTCACGACATGCACGGCGGAGACGAGGCGCACGGCGACCACGACATGCACGGCGGTCACGACCCGCACGGTGGACATCACGGGCACGCCGGTCACGACATGGGCGGTCTCGTGGATGGCCTGCCCATGGCCGACCGGGCCGATGACCGGGACGGGTTGAGGCTCGACCGGCTGCACGTGCCGCTCGGGCCCGCGCTCGCCGACTGGCCCGCGGGGCTGATTCTGCGTATGGCTCTGCAGGGCGACGTCGTTCAGGAGGTGACCGTCGAGACGGTGGCCGTTCCGCCGTCTCCGCGTCCCCCCTCCTGGGGCTTCCGGGCCTTCTGGGACGAACCCTGGCTGCGGACCGCCGCCGGTGAACGTGTCTCGAAGGGCGACGCGGCACGACGGCTGTGTGCGGCGCATCTGGACAGCCTGGGCAGGTTCTTCGCCGTGGCCGGGTGGGCCGACATGGCCGCCCGTACCCGGTACGTACGCGATCGAGCCCTGGCCGGGGCCGACGCCGCCGAACTCACCCCCCTCGTACGTCCCTTGATCCGTCGGGCCGGGCGCTCGTGGACCCTGCGCCGACTCACGACGGGGCTCGGGGTACTGCGTACGGGGCAGGCGCGTCACGCGGGGGTGACCGGACCGGCCCTGGTCGCCGACGGCGATGCGCACAGCCGCATGCTCATGTGGCTCGACGCGGTCGGGCGGAGCGCGGCGGCCTGCGACGAGACCGAGACGCTGGACCTGGACGGGGCCGAGGCCATCGGGCCCCGCGGGCGCGTCGACGGGCCCGTGCCCCCGTCGCAGGCGCTGCTGGACGTCCTGCCCGGCCTGCTCGAAGGCACCGAGTTCGCGTGCGCGCGGATCATCGTCGCGAGCCTGGACCCGGACCCCGACGAGCTCGCGCACGTACCGGCTGCGGGGATGCTCCATGGCTGAACGCACGCCGCTGTGGGCGGTCTTCGTCCTGCCTGCCCTCCTGGTCGCGGTGGCCCTGGTGACGGCCGGCGTGGATGCCGTACTCGCGGCCGGTGCTCGGACCGGGCGGCCCGCGTCACTGCGTGAGGTGGCCGTACGGGCGGCCGGCCCCGGCCGTGAGGTACTGCGGCAGCTGGTGCAACAGCCGCGGCGGACGCGCGCGTCCGATGTGCCACTCGCCCGCATCGGTGCGGCCCTGCTTCCCGTCGCCGCGGTCCTGGCCGCCGTCGTCCTGCCGCTCGGCTTCCGGTCGGTGAGCGATCTGCCGGACGGGATCGTCTGGTTCAACGCGATGGAGGCGCTGGCCTGGGCAGCGGTGTGGCTGGCGGGCTGGGGGCCGAACTCGACCCTCTCGCTCATCGGCGGCTACCGTTTCCTCGCGCAGGGGCTGGCGTACGAGCTCCCGCACATGCTGGCCATCACCACGGCCGCGCTGGGGGCGGAGTCGCTGCGGGTCGGCGAAGTCGTCGACGCCCAGGCGGGGTTGTGGTTCGCGGTGTGGATGCCGGCGGCCTTCGGGATCTATCTGCTCAGCGCCATGGCGATGGCCTTCTGGGGTCCGTTCGACCAGCCCGCCGGACAGGACGTGGCGGGCGGTGCGGCCGCCGAACTGTCGGGCGCGGACCGCGTGCTCTTCCTCGGCGGCCGATGGCTGCTGCTGGTCGTGGCGGCGGCGTTCAGCGTGCCGCTCTTCCTCGGCGGCGGGCACGGGCCGCTGCTGCCCGGCTGGGCATGGACCGTACTCAAGACGGCCGCCGTGCTGGCCTTCCTGGTCTGGGCCCGGCGCAGGATTCCCACCCTGCGCATGGAGCGCTATCTGGAGCTGGCCTGGGTCGTGCTGACCCCGCTCGCCATCGCTCAGGCGCTGGTGGTGGCCGTGGTGGTGCTGAACCGGTGAAATCCGTCAACTCCGTGAATCGATGGGTTCCGTGAAATCCGCGAATTCCGATTCCATGACGAGAGCGAGGTGACGTACGTACATGGATGCCGCGGTCTTCTGGATCCTGGCCGTCCTTGCGGTCGTCAGCGGCGTGTGGGTGTTCCGCTTCGACTCCATGGCCAGAGCGACGTTCTCCCTGCTGACCTCGCTGCTGTGTGTGGGCGGCCTGGTCATCCTGCTGGGGCTCGACTATCTGGGCATCGTCATCGTGCTGATGATGACCATCGAGATGGCCATCATGGCGGTCTTCATGGTGATGTACATGATGAACCCGGCCGGGCTCATGCCGATGACGATGATGCACAACAAGAAGGGCGCGGCCGTCGTCTGCGGTCTGGTCTTCGCGCTTCTGGCCGCCGGAATCCTGCTGGCTCCCTGGCCCGCACGCCGGGGCAAGGCCCCTGCCGATCCGACCATGGAACTCGGCATGTCCCTGATGGGCCCGCAGATGCTCACCATGATGACGCTGGGCCTGGCGCTGTTCGCGACGATCGTCGCCACGGTGGTGCTGGCCACCAGGCGGGGACGGTACGACCGGCTGGGCGACGATCTGCGGGCGCGGCGCGCGGACGATCCCGTACGGGGCGGTGTCGGCCAGTGACTCTGGAACTGCTTCTACTGGTGGCCGCGGCGCTGTTCTGCGTCGGCCTGTTCGGGGCTCTCACCCAGCAGTCGATCGTGATGCTGATGATGGGTCTCGAGCTGATGCTGGGCGGGGTCATCCTGGCCGCCGCGGCCGCCTGGCACTACATCGCGCCTGCGGCGGCCGACGGTCAGGTGCTGATCGTCCTGGCGGTCACGGCGATGGCGTTGGAGATGGCGGTCGGGTTCGCCGTGGTCACCGCGCTGTTCCGGTCGCGGGAGGTCGACATGACCGACATGGCGGCGGAGTTGAAGGAGTGAGCGCCCTGATGTGGGCGCTGGTCGCCCTGCCGCTCGGTGCCGGTGCGCTGCTCCTGATGGCCGGGCGGCGGGCCGATCGTGCCGCGCCGGGTGTGGCGCTCGCTGTCGCGGTCGCCGCCCTGGGGCTGGCCGTCGCCGCGGCGTTCCGGCATCCGTCCGCGCGGGCGCCGTTCCTCGACGGACTGCCGGTGCGGTTCGCGGTGGACGGGCTGTCCGGGCTGCTGGCCGTCACGATCACCGCGGTCACGCTCGCCGTACTCCTCTTCAGCGCGGCGGAGTTCGGGGCGGGCGAGGCGCGGGCGCGCTTCTTCGGGCTGATGCTGCTGTTCGCGGGGAGCATGCTCGTCACGGTGACCGCCACGACCCTGCCCGTCCTGCTGATGGGCTGGGAGGTCATGGGCGCCACCTCATGGGCGCTGATCGGCTACTGGTGGCGGGATCCGGAGCGTACGAGCGCGGCCGACACCGCCTTCCTCACCACCCGCACCGCTGACCTCGGCCTCTATCTGGCGGCGGGCGCGGCGCTCGCGAGCGGTCATGACTCGGCGCTGTCACTCGACGGGCTGGCGCGCGCCGAGGAGCCGTGGCTGTCCTTCGTCGCCGCGGGTCTGGTCGTCGCCGCCTTCGGCAAGTCCGCCCAACTGCCTTTCAGCTTCTGGCTGTCGAAGGCCATGCAGGGTCCGAGCCCGGTGTCCGCGCTGCTGCACTCGGCGACCATGGTCGTCGCCGGGGCGTACTTGCTGCTGCGGACCGGGCCGCTACTGGACGCCTCCGGCTGGGGTGACGACGTGGTCGCGTGGACCGGCGCGGCCACCGCCCTCTTCCTCGGGCTGGTCGCGGTGGCGCAGACCGATCTCAAGCAGCTGCTCGCCGCGTCGACGTGCGCGCAGATCGGCTTCATGGTGCTCGCGGCGGGGGCTCATGCCGCTTCGGGCGGCACACTCCAGCTCATCGCCCACGCGGCGGCGAAGAGTCTGCTCTTCCTCGGTGCGGGCGCGTGGTTGACCGCACTGGGCACGCAGCGGCTTCCCGCGCTCCTCGGCGCCGCGCGCCGGCACCCGGCAGCCGGTGTGGCCTTCACCGTGGCCGCGCTCTCCCTGGCCGGGCTACCGCCGCTCTCGCTCTGGGCCGCCAAGGACGTCCTGCTCGCCGGAGCCCTGGAGAGCAGCCCCTGGCTGTACGCCACCGGGCTCGCCGGCGCCGTACTGTCCGCGGTCTACAGCGCCAAGGTCCTGTGGTACCTGTGGCGCCCCGCTGTGCCCCGCCCCGATGCCCGGCCCATCCCCGGCGGGGCGGTGGCGCCCCTGGTCCTGCTGGCCCAGGCGTGTGTCGCGCTGACGCCACTGGCCTTCGCTCCCCTGCGCGACAGCGTGGAGCGCGTACTCGGTCTCCCCGCTGGAATCGAACCCTCCCCGCATCCCTGGGAGTTCGCCCTCTCGGGCGCACTGGCCCTCCTCGCGGCGGCCGTCGCCTGGGCCTGGGGCTCACGCCAACTGCCCCTGCCCCAGCGGGCGAAGACGGGGTTCCGTGACTGGCTGGGCCTCGAACGTGTCGCGCATGTCCTCCTCGTCGGGCCGACGATGCGGCTCGCACGCGCGGCGACGGCCTTCGACGACCGGGTCCTCGACCGCGCCGTGGACGGTTCCGCCTCGGCCGCCGTACGACTCGCACGCTGGACGGACGGTGTCGTGGAGCGGGCCTTCGACGGCACCGTGGGCGCGGTCGCCGCCGGGACCCGGGCCCTCGGACGCTGGTCCCGCCGCCCGCAGACCGGTCAACTGCACCAGTACCTCGCCCAGGCCGTCGCCGCCTTCACCGTCCTCGCCGTCGTGCTCGTCCTCCTGAGGTGACCCCCTTGCTGACCGCCCTCGTCTTCGCGCCCACGGCCGTGGCAGTGCTCCTGTTCGCCCTGCCGCGCCGCACCTCACCGACGGTGTTCCGCGTCGTCTGGGTGGTGATGTCGGCCGTCGAACTCGCCCTGGTCATCGGCCTGTGGGCCGGATACGACTCCGCCGGAGGGATGCAGTACGAAGAGCGCGCCCGCTGGATTCCCAGCGCCGGCGTCGGCTACCACGTCGGCGTCGACGGGCTGTCGCTTCCGCTGCTCGCCCTGACCGGCCTGCTGTTCCTCGCCTGCGCGGTGTACTCCCTGCGCGAGAACCGCCGTATCCGCGAGTTCGCCGCCCTGTTCCTCTTCCTGGAGACCACCTGCCTGGGCCTGTTCGCGGCCCTCGACCTGATCCTCTTCTTCGTCTTCTTCGACCTTTCCATCGTGGCGATGTACTTCGTCATCGCCGGATGGGGTCACCGGCAGGCGGCCCGCGCGGCGTTGAAGTTCTTCCTCTACACCTTCATCGGCTCGCTCGCTCTGCTGCTCGGCTTCATCGGCCTCTACCTCGCGGCGGAACCGCACACCTTCGACATGGTGGAGCTGACGGAGCAGAACCCGCTCGCCGGGCGTTCCGTCTATGGAGCCCTGGTGCTGTTGGCCGTCGTCGTCGGGCTGGCGGTGAAGACGCCGACGGTGCCCTTCCACACCTGGCTGCCACCGGCCCACGTCGAGGCACCCGCCGCCGGTTCGGCGATCCTCGCCGGGGTGCTGCTGAAGATGGGCACGTACGGTTTCGTACGCATCGCCATGCCCATGCTCCCCGAGGTCTGGCGCCGCTACGCCCTCGTCCTGGTCGTCATCGGCGTCGTATCCGTCCTCCACGGTGCCCTGGTCGCTCTCGCGCAGACCGACTTCAAGCGGATGGTCGCGTACACCTCCGTGAACCACATGGGATACATCGTGCTGGCGGTCGGCGCGGCCGCCGCCACGGCGGACGGTTCCGAGCAGGCCCGGTCCCTCGCCGTCACCGGCGCGGTGACACAGATGGTCAGCCACGGCCTGCTCACCGGGGCACTGTTCCTGCTCGCGGGTGTGCTGTACGAACGCGGACGTACCTATGACATGGGCGCGTACTCCGGACTCGCCACCGTGGCACCGGCGTTCGCCGCCATGACGGGCATCGCCGCCTTCGCCTCGCTCGGGCTGCCGGGCTTCTCCGGCTTCATCGCCGAGTTCCAGATCTTCACGGGCAGCCTCGGGCCACGGCCACTGGCCACGTCCCTCTCGGTGCTCGGCATCCTGCTCACCGCCGGGTTGTTCCTGCGCGCGCTGCGGCAGGTGTTCACCGGGCCACTGCGGCTGCCCGACGCGCCGGGTACACCGCGGGTGTTCCCCGAGATCCGCGCGCACGAGAGCGCCGCCGTCGTGCCGCTGCTCGTCCTGGCCGTGGTCCTCGGCGTGGCGCCCCGCTTCATGCTCGACGTCATCGAGCCGGCCTCGCGGTCCGTCCTGGAGTTGCTCGCCCGATGACCGAGATGAACGAGAACCCCCTCTACCTCCTCCCCGAGGTGCTGCTGGCCGCCTCGGCCGTCCTCGGGCTGCTGCTCGGGTCCTGGCTGCCGCGCGCCCGGCAGTGGGCCGTGGGGCTCCTGGCCGCCGTCGCGTGCGTGGCGGGGATCGTCGCCGCGGCGGTGGCCGCCGCCGAGCCCGCCAGGACCGCCTTCGGTGACGCCTTCACCATCGATCCGGTGACCAGCACGTCCCGGATCGTCGTGCTCGGCGGCACGCTGCTCGTACTCGGCGTGTCCTTCGGTCCCCTGCGAGGAGACCCGAGGGAGAGCGAGTTCTACGTTCTGGTGCAACTGGCCGCCCTCGGCGCGCTGATGATGGCCGGGGCCCAGGACCTGCTGCTGATCGCCGCCGCGTACCTGCTGGCGAGCATCCCCGCCTATACCCTCGCCGGGTTCCGCAAGGACGGGCCGGGCACCGAAGCCGCCCTGAAGTTCTACGTGGTCGGCGCCCTGCTCGGCGTACTCATGCTGACCGGCATCACCGTCCTGTACGCGGCCGGGCGCGGGACCGCGTATCCGATGCTCGGGGAGGCGCTGCGCGACGCACCCGAGGTGCTGATCGCCACCGGAGCGATCGGGCTGCTGGCGGGCGTACTGTTCAAGGCCGGGGGTGTGCCGGCGCACTTCTGGGTCCCCGACGCCGTGCAGGGCAGCAGCCCGCCGGTCGCCGCCCTGCTCACCACGCTGCCGAAGATAGGGGCACTTGCCGCGCTCTTCCGGCTCGGTGACGCGGTCTTCGCGGGCAGTCCGCTGCCCTGGCCGGCGCTGATCGCCGTACTCGCCGCCGCGTCCATGACGCTGGGCAACCTCGGTGCGTTCTTCCAGCAGGACGTCAAGCGGCTGCTCGCGTACTCGACGATCAGTCAGGTCGGCTACCTGCTCATGCCGGTGTCCGTGGCCGGCCGCTCGGACCTCGCCCAACAGGCGCTGCTGTACTACCTCGCGGCCTACACCGTCACCAACCTCGGCGCCTTCTCCGTGGTCTGCGCCCTCCCCCGCGCCCACACACTGGACGACTACCGGGGCCTCGCCAAGGAGCGCCCGCTGCTGGCCGCGAGCCTCGTCATCTGCCTGCTGGGACTCGTCGGCACACCGCCGACCTCTGTCTTCCTCGGCAAACTCGAAGCCTTCAGCGCCGCCTTCGACGGCGGCTACGCCTGGCTCGTCGTCCTGGCCGCCGTCAACACCGTGGCGTCCCTCTTCTACTACCTGCGCTGGATCGTGCCCGCGGTATCCCGAGGCGGTTCCTCGCAGCCGGCCGAAGGCAACCGTGCGGCGCGCGTCGTCGCGTACGCCGCCGCAGTCGTCTCCCTCGGGCTTGGGATCGCCGGCGGACCTGTGCTGGACGTGCTCACCGCACCGATCACCCGCTGACAGCACATGCCGTCCCACCCTGACTTTGGGGGCATCACTGTCGGAGGGCGTTGCCGACGCGCTCAGCGGCGACGGGGAAGCACGATCATCGCCGCCGCACCGCCGAGGACGACGACGGCGATGCCACCGAGCAACGCGTTGGCCATACCCGAGTTGAATGCCTCGCGAGCCGCATCGGCCACCTCGGCGCCTCGGCGACCGCCGATCTCCGTGGCGACGCGCAGCGCACCCGTCAGCGAATCGCGGGCCACGTCCGCCGCCGCGGCGGGCAGGGCGGAGACCGCGTCGCCGGTATCCGAGCGATAACGGGCATTGAAGACACTGCCGAGGACAGCGATGCCGAGAACTCCCCCGATTTCGCGGGTGAGGTCGTTCAGCGCGGAGGCGACGCCTTGTTTGCCGGGTGGAAGGGCGGCGACGATGGTCTCGGTCGCCGGGGTCGCGGCGAACGCGATGCCGGCGCCGAGCAGCGTGGTGCTCAGGAGGAACGGCCAGATACCGCCCCCGTCGATGGTGACGGCCAGCACGCCGAGCCCGGCAGCGATCAGTGCCATGCCCAGTGCCATGACGGCCCTGATCCCAAAGCGCTTGGCGAATCCCGGGGCGGCGGGCGAGAACACCATGGCGCCGGCGGCCATGGCAACCAGGGCCAAACCGGCCCGGATGGGCGAGTAGCCGAGGATCTGCTGCAGGTACTGAAGCCCGAGGAAGAAAAAGCCGAACATGGCGATCGACTCGGCAGTGATGACGAGCGATCCCGCGGAGACACCACGCAGCCGGAACACGCGTACGTCGAGCAGTGGGTGCTCAGTACGCATCTCCCACAGTACGAAGGCGGCGAGGCCCGCGGCGCCCAGCACGAACCCGGCGACCACCGCAGGGTCGCTCCAGCCGAGTTCGGGGCCCTCCACGATCCCAAAGACCAGGGCGCCGATGCCGAGCACCGACAACAGCGCACCGCCCGTGTCGAGCGGGGTGGCTCCCGCGCTCCTTGATGTCGGCGCGAGGACGGCCGCGGCCAGGAGCGCGAGGCCGGCGAGCACCGCGTTCGCGACGAACACCGAGCGCCACGAGAACGCCTCCAGCAGCCCGCCGGCCAGCAGAACCGCCAGGAGTGCGGAGCCGAAGCTGACCCCGGACCAGATCCCGACGGCCCGGCCTCGTTCCTCGGGCGGGAAGATGTTGGTGATGATCGACAAGGTCATCGGCATGACCAGAGCCGCGCCCACGCCGGCCAGTCCGCGCAGCCCTATCACCAGGTTCACGTCGTCGATCCAAATGACGGCTCCGGAAGCGAGCGCGAAGACGGCCAGCCCGGCCAGAAGGACGCCCTTGCGTCCGTAGCGGTCGCCCAGCGCACCTCCGAGAAGCAGCAGACCAGCGAAGGTGACGCCGTACGCATTCATGATCCATTGCAGCTCGGACTCGGTGGCCCGCAGATCACGCGCGATATCCGGCACGGCCACCAGGAGCGAGGCGAGCATGCCCACCACGACCGCCAACGCGAGGCACATCACCGCCAGCACAGCGGTCCTCTTGGCCGGGTTCACCGCAGTCGGTGGGCTCGGCGAGGCGTGCGACGGCTGCATGAAAGTCCACCCCCATTCAAACGATCGTTTCAATCGTACGTTTCAAGTGGAGCACGCCCACCTTGCCTGAATCAAGCGTTCGCTTTAACTTGGGCAGCGATGAATGACCCTCATCCCCGCTCGACCCGGGAACGTCTCCTCGACGCCGCCGAGCGCCTCTTCGCCGAGCACGGCTTCGCCGCCACCTCCTTGCGCACAGTGACCGTGACGGCCGGGGCCAACGTGGCCGCAGTGAACTACCACTTCGGCTCCAAGGAAGGACTGCTCCGCGCAGTCGTCGACCGAGCGATGACCTCGGTCAACGGCGAGCGCCTGCGCCTCTTGGAGGAACTGCGCGCCTCGGACCGCAAACCCACCGTCGAGCAACTGGTCCGGGCCTTTGTCGTGACCGGCGCCAGCATCGTGGAGCGCAGCGGAACCCACGGCAGGGATGTGGCCCGCCTCCTCGGGCGCGTCATGGTCGAACCCGACCCCGCCATCCGCCGTCTGTTCGGCGCGGAGGTCGCCCCCGTGGAAGGCCAGTACCTCCAGGCCCTGCAGACCGCACTCCCCCAACTCCCGCCGAACGAGGTCGCGTTCCGCTACCGCGCCATGGTCGGCCTGCTGGCCCTGTACCAGTCGGACACCCTCGGCGACCTCCACCCGGGACACCGCACCGAGGGCGACATTGCAACGACCCAGGAGACCGAGAGGCTGGTCACGATGCTGACAGCAGCCTTCCGCGCTCCTGCCGCCGCAACGTGATATGCATCGTGGACCTGCGTGCGATGCGACATCCAAGACATCCTTGAAAGCGGGGCCGAAGCGGTCATGTCCCGCGAGCGCCGCTACAACAATGAACTGACTACGTATCACGCGGCGCTTCGGGCTGACTCCCGGAAAGACCCGCTGGCAGTCGAACAGGGGATCCGCCCCTCCCGATGCCCTCGACACCGGGCTGCCCTTACATGGTGTCGGCACGGCCGAAGCCGTGCCGACAACCCTTCAGTGGGCCATGGCCGGGCCCTGCGTCGGATCCGGGCGTCCCGCCGGCAGCAGCAGCGCGCCAACGGCGGCAACCGCGGCGGCAATGATCGCGCAGGCCGTGAAAGCGTTGTCGAAGCCGCCTGTCCCGGCCGCCGCGCCTGCCCTACCGCCTTCCAGGCTCGCCCCGGCGATGGTCGAGATGACGGCGACGCCGAGCGCCGCGCCGAGCTCGTGGGACGTACTTACCAGGCCGGAGGCCAGCCCCATGTCTTCGTTCGGCATACCGTTCATCGCGGCCGTGGTGGCGCAGACGAAAGCGGTACCAAGAGCGAGCGACAACAGGGCGAATCCAGGCACGAGGTCCGTCCAGACCCCGCTGCCCGCGTCCAGACGGGTCAGCACTGCCGCACCGACGGCGGTCAGCGCAAAGGCGATGACGCCGACCGGCCGCCAGCCCAGCCGGGCGACGAGATGGGAGGCGGCGTGCGCTCCGAGGGTGATGGCCACGGCCACTGGCAAGAAGACGAGTCCGGTCTTCAACGCGCTGAAGCCCAGGACATGTTGGACGTAGAAGGAGCTGAGGAAGAAGGTCGCGATCAGCAGGCCCGACGCGGCCAGCATCACCACGCTGCCACCGACGAGCGAGCGACGTGCGAACAGCACGAGTCGCACGAGCGGTTCACGCACCCTCCGTTCGACCACGACGAAGGCAGCCGCCGCCAGCACAGCGCCGATCAGCGGCAGCCAGGCGCCCGGTGCGTCGAATCCGTGGTCGCGGGCCCGGACCAGTCCGTAGATGAGCAGCCCAGGAGCGGCGGTGAGGGTAAACGCACCCACCAGATCGAGCGAGCTGCCGACACCCGAAGGTGCCACAAGCGAACGGGAGTTGACCAACAAGGCCGGCACACCGAAGAGCGCGACCAGCCCCACCGGGACGTTGATGAAGAACACCCACTCCCAGCCCGGTCCGGAGACGAAGACGCCGCCGAGCAGGACACCCACCGCAGATCCGGCACCGCCGATCGCGGCCCACACGCCGAGGGCCTTGTTGCGGTCGGGTCCGTGGAAGAGAGCTGTGACGAGCGCCATCGCGGCCGGCGACATCAGTGCCGCACCGATGCCCTGAGCAGATCGGGCGGCGATGAGCATCTCCCCGCTCACCGCGAGTCCGGAGGCGATGGACGCAGCGGTGAACACTGTCAACCCGGCCACGAAGGAGCGTAGTTTTCCGATCGCGTCCGCAAGCCGTCCGCCGAGCAGCAGCAGACTGCCGAAGAAGAGCGTGTACGCCGTGACGACCCAGGTGAGCCCCGAGCCACCGAGATCAAGGTCGTCACCGATGGTCGGCAGGGCGACGTTGATCACGGTCACATCGGCGATCAGCATGAACTGGGCGAGGCAGAGCAGGGCCAACAGCCGCCACCGATGCGGGTGTTCTGCTGAGGAGTAGGACCCGTGCGGGTATGGATCCGAGTGGGCCGATTCCGGTACGTGGCTCATGACTGCTCCTCAGGAAGGCTGGCGGAAGCGTTACGACATGCCGCAAGGACAAGGCCGAGGCACCTGCCGAGCGGGGCGATCGAGGTAGTGGTGAACATCGCCGGCCGGGCCCACGGTGAGCACCTCGCGGACGACAAGGGCGGCGGCTCCTGCACCCGGCCGGCGCCTACGCGGCGGCAGAACGGCAGGCCCGGCGACCGAACGACAGAGACAGCATTCATGAACTGCACGGTACAGTTCACTTCAACTGAACTCAACAGTTCAGTTCAGTTGCCAAGTAAGATACGGCCATGGATCACGAGGCAGCCACCGCCAAGCGTCCGCCTTCCGGAGCGCGAGCCGAGCAGAAGCGCGCGGCGATCATCGCGGCCGCGCGCGAGACCTTTCTCAAGGAAGGCTTCTCGGCCGGCATGGACCTCATCGCCGCCAGGGCAGGCGTCTCCAAGGTGACCATCTACAACCATTTCGGCAGCAAGGAAGCGCTATTCACCGCCGTCATCGCGGATGCGCTCGACGCCCCTCTCGGCGGAACCCTGGTCGCCGCGATCGATCAGCTCGCGGGGGCCGACGACCTGCGCAAGGCCCTCATCGAGGCGACCCAGGCCTGGGTCGCGAGCGTCCGCGACAACCCCGACGTCCTGGCCATGCGGAACCTCGTCGCACGTGAGCTGCACCGCTTCCCCGACCTCGGCAAGGCTTGGCAGCACCAGCCCCCCGGACACCACCACCCGGCTGTGGCAGGCGCACTGGAACAGCTCGTGGCCAAGGGGCGACTCGCCATCCCGGACTTGGAGGTGGCGATCATCCAGCTCTACTCACTACTGCTCTATCCGCACCTGGTCTTCAGCACGTACGGCACTGAACTCGACGCCGGCCTGACCGACCGGCTGATCACACATGGGGTGGAGATGTTCCTGGATCACTATGCTCCGGCCGACACCGAAGTGGCGCCCGTGAGGAAATAGCGGCCCTACCAGTCGGCATCCAGCCTGGCGTCAGCACCGCCCCCTCCAGGGCGCGAGACAAGACCGCCGAGGCCGCGACCGACGGCGGCCGCCACCCGCCGCGAGCCTGATGGTCCGCCCCCTGAGTCCAGTCCGCACCCCGCCCACGGCCGTCTCCTTCAGCGAGCCATAGGCACTGAGCGCCGTAGCCGACCGGGGAGGGACGCCCAGCTCACCACCCTGGACGCCACCAATATCGCGGTGCCCCTCTTCCTCCTCACCCGCCGGCTCCTCCCATTGCCTCCCAGAGCCCCGCCGAGGAGCCCAATGACGGCAACCGCACGGCTCGCGCACTCCCTTCACAGGCCACCTCCGCAGCAGGGTTGGCCCGGGCCTCCCTCCCCGACCCCTGGGAATGAAGCGCGCGCCGGAGCGCGCCGGAGGACCGGATCCTGTGCGATGCCATGGAGAAGCACTGACCCACTCCACCTCACGCCGTCGTTGGGCACCGCGACGCAAGCCGCGCTCACTGCCCCCAATCCCCCTCTGCGAACCCTCAGACGTCGCACACCTGGGCCGTGACCCACCGACCGTCAGCAAAGCTTGAAAACCTAGTGGCGCATATACCCCCCAGGGGTATACAGTTCTCGACTGTGAGCCCGAGGACGGGCCGCTAGCGAGGGGAATGGGGATGAAGGACATGGACCACAGCGCTCACCACACCGGCACCGCGCACGACCAGGCAGCCCACGAGGGCCGGCACGGTCATGCCGACCACACGATGCCCAACGGCGCGCACGGGAGAGTGTCCTGGGCCATGGCGGCGAAGGCGACGCTGCACTGCCTGACCGGGTGCGCCATCGGCGAGATCCTCGGCATGGTCATCGGCACCGCCCTGATGTGGGGCAACGTGCCCACCATGGTCCTCGCGATCTCACTCGCGTTCCTGTTCGGCTACTCGTTCACGCTGTTCGCCGTACGCCGGGCCGGCCTGGACTTCAAGACCGCGATCAAGGTGGCACTCGCCGCCGACACCGTCTCCATCGCCGTGATGGAGATCGTCGACAACAGCATCATCGCCCTCACCCCGGGCGCGATGGACGCCCACCTCTCCGACGGGCTGTTCTGGGCGGCCCTCCTCGGCGGGTTTGCGGTCGCCTTCCTGATCACCACACCCGTGAACAAGTGGATGATCGGCCGCGGCAAGGGGCACGCGGTCGTCCACGCCTACCACTGACCACCGGCCCGGCCCGCGCGCCCGGGGCGCCCCTGAGACACAGGGGCGCCCCGGGCGCGCTTACGCCACCACACCGCCTCCCCGGCGACCTGCCCGAGGACCGCTGGCGTCGGGTGCGCACCGTGCTGCGCCACCGGATCCACGCGGTACTGGCCCATCACGGCTGCGACCGGGGTGGTGGTCGCCCGCAACGCCTGGAGCGCCATGGGCCGGGCCTGGCTGGACCGGCTGCCGCTGCCGGCCGCCTCCCGGCAGGTGGTGGGCGATCTGCTGGAGACCATCGACGCACTCCAGCAGGTCATCGACCGGGCGGAGGCCACGCTGATGGAGACGGCGAAGACGGATCCACGCGTCAAGGTGCTGACCGCGCTGCTCGGGGTGGGCGTGCTCACCGCGCTGATCATCCTGGCGGAGGTGGGCGACATCTCGCGGTTCTCCTCGGCCCGGAAGCCGGCCTCGTGGGCCGGGCTCACCCCGACGGTGCGCGGCTCGGACCGCACGGTGCGCTACGGGCACATCTCCAAGCAGGGCGACCTCTGGCTGCGTTGGGTCATGTGCGAGGCGCGCAGCGAAGCGCAGCCCTGCCTACGCCGGGCCCGGCAAGGGCTACGGCTTCGACGACACCAGCGGCTCGGTGCCCCTGCGGCACTCGGTGTACCTCGGCGAGGCCAAGGTGGCCGTCACACCGCTGTCGAATCGGCTCCGGTTCGCCGGGACGATGGAGTTCGGCGGCTCCGACGCGACCATCGACGCGCACCGGCTGCGAGGCATCGCCCAGTCCGCCCACGCCTATCTGCCGGACTTCGCCCCGGAGCCACAGCCACAGTCACAGTCACAGTCACAGTCACAGGGCTGGACGGGGCTGCGTCCGATGACGCCCGACGGACTGCCGGTCATCGGGCCGCTGCCGGGCAAGGACAACGTGCTCGTCGCCAGCGGACACAGCATGCTCGGGGTCACCCTCGCGCCCGTGACCGCGGACATCATCGCCGCGGAAATCTCCGGAGGCCGACAGCGAGCCGAAACGGCCCACACGGCTCGCCCCTTCTCTCCGCAGCGCTTCGGCTCGCGGCGTGGCCGAACCAGGGCGGACGGTTGACGCCAGCCCCGGCCCAACCCGCGCGGCGAGCGAGTGCGGCCGCGCCCTGATCGGGGCTGCGCCCTGATCAGGCTGCGCCCGCCGCCGGATCACGGGCTTGGGCAGATCTCCCCCCGGCCCTGATAGGTCCGGTAGAGCGGCGACGTGTCCTGCCGCTCCTTCGGGAAGGTCACCACGGGTACCGGTTTGCACACCGGCCAGCGCCCGACCATCGCCTCCTCGTTCCCGGCAGCCTTGTCCAGCCCGATGTTCTCGTCCACGAAGGTGAAGACGCCGCTCGCGCCGGGCACGCAGCCGACGCAGCGTGCGGAGGGGCTGCCCCGGCGCAGCGCGTCGTAGACGTCGTCGTGGTCCACGGGGTTGTTCTTGTCGGTCCTGACCGCGGCCACAGCGGTGCCCACGGCGGTGAGGGCGTCGTGGTACATCACGGCGTAGCCGTCGTTGAGGGCGTCGGTGTCCTCCTTGGCGAAATTCCGGCCGTAGGAGGCGGCGAAGTCGTCGAAGAACCTGGGAACCTGTTCGTCACCGCCGCTGCCCGCACTCCAGCGGGGGGCGTCCACAGCGGCCGCGGTCACGATCTCGATGTGGTTCCGCTCGGCGATCCGGCGCATTCGGGTCTTCTCGGTGACCGGGTCACGGCCTGTGCTGACGCGCAGGATGCGCAACGGCTCTTCGTCCGTACCCCATTCGCAGGGACTCCGGTAGTCGAGGGTCTCCAGGAAGGGCAGCAGGTCCGCGTCGCGGCCGGCCAGGAACACCGTCTTGACCCTGAGTGCGCACATCGCGTCCACCGCATGCCGGAAGTCCTGCGGATCTCCCTGGTCCGACCCCTTGCTGCCCCGGTACAGCGCGATCCGCCCCGCCACCGCGTTGTCCGCTCTGATGCCGTACTCCTCGCCGAACTCTTCGAGAAACACCCTGCGGAGGTTTTCGACGTAGTTGTCCTTCTGCTCGTCGGCGATCATGAAGGTGTCCTTGCGGTTCACCTCCTCCTCGGTCACATAGCGCTTGAGGGCGTCGACGAGATCATCGGTGGAGGGCGAGACCTTGAAGAGGTAGGCGTGCTCCATCTCGCGGGAGCTGAGCACCGCACTGACGGCCGGGATCCGTACCCGTTCGCGCCCGAGTCCCTTCTGCACGGATTCGAGTGTGGCCGTGTCGCTGTTGGGAAAGCCGATGGCGGCGACGAGGGGGGCCTCGCCCTTGCGGCGGGCGGCCAGTTCATCGGTCACGGTCTTCCACTGGGTCAGGTCCTCGCCGACGTTGGCGAACAGGAGCTGGACGGCGGTGCCGTCGGTGGCGGCCCCGTGGTTGTGGCGGTACTGGGCGACGTAGGCACCCTGGAGGGAGTGCCGGATGAGCTCCTTCGACATGGCCGCGCCGGGAGTCGTGGAGGTGTACGGCATCATGACGGCGACGCTCACCACGGGCTTGGCCGATTTCCGTGCCGCCTTGTTCTCGTCCTCGATCCGGCCCATGACGTCGGCGAGGTCCGGGTCGAAGGCGTAGGCCTCGGCCGTGACGCCGATGCACTCGTCGCCCATACGCCGCAGCTCCTGGTTCTCGGTGCAGTAGTCGCGGCTGTCGCGGTAGGCGTCCAGACCCCACCAGGCGCCCGCTCCCACCAGCGCGGAGACCACCACCCACAGGGCCACCACATCGATCAGGCCGAGCACCCGGAAGCGCAGCCGGCTCGGCAGCCAGACCCAGTTACGGCGGTCCGACCGGTCCGTACGGCTCATCGTGCCCCTCCCGTTCGCGGCTGGTCGCCCTGCCAGTGGCGTTCGAGGGGCCAGTCCTCGCCGTCCTTCACGGCGCGCGGCCAGCGGATGGCGGCCTGGGCCAGCACCGCGCGGCCGGTCAGATGCTGGGCGGAGAGGAAGGACAGGTCCTGGCCGATCCGGTCGACCAACGTCCGGTCCGCCTCGGCCAGTTCGTCGGCCGCGTACCACAGCGCGTGCAGGAGCCGGTTGACGGCCTGCTTCTCCAGGCCCACCTCCGGGTCCGCCTGGAGTTGCAGCCGGTCCCGGCGCCCCTTTCCGACCTCCTGGCACTGCTCGAACCAGACGTCTCCGGGCGGGCGGGGCGCATGGGCCACGGTGCGCAGGATGTGCAGCCAGTCGACCGCGTCGCCGTCGTCCCGCATGAACTCCGCGTGCAGCCAGTCGACGACTTCCTGCGCCTCTCCCCCGGCGAGCCGGTGCCACAGAGAGCGGGACCGCTCGGCCCGTTCCGCCTGCCCGGAGCGGCCTTCGGCCCGCTGCCGGTGGTGCTCGGCGAGCAGGGCGTGCGCGCTGAACCAGTCCACTCCGCTGCCGCCGCGCCCGCTGCGCATCTGGTGGACGAGCAGGGCGCGCAGGAACCGGTCCGTGATGAACGGCCGGCTGCCGGGCCCGCGGGACCAGCGCTCCCGCTCCAGCTGGGCGGCGGCGCCGTCGGCCGCGGGCAGCCCGTCGATCCGGCGCGGTACCCACCGCTCGGCCAGTTGCTCGGCCGCCTCCCGGTCCCAGGCCAGGGAGAACAGGCACAGCTCGTCGTGGTTCTCGCTGCCGACCAGGGTGTTGAGCAGCCGCCAGATGACGGATTCGCCGACGCCGTCGGGGTGGGTCAGATCGAGGAGTTCCTCGGCCGTCACCCACCCCTCGGTGCGCGCCTTGCGCACGACGGCGTCGCACAGCCGGCGGGCTCCCATGGGGTGGCCCCGGGTCAGATCGTGTACGGCGGTGGCGATGTACGGGTCGAAGGAGGCCTCCTCGTCGCGCCTGAGCATCCGCTCCACGTGCTCCGTGTCGAGCGGTGGCAGCGGCAGGACCAGTACGCCCGCCGAGGGGGCGGAACCGCTGCGCGTCCAGCGGGAGTTGGTGCCGACTTCGTGCAGGGAGCGGTACGTGGCCTCCGGGTAGGGGTCGTTCTCCTCGTCGGGGGCGTCGTCCCGGGTGGCCGGGTTGTCGTTGCCGCGCAGTTCGGTGGCGATCACGACCAGCTGGTCGCGGGCGTCACGGCCGAGCCGCGCCCGTTGCTCCAGGAGCAGTTCGAGGAAGTCGCGGCCGATGTCGGTGTGCACGTTGTCGAGGAGGAGCAGCGGGCGCGGGGCACGGTTCGCCCGCCGGAAGGACCCGTAGCGCACATCCGCGAGGAACGCGGCCATCAGCATGCGCTCGACGCCACGCCGAAACCCGCGGCCCTGGTGGAACTCCCGGCAGAGCCGCGCCACGGCCCCCGCGCGCTCCCCGGCCGGCACCGGCCGGGGCCGCGCGTCCGCGCCCGGCGGCAGTCCGCGCAGACGGTTGTCGGCCTCGTTGCGGTAGCTCTCGTACCAGCCGACGAGGTGGCGGGAGGCGAGTCGACGCGAGCGCCATCGGTACTGCCTGCCCAGATACGTACGCACCGCCGCCTCGGGAAACGCCGCGGGGTCGGGGGTGACACCGTCCGGGGGAACGGGCAGCGCGGGGCGGAAGAGCGAGTCCCAGGTCGGGGGCGGGCCGTCGCCCGGCGGGGGTCCCATCAGGGCGGCCGCGTGCCGGTTGGCCACCCGCAGTTCGTCGTCGTTGCCGGGGCGCCGGGCGGACACCACGGCGAGCAGTCCGGCGGTGGTCCGGGGAAAGCGGAGCCGTCCGAACCCGGCGACAGGACGGGACAGTTGGGTGACGAGCTCGACCAGGACCTCCACCGCGTGGGAGTTGTTGGAGATCTCCGGGCCGACCCTGACCCGCTCCTCCAGTGCCGCGCAGTTGATCCGCGCGAACGGCACGCGCGGGCCCGGCCACGGGCCCGCATCGGGGGCGTACGCCTGCTTGAGGTCGTCGAGCAGGGCGCTCTTGCCGGTGCCGTGCCGCCCGCTGAGCAGCACCACCGGCAGATCGTCGGCGAACTCGTGGCGTGGCCGTCTGCGGTGCCGGTCGCGTTCGAGGCCGACCAGGCGCGGCACCAGCTGCCGCAGCAGGGGCTGACGTGCGTACGCCTCCGGAATCTGGCCCTGCGGCACGAGGGCGGGGCCTGCGGGATCGCTCATCCCAGCCTCAGCATCGACTGGATGATCTCCGAAACCATGCCGGAGGCCATGTCCCTGGCCACCGACCCGGACCCGGCCTGTGCCAGGTCACCACTGCGCTGCAGGAAGCGTTGCAGCGTGCCCGGGTCGGGCTCGGCACCGCGCCGCGATGCGTCGGTCAGGGCCGCGGCAAGCTCGCGCACCTGTTGCAGCTCGCTGTCGCTCTCCGAGAGGTCGGGGCGGGAGGCTTGCACCAGCTGGGCCAGCTGCTCGAAGGACAGGAACACTCCGGCGGCGCCCTGTTCGGTGACGCCGACGCGTACCGGGGTGGGCAGGCTCAGGTGGTTCGTGGCGTACTCCAAGTCCTCGAAGTCGAGCTGCCGGCCGCAGTAGAAGGCCTCCCTCGTCCAGAGGAAGGCCTCGGCGTTCGACTCGCCGCTCTGGTGCTGCCCGACCCGGTCCCACCAGGCGAGCAGGGCCGCCTTGGCGTACCGGTGCCGGGTGTCCCGGTCGGCGTACGCCTCGTCCCAGGCCTGCGTCTCCGCGAGCCCGGCGCCGGTCGGGCTGACCAGCGGCGGCACGGCGCCGGAGTCGTTGTGCACGGCGATCCAGCCGAGGGCGGCAAGGCGTTCCACGATGCCCTCGACGAGTTCCAGGCTGCACCGCTCATGGTGTGCGTAGGTGTCGCTGGCCACGCGCGTGCCGGCGACGCCGCCGCTCTTTTCGGCCAGCCAGCGGAGAAATCGCGCGGACGCCGCCCCCGTCTCGTCGTACACGGGGGACAGACCATCCGTAGGCACCGCCCGGGACCCGATCAATCGTCCGCCCCCCAACTCCCGTGACCAGCCATGGGCGTTCGTCTTCCCCGAAGTGCTCAGTCACACACGTGGCACTTGGGGTTCCTTCAGATCCACCCACGAACCCGACCATCCGGTCACCTCAGGCGCCACGTCTCCCCCCTCCACAACCCCGACTACCGGGCGGTAATGTCGCCATCCGCCGGACGGCACGAGCACGAGACCGGCAGGTGAGCGCGAAGGGGCCCCTCATGGCGACGGACATGCCCGCAGAGACGATGGCTGCGGAAGCCATGCCTGCAGAAGCGATGCCCGCACAGGCGACGGCGGCCGACGAGCGGTGGCAGCGCATGTGGAGTCACCGCGAGCATCTGCTCAAGGTGGCCCGGCGCAGGTCGATGAGCCTGGAGGACGCCGAGGACGCCGTACACGAGGCGATGCTGCGGGCGGCGGAGCGCCCCGACCTGGACGACGAGCGGCTCGCGGCCTGGTTGACGACGGTGACGATGCGGCTGTGTGTGGACCGCTACCGGCAGGTGAACCGCGAGGCCGAGGTCCGTACGAGCCCGACGCTGATCGCACCCGGCCCTGTGCCCGTCGAGGAGGCGGTGTGCGACCGGGCCGAGGCCGTGTGGCTGGCCGTACGCAGCGGCGAGCTGCCCGCGCGCCAGGCGGAGGCGCTGCGGCTGAAGTCCGAGGACCTGGATGTCTCTCAGGTCGCCGTACGCATGGGGCTCAGCTACCGGACCGTCGAGTCGCTGCTGGCCCGGGCGCGGCGGACGCTGCGCAACTCGCTGGCCGCGACGCTTGGGTTCGTACTGTTCCTGGTCGGGCGGGGGCAACCGCGTGGGGGTGGCAGGACGCAGGCCGTGGCGGCCGCCTCGACGGCGGCGACGCTGGCGGTGGCGGGGTTTGTGCTGCCGTACGC
>NZ_JAAKZX010000480.1 GCF_011045025.1 Streptomyces ureilyticus
GTCCTGGCCTCCTGCGGCACGGCCGGGAACACCTCCGGCGTGACGATCGGCTTGCTGCTCCCGGGAGCCGGGACCCCTCGCGCCGAGCAGTTCGACAGGCCCCTGATCGAGAAGAAGATCAAGGACCTGTGCGGCGACTGCACGGTGGAGTACGCCAACGCCAAGGAGGATGTGGCCACCCAACACCAGCAGATTCACTCCATGGTCACCAAGGGGGTCGAGGTCCTGATCCTCGACCCCGTCGACGCCAAGGTGGCCCGATCCTCGGTCGAGACGGCCGATCGCGCGGGCATCCCGGTCGTCGCCTACGACCGCCTCGCCACGGGCCCGATCTCGGGCTACGTCTCCTTCGACGGCGAGAAGGTCGGCGAGATCCAGGGCCGGGCGCTCCTCAAGGCCATGGGCGACAAGGCGGACGGCGGGCAGATCGTCATGATGAATGGCTCCTCGGCCGACCCGAACTCGGCCGCCTTCAAGAGGGGCGCCCTGTCCGTCCTCCAGGGGAAGGTGAAGATCGGCAAGGCGTACGACACCGTCGAGTGGAATCCGGACAACGCCCACATCAACATGTCCGGCGCCATCTCCGCTCTGGGCGCCGACAACATCGACGGCGTCTACTCCGCCAACGACGGCCTCGCTGGCGGCGTCATCTCCGCCCTCAGGGCCGCCAAGGTCTCACCGCTCCCCCCGGTCACCGGCCAGGACGCCGACATCACGGCCGTACAGCGCATCGTGAGCGGCGAGCAGTACATGACCGTCTACAAGCCCTTCAAGCTCGAGGCCGAGGCCGCCGCCGAAATGGCCGTCGCCCTGGCCCAGGGTGAACAACTCGGCGACATCGCCACAGACATGGTCGACAGCCCCACCACCGACGACATCCCGGCCGTCCTGCTCACGCCGATCTCCCTGACCGCCGACAACATCAAGGACACGGTCGTCAAGGACGGCATGTACACGATCGATCAGATCTGCACGCCCAAGTACAAAGCCGCTTGTGAGAGGGCGGGACTCACCACGTAAACGCG
>NZ_JAAKZX010000481.1 GCF_011045025.1 Streptomyces ureilyticus
CCGATGGGGTAGTTCTCGAACACGTAGAGGGTGTCGAAGAGTTCACCCTCGCCGACCAGGCCCTGAATGTCGGTCAGGCCCAGATACTGGTGATCACTGAGCCGGGACTGCTCCTCCTGCACCCGGGCCATCAACTCGGTCAGCGACTGCGACGGATCGAGCCGGACCCTGACCGGGACCGTGTTGATCAGCAGACCGACCATCTGCTCGATACCGGGAATCTCCGCAGGCCGCCCCGACACCGTCATACCGAAGACGACATCGTCCCTGCCCGTCAGCCGGGCCAGCAACAACGCCCACGCGCTCTGCAGCACCGTGTTCACCGTCAGCCCATGCCGACGAGCCAACTCCGTAACCCCAGCGCTGACCTCGCCACTCAACGCGAGCGTCACCTCGCCATGGCTGCCGGCTAGTGAACGGTGACCGGCAGGCGCAAGCCTCGTCGGCTCCGCCCCGGCCAGCACCTCACGCCACATCGCTTCGGCCCGGGTCCGGTCCTGCCGTGCCAGCCAGACCGGATACGGCCGGTAGGGCACCGGCGCGGGCAGCGCACTGTCGTCCCCGCCTTGCCCATACAGCTCGAACAGTTCGCGCAGCACCAGCGGCGTCGACCAGCCATCCAGCAGAATGTGATGATTCGTGATCACGAGCTTGTGCCGGTCGGGGGCGAGGCGGATCACCAGGAAGCGCATCAGCGGCGCGCTGGCCATGTCGAAACGGGTAGCCCGTTCCTCCTCCAGCAGCCGCGCCACCCGCTCACCCTGACCGGCCCCGGAGTACTCACTCAGATCGACCACACGCCACGGCACACTCACCGAACCAGCGATCACCTGCACCAACTCGCCGTTCTCCCGCTCGCGGAAGCACGCCCGCAAACTGGCGTGCCGGCCCACCAGCACCTCCGCCGAACGCCGCAGCACCCCCGCATCCAAGGCGCCCGCCAGGTCCAGCACCAGCTGGACGTTGTAGATGTCGGCGGTGTCCTCGTCGAACAGCGCGTGGAACAACA
>NZ_JAAKZX010000482.1 GCF_011045025.1 Streptomyces ureilyticus
GGGTTGGGGAGTACGGGGCTCAGGGCCAGATGTCGGGGTATGCGGCGCCGACGCCAGCCGCGGACCAGCGGTCTGAGGGGTACGGGGCTCCAGTTCCGGGAGCGGATCAGCGGTCTCAGGGGTATGGGGGTCCGACTCCGGCGTCGGACCAGCAGGCCCAGGGGTACGGGGGTCCGACTCCGGCGTCGAGCCAGCGGTCCGAGGGGTACGGGGCTCCAGTTCCGGCGTCGGGCCAGCAGGCCCAGGCATATGGGGCTCCAACTCCTGCAGCGGACCAGCAGTCCCAGGCGTACGGGGCCCAGGCTCCGGCTTGGGATCACGCGAACCAAGGCCAGGGCCAGGGGTACGTGCAGGGTGCTGCGTACGGGGACTTCGCGCCCGCGTCTGCGTCTGCCGCTGCACCAGCGTCCGTGCCCGCAACTGCCCCCGCGTCGGCGGCAGTTGGCGACCCGGCTGCCGGTGTCCCTGCCTCCGGTTCCGGTTCCGCCCCCGCCTACGGGCCGCCCACCCTCACCGGCAACCCACGCGTCACCGACGCCCAGCGGGCCCGCGCCGAGGGGCGTTCGCCGATCATCGAACCGGGCGGGCAGCCGGCCGTGCTGACGGCGGTACTCGGGTTGCTGCTCGCGGGAACGGCGGCGGTCGGCGAGTACGCACTCGTCGTTCCGCTGGTGATCCTGCAGGCGGTGACCGCGGCGGGCTGGTTCCGGCTGAACGGCATGTGGCCCGCCCGGCAGGGCATCGCGCTGGCCTTCGCGGGCGCGCTCACGGCGGACGCCGTGCTGCTGGCCGCCGGCCGCGAGAATGCCCCCGCCGCGATTCTCGGCACCCTCGGCGTCTGGGTTCTGCTCGTTCTGGTCCTCCAGCTCCGTAGCCGCGCCGAACCCGACGAGCGGATGTACGGCCTGATGGCCACGGTCGCGTCGGCGGCGCTGGCCATCCTCGCGGCGGGGCATCTCGCGGCGGTCGCGGATGCGGTGACGGTGGGTGGGGCGGGGGTGGCG
>NZ_JAAKZX010000483.1 GCF_011045025.1 Streptomyces ureilyticus
TCTTCGCTGCCCTCCCGCACCGGGGTGTTCTCACACAGCTCGAACCCGCTGTAGATGCCCCAGGTGGGGGAGAGGGTGGCGGCGAGGACCGCCCGGACTTCGAAGGCGGGCCGGCCGCCGTGCTGCAGATAGGCGTGCAGGATGTCCGGGGTGTTCGCGAAGAAGTTCGGCCGCATGTAGGAGGCGGCTTCGCCGGACAGTTCGGTGAGGTAGTCGGTCAGCTCCTGCTTGGTGTTGCGCCAGGTGAAGTACGTGTAGGACTGCTGGAAGCCGATCTGGGCCAGGGTGTGCATCATCGCCGGGCGGGTGAACGCCTCCGCCAGGAAGATCACATCCGGGTCGGTGCGGCCGATGTCCGCGAGCACCCGCTCCCAGAAGATCACCGGTTTGGTGTGCGGATTGTCCACCCGGAAGATCCGCACTCCGTGGGCCATCCAGAACCGCAGCACCCGCAGCGTCTCGGCGATCAGGCCGTCCAGGTCGGCGTCGAAGGCGATGGGGTAGATGTCCTGGTACTTCTTCGGCGGGTTCTCGGCGTAGGCGATGGTGCCGTCGGGGCGGTGGTGGAACCACTGGGGGTGTTTGTCCACCCAGGGGTGGTCCGGGGAGCACTGCAGCGCGAAGTCCAGCGCGATCTCCAGGCCCAGCTCGGCGGCCCGGGCCACGAACGCGTCGAAGTCGTCCAGGGTGCCCAGGTCGGGGTGGATGGCGTCGTGGCCGCCGGCCGGGGAGCCGATCGCCCACGGCACGCCCACATCGTGCGGGCCGGCATTCAGGGTGTTGTTGGGGCCCTTGCGGAAGGTGGTGCCGATCGGGTGGACGGGCGGCAGGTAGACCACGTCGAAGCCCATCGCGGCGATCGCCGGCAGCCGCCGGGCGGCGGTGGTGAAGGTGCCGCTGACGGTGGGCTTGCCGGTCTCCACGACGGCGCCCTCCGAACGCGGGAAGAACTCGTACCACGAGCCGTACAACGCCCGCTCCCGCTCCACCAACAACGGCAAC
>NZ_JAAKZX010000484.1 GCF_011045025.1 Streptomyces ureilyticus
CCCACCACCCTCGCCGCGCCCCTCCTCCTCACCATCGCCGTCACCGCCCTGGCGCCCATCTCCTGGGGCACCACCTACGCCGTCACCACGGAGTTCCTGCCGGCCGACCGCCCCCTGTTCACCGGCCTGATCCGGGCCCTGCCCGCCGGACTCGTCCTGCTCGCCGTCGCCCGCAAGCTGCCCAGCGGCGTCTGGTGGTGGAAGGCGGCGGCCCTCGGCGCGCTGAACATCGGCGCCTTCTTCCCGCTGCTCTTCCTCTCCGCGTACCGCCTGCCCGGCGGCCTTGCGGCGGTCGTCGGCTCCGTCGGCCCGCTGTTCGTCGCGGGCCTCGCGGCGCTGCTGCTCGGCGAGCGCCCGACCGTCCGTACGATCCTCACCGGCATCGCGGCGGCCCTCGGCGTCAGCCTCGTCGTGCTCAAGGCGACGGGTGCGCTGGACGTCATCGGGATCGCGGCGGCGCTCGCCGCGACCGCGTCGATGTCCGCCGGGACGGTGCTCACCAAGAGGTGGGGGCGGCCGGAGGGCGTGGGCCCGTTGGCGCTCACCGGCTGGCAGCTGACCGCGGGCGGCCTGCTGATCGCTCCGCTCGCTCTGCTCGTCGAAGGGGCGCCGCCCGCGCTCGACGGCCGGGCGATCGGCGGCTACCTCTACCTCGCGCTGGCCAACACGGTGTTGGCGTACTGGATCTGGTTCCGCGGCATCGGCCGGCTCGCCGCCACCCAGGTCACGTTCCTAGGCCCGCTCTCCCCGTTGACGGCGGCCGTCGTCGGCTGGACGGCGCTCGGCCAGTCGCTCGGCCCCGTCCAACTGGCGGGCATGGCCGTGGCGTTCGCGGCGACGGTGGCGGGGCAGCTGGGGCCGCGTACGAAGCTCCGCGAGCGGCCCGAAGCTTCCCCGGCCGTGGCGCCCGTGCAGTCGGCGGGGTCTACCGGGTCCACCCTGGCGGTCACGCCCGGGCAGTCGACGCCGCCCGCCTCGGCCCCGACCCGCACCCCGGCAC
>NZ_JAAKZX010000485.1 GCF_011045025.1 Streptomyces ureilyticus
CACCCACATACAACTCACCCACCACACCCGGAGCCACCAACCGCAGCCCCCCATCCAGCACATACACCCGCGTGTTCCACACCGGCCGGCCAATCGGCGGAACCACCCCACCCACCAACACATCACTGACCAAGGCGTCCACGGTGGTCTCGGTCGGACCGTACGCGTTGAACATCCGCCGGCCCGCCGACCACCGCGCCACCACATCCGGCGCACACGGCTCACCACCGACCACCAGGACCGCAAGGCTTGCCAGGTCCGCAGGGACCACACCAGCCAACACACTCGGCACGAGTAGGGCATGAGTGACGGAATGCTCCTGCACGAGGCTCGCCAGACGGCCCGCCACATCCACACCTGAACCGGCATCCGGCACCACCAGCCCCGCACCCGACAGCAACGCCACCATCAGTTCCCACACAGAAGCGTCGAAACTCGGCGAAGCGAACTGCAGCACCCGACTGCCCACACCCACACCGAACCGGTCGGCGTACATCGCCGCCATACTGGCCAGCCCGGTGTGCGTGACACTCACACCCTTCGGCCGACCCGTCGACCCCGACGTGTAAATCACATACGCCAGACCGGTCAGCAGCAGAGCTCCGCTCCGGTCCTGATCGGTGAGGTCCACCTCCGCCATGGACTCCGCCGCGGCCATCACGGCAGGATCGTCCACACACAGCACGCGCCCGGCGTCCCACACCGGCAGCCCCGAAGCCACCCCACCCGTCGTCAGCACACACACCGGCTCCGCGTCCCGCAGCATGAACGCAATCCGCTCACCCGGATAGTCGGTGTCGATCGGCAGGAAGGCACCGCCGGCCTTCAGCACCGCCAGCACCGCCACGACCATGTCCGCCGACCGCGGCAACGCCAGCCCGACCAGACGCTCCGGACCCACACCGTGACCGACCAGCACGCGAGCGAGCCGGTTCGCCCGGGCATTCAACTCGCCATAACTGACACGCTCGTCGCCGCACATGACCGCCACCGCATCC
>NZ_JAAKZX010000486.1 GCF_011045025.1 Streptomyces ureilyticus
CGGCGGCGGTCGCAAGAGCGCCGAGGAGCTTGACCCGCTGCTCGTTCCGGCGTTGCTGGCGCTGGTCGAGCCGGATGAGCGGGGCGATCCGATGTCGCCGCTGCGGTGGACGACCAGGTCGCTGCGGCGACTGCGAGGTGCACACCACCACGCCCGACTGAGCGCGTTGCGGCAAAGGGAGCTCCTGTTCGATGAGCAGGGGCTTCTTCGCGCTCGGGGCATGATCACCAGTTCGACCAGGTTGCCGGTGTATCCGCCCTCGGCCCAGACCAGGCAGATGTCACGGCGCAGCCGCTGCAGCAGGCCCACCGCGGCATCCCGGTCCCCGACGTTCGCGGCGGTCACCGCGACGTCCCGGCCGGTCGAGGACTACACGGCTCGCAGTGCGGACGCCCCCGGGACGGTCGTCGAAACGGATCCGGTGGACGTAGCCGCGCTGGGCAAGGACGCCGGAGACCATGGCTACGCCGGGCCCCAGAATGGTCTCCCACGCCTCGTTCTGCCAGATGACGGGCCGGTTCCGGTCCAGGTGGACCAGGAGAGAGTCCGCCCGTCCTCCAAACCAGCCAGGCGGGGAGCTTGTCCTCGGTGGGAAAGCGCCTGAACTCGGCGCCGGGCGGGGGCGGTCCCACTCTCCAGGTGTCCACGATCAAGGGGAAGCTTCACCTGCCCGGTACCCCCTCGCCCGTACACACGGCGAAGTCGAGGCGATGGCGGCCACGTCTCCCTGGGCCGGCAGAGACTCCGCCAGGCCTGCGCGGTCTCGCCAAATACCCGATTGCCCTGTTGCCCGGCGAGGCGTCAGTTCTCCGTGTGTTCGCTGCCTTCTGCGCGGGCTGCGCGGGCGCGCTGCGCGCGGAGCTCCACGGCGTCGAGGAACAGGCCGATCGCGGTCTCGAACTGGTCCTCTTCGTCGATTTCCGCGAGATAGGGGGCGACCTGTGCCAGGTTCGG
>NZ_JAAKZX010000487.1 GCF_011045025.1 Streptomyces ureilyticus
TCGGTGTACGAGGTCCATCTCGCGTCCTGGCGCCCCGGGCTGACGTATCGCCAGCTGGCCGAGCAACTTCCCGCCTACGTCTCCGAGTTGGGCTTCACCCACGTCGAGCTGATGCCGGTCGCCGAGCACCCCTTCGGCGGCTCCTGGGGCTACCAGGTCACCGGCTTCTACGCACCCACCGCCCGCCTGGGAACCCCCGACGACTTCAAGTACCTCGTCGACGCCCTGCACCAGGCCGGTATCGGCGTCATCATGGACTGGGTCCCCGCCCACTTCCCCCGCGACGACTGGGCCCTGGCCGAATTCGACGGCCGCCCGCTGTACGAGCACGAGGACCCCCTGCGGGCCGCGCACCCCGACTGGGGCACCCTGGAGTTCGACTACGGCCGCCGCGAGGTACGCAACTTCCTGGTCGCCAACGCCGTGTACTGGTGCCAGGAGTTCCACATCGACGGCCTGCGCGTCGACGCCGTCGCCTCCATGCTCTACCTGGACTACTCCCGCGAGGCCGGCCAGTGGACGCCGAACGTACACGGCGGCCGCGAGAACCTCGACGCCGTCGCCTTCCTCCAGGAGATGAACGCCACCGTGTACCGGCGCGTGCCCGGCGTCGTCACGATCGCCGAGGAATCCACCGCCTGGGACGGCGTCACGCGCGCCACCCACCACATCGGGCCCGGCGGCTTCGGCGGCCTCGGCTTCGGCCTGAAGTGGAACATGGGCTGGATGCACGACTCGCTCGGCTACGTCTCGAAAGAGCCGGTGCACCGGAAGTACCACCACAACGAGATGACGTTCTCGATGGTGTACGCCTACAGCGAGAACTACGTGCTGCCCATCTCGCACGACGAGGTCGTGCACGGCAAGCGGTCGTTGGTGTCGAAGATGCCGGGCGACTGGTGGCAGCAACGGGCGAA
>NZ_JAAKZX010000488.1 GCF_011045025.1 Streptomyces ureilyticus
GAACGCGCTGCCCGATGACGGGTTCGGGTACGGGCTGCTGCGCTACCTGAATCCCGGCACCGCCCCGGTCCTGGCCGGCTATGACCGGCCCCAGATCGCCTTCAACTACCTCGGCCGCTTCGACACCGCCCTCGAGGGCGGGCAGAGTGTGGAGTCCCAGCTGGGAGGCGGTGCCGATCCTGGGATGGGACTGGCCCACACCCTGGAGATCAGCGCGAGTGCGCATGGCAGTGCTGAGGGTGTGCGTCTGGATGCGGTGTGGTCCTGGCCGCAGGAGGTTCTGGACCGGGATGAGGTTGCGGAGCTGGCTGGTCTGTGGGTTCGGATGCTGGAGGTCCTGGCCGGGCATGCGGCCCTGCCGGAGGCCGGCGGGCATTCGCCTTCGGACTTCCCCCTGGTCACTCTTGAGCAGGAGCAGCTCGATGGGTGGGCTGGTGAGGGGATGGCGGTCGAGGATGTGCTGCCGCTGTCGCCGTTGCAGGAAGGACTGCTGTTCCACGCGCTGTTCGACGAGAACGCCGCCGACATCTACAACGTCCAGCTGGTGCTGGACCTGGCGGGCGTCTTGGATGCGGGGGTGCTGCGGCGTTCGGCGGAGGTGCTGGTGGCCCGGCACGCCAGTCTCCGAGCGTGCTTCCGCCAGCGGAACAACGGCGAGTCGGTCCAGGTGATCACCGGCAATCCGGTGTTGCCGTGGCGTGAGGTCGATCTGAGTGGCTTCCCCGAGGCCGGTCAGCGTGAGCGGGTGACGCGGCTGCTGGAGGAGGAACAGGCTGCCCGTTTCGACATGGCCAGCGCGCCGCTGATGCGCTTCCTGGTGATCCGCCTCGCCCCCGACCGGCACAAGCTGGTGATCACGAATCATCACATTCTGCTGGATGGCTGGTCGACGCCGCTG
>NZ_JAAKZX010000489.1 GCF_011045025.1 Streptomyces ureilyticus
CACCACCCCCCCCCGGGCCAGCGCCGCCTCCAATGGCAGCACCGGAGCGGCGGCCGGCTGCCAGGACGCGGTCACATACCAACGGCCACGGAGAACGTCGTGGTGGATGCGGTAGGCCACCGCCCGATTCGCGGTGATCCGATCCCGCCACTCCTGCCCGCGATGCCGGAAGCGTACGGTCGCATCCAGCACGTACCGGCCGTGCGGGGCGTTCGCCCGGTGGGCCAGCGGGACCGGGAGTTTGAGGGAGATATGGCCGGTGTCGGTGACGCGGATGGTCTCGTTGCCGCAGCGTTTGCCGGACTCCCCGTCCGCGGCCAGGAACATCCGTGCCGCCTGCCAGCCTGCCCGCCACGCCTGCTCGCTCAGCCCGGCCGCCTGCAGGTGGTGGCGGGTGCTCGCGAGGCGCTTGCCGCCACGCACCACGCGCACCCGGCCCGCCGCCCAGTCCGCCTCCACCACCGCCAGCCGGTCCTGCAAAGCGTGCAGGCGGCGGGACTTGGCATGCCACTCGGCACGCGAGCCATACCCGCGCGCCAGCCCTTCCCGCTTGTCCGCCTTGGCGCCCAGCGGGCGGGCCAGCCGCGCCTCGATCGAGGCGATCTGCCCGCGCAGCCAGGCCAAGTGGGCCACCTGGCCGCGCCGGGCCAGCGCCCACTGGTCATGGGAGGCCTTGGTGATGCTGCCCGCCCAGCGCGCCGACGACTTCCCCGTCAGCTCCCGCTTGCGCACCGCCCACCCGCCAGCATCGTGCGCCAACCCTTGCCGGGAGCGTTCCGCGAGATCAGCCGCGGCCAGAGAACCGAGGAACGTCCCGACTTCGGCCAGCACCGCCGCATCCGACTCGCTCACCCGCAGCCGATCCCGGATGGCCACCCCGGCGGGGCCGGGTACCAC
>NZ_JAAKZX010000048.1 GCF_011045025.1 Streptomyces ureilyticus
TAAGAGACAGGTGTTAGGCGATCACGTCGTACCACTGGGGACCGGGGGGTTCTGTGCGGCAGGGGGGAATAGTCGACCCTTTTTCGTCAGCGCGCGGGGGTCTGGCGAACGGGGCCATCAGCCGGCCCGCGATCGACTGGGAGCAGCGGTACCGCCGTACCGTGATCACCAGCGACACCGTGGCCACCGCCTTTGTGGTGGCAGCGATCGGCAACTTCTTCGGGGTCCGGGACGCGGCCAACTGGCACGAGAAATGGGGAATTCTCGCATTCGGCACCGAACTGCTGGTGCTGGGTGCGCTTGCGGTGGGCCGGGCGTGGACTCCGGCCGTGCTCGGTCAGGGCGCCGAGGAATTCCGCCGGCTCGGACGCTCACTGTTCGCGGCGACCGTCGTACTGGCGCTCGGCGGGATCGCCCTCACCTCGCGCAACATCAAGCTTTGGATCTTCGTCGCGATCCCCGCCATCGCGCTCGTCACCATGACCGCGCGATATCTGCTCCGCCTCCGGCTGCACAAACAGCGCAAGGATGGACGGTGCCTGAGACCGGTGCTCGCTGCCGGGAGCCCGGACACCGTGCGCGACCTGATCACCCGAACCCGCAAGTTCCCGCACATCGGCTGGCGGGTGGAGGCGGTGTGCACGACGGACGGTCGCGGGCTCGACGGTGACCACCTGGATGGAGTGCGGGTCGTCGGCCGACTGGCGGACGTCGCCAAGCACGTCCGACACGACGGCTACCGGGTCGTCGCGGTCACACCGGACCCGTACTGGACACCGCACCGGCTGCAACGGCTGGCCTGGAACCTCGAAGGCAGCGATACGGAGATGGTCGTGGCCCCGGTGCTGATGGAGGTGGCCGGCCCGCGGCTGCACGTCGACGCCGTGCTCGGGATCCCGCTGCTGCGGGTCAGCATGCCGACCTTCACCGGGGGCCGCAGGGCGATCAAGGGGGTCGTCGACCGGGTAGGCGCAACGATTCTGCTGGTGCTGTTCGCGCCGCTGATGGTGCTCGTCGGGCTGCTCGTGCTGGTGGACAGCCGGGGCGGGGTGTTCTACCGCCAGCGCAGGGTCGGCAAGGGCGGCCGCGAGTTCACCATTCTCAAGTTCCGCACCATGGTCGCCGGGGCCCACGGGGCACGTGCCGAGCTGGCCGACTGCAACGAGGGCGCAGGCCTGCTGTTCAAGCTCCGCCGGGATCCGCGGGTGACCCGGGTGGGAGCAGTGCTGCGCCGTTACTCGATCGACGAGCTCCCGCAGCTTTTCAACGTACTCACCGGATCGATGTCGCTCGTCGGACCGCGGCCTCCGCTGCCGGAGGAGACCGCTGCGTACGGTCCGGACATCCGGCGGCGGCTGCTGGTCAAGCCCGGACTCACCGGTCTGTGGCAGATCAGTGGACGTAGCGACCTGCCGTGGGAGGAGGCGGTCCGCCTCGACCTGCGGTACGTGGAGGACTGGTCGCTCGCCCTGGACACAGTGATCTTGTGGAAGACGCTGCGCGCGGTGTTCTACGGCCAGGGGGCCTACTGATGCGCGAGGGCCGTCGTCCGGCCGACGCGCGGACCGCAGGCCGCAAGGGTCTGCTTTGGGGGACCGCAGGCCACAAGGGTCTGCCTGGGGGGAGAGACGGGTCATGAGAGTCAGCGTTTTCGGGCTCGGCTACGTGGGCTGTGTGTCGGCCGCGTGCCTGGCCAGCATGGGTCACGAGGTCATCGGGGTGGACGTGAACCAGGTGAAGGTCGACCTGGTCAACGACGGCAAGGCCCCGGTGGTCGAGGAGCGGATCGGCGAGCTCATCGCCGACGTCGTGCGGACCGGAGCCTTAAGCGCCACCGACGACGTCCGCGAGGCGATCATGGGCAGCGAGGTGTCGCTGGTGTGCGTGGGCACGCCGTCGGAGCCCAACGGCAGCCTGTGCACCACGTACTTGGAGCGGGTCACCGAGCAGATCGGTGCCGCGCTGGCCGAGGGGGCCAAGCAGGGGGGCCGGCACACCGTCGTATTCCGCAGCACCATGCTCCCGGGGACCTGCCTGAACCTGCTGGTACCGATCCTGGAGAAGTACGTCGGCGGCACCGCCGGGGTAGACATCGGGGTCGCGGTCAACCCGGAGTTCCTGCGCGAGGGCACGAGCGTGCGGGACTTCTTCGACCCGCCCAAGACCGTCATCGGCGAGCTGGACCCGGCAAGCGGCGATGCGGTGATGGCGCTGTACGACGGCCTGCCCGGCGAGGTGTTCCGGGTGCCGGTCCCGACGGCCGAGGCGATCAAGTACGCGGACAACGCGTTCCACGGCCTCAAGATCGGCTTCGCGAACGAACTGGGCGCGGTGTGCCAGGCGCTCGGGGTGGACTCACACCAGGTGATGGATGTGTTCCTGGCCGACCGCAAGCTGAACATCAGCCCCGCCTACCTGCGGCCCGGCTTCGCCTTCGGCGGCTCCTGCCTGCCCAAGGACCTGCGCAGCCTGGTCCACGCGGCGCAGCGGGCCGACGTCTCGGTGCCCATCCTCTCCCACGTACTGCCCTCCAACTCCGACCATCTGCAGCGCGCGGTGGAGCTGGTCGAGCGCACCGGCAAGCGTCGTGTGGGCCTGTTCGGGCTGTCCTTCAAACCCGGCACCGACGACCTCCGCGAGAGCCCACTCGTCGAGCTGGCGGAGAGGCTCTTCGGCAAGGGGTACGACCTGCGGATCTACGACCCGAACGTGAACCTGTCCCGGCTGCTCGGCGCGAACCGCGAGTACATCGAAACCCGGCTGCCGCACCTCGCGCAGCTGCTCGCGGAGTCCGTCGACGAGGTGCTCGAGCACGCCGAGGTGTGCCTGGTCGGGACCAGGGATCCGGCCGTCCTTTCGGCGCTGCCCCATGGTGACGGCCCGGTGATCGTCGACCTCATCCACCTTCCCGACGCCGAAGCGCGCCGGGCCGAACCGGGGTACGTGGGCCTTGCTTGGTGACACATCGTTTGATGACGCATCGCTTGATGACCACGCCGCCGGCGACCGGCCGGGCCGGCGCGCGCTGATCCTGGTGGAGAACCTGTCGGTGCCGTTCGACCGGCGGGTGTGGCAGGAGTGCACGACGCTGCGCGACGCGGGCTGGGAGGTGCACGTCATCTGTCCCCGGGGGGAAAAGCGGGACACGGAGCCGGAGGCGGTGATCGACGGGGTGCGGATCCTCCGCTACCCGTTGCGTGCGGCCACCGGAGGACCGGCCGGCTACCTGCGGGAGTACGGATCGGCGTTGTGGCATACGGCCCGGCTGGCCCGCAAGGTCGGCCCGGTCGACGTGGTCCACGCCTGCAACCCGCCCGACCTGCTGTTCCTGCCGGCGCTGTGGCTGAAGCGGCGCGGGGCGCGGTTCGTCTTCGACCAGCACGATCTGGTACCCGAGCTGTACCTCTCCCGGTTCGACCGGGGCGAAGATCTGCTCTACCGCGCCGTGTGCGCGCTGGAACGGCGGACCTACCGGGCCGCGGACATCGTGCTCGCCACGAACGAGAGCTACCGGGACGTCGCGATACGCCGTGGCGGTCAACGCCCTGAGGACGTATTCGTGGTGCGCAGCGCGCCCCAGACCGACCGGTTCCAACCGGTGCCGCCCGAGCCGGAGTTGAAGCGCGGCAAGCCTCATCTGCTGTGCTACCTCGGGGTCATGGGCCCCCAAGACGGCGTCGACTACGCCCTGCGGGCCCTCGCGAAGCTGCGCGACGAGTTCGGACGGACCGACTGGCATGCGGTGTTCGTCGGCGCCGGCGACGCCTTCGACGCGATGGTGGAGCTGTCCCGGCAGCTCGGGCTCTCGGAGCAGGTGCAGTTCACCGGGCGCATCCCGGACGCCGACCTGGTGCGCTACCTGTCGACCGCGGACGTATGCCTGTCCCCAGACCCGCGCAATCCGCTCAACGACGTGTCGACCATGAACAAGGTCCTGGAGTACATGGCGATGGGCCGGCCGCTCGTCTCGTTCGACCTGAAGGAGGCGCGCGTCTCCGCCGGTGACGCCGCCGTCTACGCGCCCGCCAACGACGAGGCCGAATTCGCGGGGCTCATCGCGCTGTTGCTGGACGATCCGGAGCAGCGGGCTCGGATGGGCAAGATCGGCCAGGAGCGGATCAGCGGGCCGCTCTCCTGGCGGAACTCGCAAGCGTCGCTGCTCGCCGCCTACGCCGCCGCCTGCCGTGACCACACTCCGGTGCCGGCGAGCGACCCGGTCCGCACAGGGAAGAGCACAGGGAAGAGGCCGCGCCGTTGAGTGAAGACACGATCCGCCTGGTCACGATCGGGCGGATTCTCCGACGGCGGTGGCGGCTTCTCGCCACCCTCGCCGTGGTGGGCGCGCTCGTCGGCTACGGCGCCTCGGTGGTGTTCCCGCCGCGGTACACGACCTCGGCATCGGTACTGCTGCCGGGGCAGTGGGAAGAACGCGAGCTGCTGACTCAGGTGGACGTCGCGACCAGTTCGACGGTGGTCGACCGCGCGGCCGCCCAGCTCGGCTGGCCCGGCGTCAGCGGCGCCGAGCTGCGGGATCGAGTGAGCGCCAAGGCCGCCGACGGGAACATCATCAAGATCTCGGGTACGGCCGAAACCCCGGAGCGCGCGCAGCGGCTCTCCGACCAGGTGGCCAAGGAATTCGTCACATTCGCCGCACGGATCGCAGGCGGCAGTACCGACCCCGAAGCGGCCACGGCGCCCGAGACGCTGCGGAAGAAGGTGGAGGAGACCAACCGCCGCATCACCGACCTGGCCGAGGCCGCGGATCCGGGGCAGACCGTGGAGAGCGTGCAGGCCCGCACCGCGCTCGAGAGGCTGCGGACCTCGCTGGAGGAGGCCATGGAGAAGCTGGACCAGGCCGACCCGGCGAACACCGTGGCCGGCCTCGTCGTCATGGGACCGGCGACCCGGCCGGCCGGCGAGGCGCCGCCGACGAGGATCCATCTCATCGTCGCCGGGGCACTGCTGTTCTTCCTGTTCGCGGTCATCGGCCATCTGGTCGCCGCACGGATGAATCGCCGGCTGCGCACCGAACCGGAGATCGCCGCGGCGCTGGGCTCGGCACTGCTCGGCACCGTCGACGTACCTGATGAACCACGCGCGCACCGGCCGCAGGACCGTGGCCCACGGGCCTCGATCCGCCGACTCCTCGGCATCGATACCCGGTGGGACATACCGGCCCCGCAGAGGTCGGTGGACGAGGCCGGCAGGCGGATCCGCTACCGGCGGGTGTGCGCTCGTATCCGTGCCCAACTGCCTGCCCCTTGGCGGCTGTTGGTTGTCATTCCGGACGGCGACGAGATCGCCCGCCGGGCCGCCGATCAGCTCGTCGCCGAGGCCGAGGGCGATCCGCTGCTGCGGGTGGTGGAGGTCTCGGTGGACCGGCCGATGGTGCCGGACCGCGACACCGAGTCCGGTGCCCTGGTCGTCCTCAGCGCGGGCAGCCGGACCGCACAGGAGCTCGCCGGCATCGCCGAGGCGTGTGCGGACGGCGGACATGAGGTCGTCGGCATCGTCGTCGCCGGCACGGTCCGGGCCCGTGAGACGCGGTCCGCAGGCCCTCCTCCGGACGACGCCACTCCCGCGCCCGCGCTTCGCGGCCACTCGACGGGAGGTTCAGCGTGACGACGAGCACGACTTCGGAGTCGTCGGCCGCCACTCCGCTCTTCGACCTGCAAGCGCTGGTGGTGGCGGTGCGCAGGCGCCGCCGCTTCTGGTGCGCCCTGGCACTCTTTGGGCTGCTGGTCGGCGCGGCGGTGGCGGTCCTGCTGCCGCCGCCGCCGAGCGCGATGACCAAGGTGCTCGTCGCGCACGCGGAGGACCAGCCGAACGACACCGGGACCCTGATCCGCACCGACGTCGAGGTGCTGGGGACCACGCGGATCGCCGACAAGGCCCTGCAGACCCTCAACTCCCCGGAGAAGCCGGAAGACTTCATGCGGGACTACCGGGGCACCGGCTTGACCAACAACCTGCTGCAGATCGATGTGACAGGTGACAGCGACGCGGAAGCGGTGGCCCGGGCCAAGGCGCTGGCCGACGCGTTCATCGCGGACCATGTGCGGCGGATGCGGGAAACCGCGAAGGCCGAGTCCAAGGCCCTGCTCGACCAGCGTGACCGCATGCGGGAAGAGCTCGCCCAGGTCAATGAGGACATCGGAGGCCGATCGCCGGAGAGCGACTCGCAGGAGTCGGCGAGCATCGAGACGCTCTTCGCCCGCCGGGCCGAGCTCAACTCGCGGATCGCCGACTTCGACCAGCGTGCCGCGGAGGCGCGCACCGGCACACCCAAGGTCGTCGCCGGCACACAGATCGTGGACGCCCCGCGCGCGGTGCGACACTCCCTGCCCAAGGCCGCTGCCACCAACTCCGCGATCGGGCTCGTCCTCGGACTCGTCCTCGGACTCGCCCTCGCCGCGGTCCGCACGGTGGTGGCGGACCGCCCCGTACTGCGTCGGGACATCGCGGCGAACCTGGGCGCCTCGGTCATCGCCGAGCTGCCCCGCCGGTCGGGCAAGCTGTGGCGGCGCCGACGGACCCGGGCGGCACGCGAACGGCTCACCGCCACCCTTGCCCGCACCGTGCGCGGCTCCGCGGAACCGGTGTCGCTGCTGGAACTGGGCTGTGCGCGCAGCACGAGCGTGCTCGCACTGGACCTCGCCAGGGCACTGGCGGCGGAGGGGCCCGTGGTCATCGTCGACGCGCTGCCCGGCCAGCGGCTCGCACGCCGCCGCCCGAAGCCGGGAGACCCGACCGTGGTCAGCGGCGAGCCTGCCGCGGGCGTGTCTCCTCAGGAGCGCCGGATCGGCGTCGGCTCGGTGGCGCCCGGCATGGCGTGGACCGACCTCCAGTACCTCGGCACTCAGACCGCGCTCGTCGTGCGTGCCGGGCACGGCAGCGCCGCATGGCTGCACACCGTGGCGCGGCAGCTCGCGGACCAGCACATTCCGGTGATCGGCGTGGTGCTGATCGACCCCGATCCGCGGGACCGGACCGACGGCACGCTGTGGGACGGGCTGCACACCGCGCTGCGCGGCCGCAGCGAGTGGTCGGCCCGGCAGAACGGTGGGGGCACCTCCCACGCCGTTCAGGCCGTGGGGGAGGGCGGGCTGCGGACGGAGCGGCTGTCGAGGCCGGCCGTACGAGTCCCGGACAACGACCAGGAGGCGCGGTAGGAGATGTGTGGCATCGCAGGCACCTACCGATGGCCCGACGGGAAGGTCGTGACCGACCGGCTCACCGACACCCTCGCCCACCGCGGTCCGGACGGGGCGGGCCGGTACGGCCACCCCGTCGGCGACGGCGAAGTACAGCTCGGACACCGCCGGCTGGCCATCATCGACCTGTCCGAGACCGGCGCCCAGCCGATGGTCTCGGACGGCCTCGCCCTGACGTACAACGGCGAGCTGTACAACGCGCCCGAGCTGCGTGCCGAGCTGGCAGCCGCCGGCGTGCGCTTCCGCGGTACCTCCGACACCGAGGTGTTACTGGAGGCCTGGCGGCGCTGGGGCACGGACTGCCTGCCCCGGCTGCGCGGCATGTTCGCGTTCGGGATCTTCGACGAGCGCACCGGTGAACTGGTGCTGGCCCGCGACCAGTTGGGCATCAAGCCGCTGTTCCTGCTCCGCCGCGGTGCGGGCCTGGTGTTCGCCTCCGAGCTCAAGGCGCTCGCCGCCGCGACCGGCGGATCACTGGAGGTGGACCACGCGGCACTGGTGGCCTCCCTGCTCTACTACTGGGTGCCGGACTCACGCTGCGCGTTCCGCGAGGCGGAGAAGCTGCCGCCGGGGAGCTGGATGAGGTGCCGGCCCGACGGCCGGGTGGAGCGCGGCCGGTACTGGCACCTGAAGGACGTCGCCGCCGAGGGCCGCGAGCGAGCCCGGAGCGGTGAGCGGCCGGACCTGGCCGCCATCGTCGAGGAGTCGACTCGGCAGCACCTGCTCTCCGACGTACCCGTGGCGACGTTCCTCTCCGGCGGCCTCGACTCCAGCTACCTGACCGCGCTGGCCGCCCGCCACCAACCCGGGATCTCCGCCTACACGATCGGATTCCGCGCCGAGGACGCCAAGTTCGAGGCCATGCCGGACGACCTGCGCTACGCCCGTCAGGTGGCGCAGCAGTTCGGCGTCGACCTGCACGAGATCGAGATCGCCCCGAACGTGCTCGACCTGCTGCCGCAGATGACGTACCACCTGGACGAGCCGATCGGCGACCCCGCAGCGATCAATACGTACCTGATCTGCTCGGCCGCCCGGGAGGCCGGGGTCAAGGTGATGCTCTCGGGGATGGGCGCCGACGAGCTGTTCGCCGGGTACCGCAAGCACCTGGCCAACCTGCTCGCGCTGCGCTACCAGCGCGTGCCCCGGCCCCTGAGGCGCGGGGTGTCCGCGGCCGTGGACCGGCTGCCGGTCGCCACGGCCCGCCGGGGGTACCGGTCGGTGCGCTTCGCGAAGCGGTTCCTCTCCTTCGCCGATCTGCCGGAGGAGACCGCGTTCCGGCGCAGCTACACCATGTACGACCAGGACGAGCTGCTCGCGCTGCTCGATCCGGACCTGGCCGGGACGGTCGACGACGTACTGACCGAGCACGCGGACACCTACGAGGACAACGACCTCGACGACTTCGTCAACCGCATGTGCCTGACCGACGCCCGGATGTTCCTGCCGGGCCTGAACCTCGCCTACACGGACCGGTCGAGCATGGCCGCGTCGACCGAGGTGCGGGTGCCGTACGTGGATGTCGAGGTGGTCAAGGCGGCGTTCGCCGTGCCCGGCGAGCGCAAGATCGCCGGACGGCAGGGCAAGGCCGTCCTCAAGGAGGCGGCCGTCTCGGTCCTGCCCCGGGAGATCGTGTACCGGCCCAAGGGCCTGTTCAGCGCCCCGCTGCGCGCCTGGATGAGCCGGGATCTGGCACCGCTGGTGCGCGAGGTGGTCAACGACGGCTTGCTCGTCCGTTCCGGGTTCCTGCGCCGCGACGCGCTGGCGCGGATGGTCGCCGAGGACGCCGCCGGACAGCGGGACTTCTCCAAGCATCTGTGGCATGTGCTCACCCTCGAGTACTGGTATCGCGACGCGACCTCTGGGTCCGGCTCTGGGTCCGGTCAGAGCACTCGGTCAACGGATTAGGAATCAGAGGAGTTCGGGTGAAACAGGTTGTACAGAACTACAAGAGCGGCGAGCTGGCGGTGCTCGACGTTCCGGTGCCGGGGTGCAAGCCGGGGGGTGTGCTGGTCCGCAGCGCCTACTCGCTGATCTCCACCGGGACCGAGCTCATGAAGGTGTCCGAGGCCGGCATGTCGATGCTGGGCAAGGCCCGCTCCCGCCCTGACCAGGTGGCCAAGGTCATGCAGAGCGTGGCCACCAACGGGGTGCCCGCCACCTACCGCAAGGTGATGGGCAAGCTGGACTCCTATACGCCGCTGGGCTACTCGCTGTGCGGGGTGGTCGAGCAGGTCGGCGCCGGCATCGACGATGTGAAGGTCGGCGATCTCGTGGCCTGCGCCGGCAACGAGCACGCGCTGCACGCCGAGCTGAACTGGGTGCCGAAGAACCTCTACGCCCCGGTGCCCGATGGCCTCGCCCCCCGGCACGCGGCCTTCGGCACCGTCGGGTCGATCGCGCTGCAGGGAGTCCGCCAAGGCGAACCGCAGCTCGGCGAAGTGGCCCTGGTCATCGGCCTCGGGCTGATCGGGCAGCTGGTGGTGCGGCTCCTCACCGCCTCGGGAGTCCGCGTCGTCGGCGTCGACCCCGACGCGGAGCGCTGCGAGCTGGCCGAGCGTCTGGGCGCCGCGGCCTGCGGCGATCCCTCGTCCGCGGCCGTGGAAGCCACCGTCGCCGAACTCACCGACGGTCACGGCGTGGACCAGGTGTACCTGGCCGCCGGCGGCGGCAGCAACCAACCCGTCGAGCTGGCCGCCAAGTTGAGCCGGGACCGCGGCCGGGTCATCGACATCGGCAAGTGCCGTCTGGACCTGCCGTGGAACGCGTACTACGAGAAGGAGCTCGACGTCCGGTTCTCCCGGTCGTACGGTCCCGGTCGCTACGACCCGGAGTACGAGCTCGAAGGACGCGACTACCCGATCGGCTACGTCCGCTGGACCGAGCGCCGCAACCTCGCGTGCTTCCTCGACCTCGTCGCCCGCGGCAGCGTCGACGTGGAGCCCCTGATCTCCCACGTCGCCGACTTCGACGACGCGGTCGAGACGTACCAGAGCCTGAAGGACGGCGACTTGAAGGCCGTGGCCGTGCTGTTCCGGTACCCCGAACAGGCGGTGGAAGCCGAGGCTCCCGCGGTGGCCGTTCCTCCGGTGAACGTGCAGCGGAGTCCGGCTCGCGCTGCCAAGGCGCCAGTGCGCCTTGCGTTCGTCGGCGCGGGGAACTACGCGACGTCGATGCTGCTGCCGCACCTGGCACAGCGCGATGGCGTCGAGTTGTCGACCGTCGTCACCACGACAGCGCTGTCCGCGGCCAACGCGCAACGGAAGTTCGGCTTCGCCGAGGCGACCACCGACCTCGACGCCGTGCTCGGCGACAAGTCCATCGACGCGGTGTTCGTGGTCACCCGGCACAGCTCGCACGCCGAACTGACCCGGAAGGCGCTGCTGGCCGGCAAGACCGTATTCGTGGAGAAGCCCCTGGCCCTCACCGAGGACGAGCTGACCGGCGTACTCGCGGCGGTGGAGGAGTCCGGCAACGACCGGCTGCAGGTCGGTTTCAACCGCCGCTTCGCGCCGCTGCTCCAGGAGGCCAGAAAGCGGTTCGGCACCCGGACGGGTCCGGCGAACCTCCGCTACCTGGTCAACGCGGGCCGACTGCAGCACGGCAGCTGGTACCTCCAACAGGGCAGTGAGGGCTCGCGGTTCGCCGGCGAGGGCGGGCACTTCATCGACACGGCGAGCTGGCTGCTCGAGGCCGACCCGGTCTCGGTGTACGCGGTCGCCACATCCGGCAACGAGGACCTGCAAGTCGTACTGCGTTACCCGGACGGGTCCACCGCCACCATCAGCTACGTCACCACCGGTCCGTCCGGCTTCCCCAAGGAGACGCTGGACCTGGTCGCGGACGGCAAGGCGTTGCGGCTCGACGACTTCGTCCGCGCCTCGCTGTATTCGGACGGCTCGGCCGACCGCAAGCGGTGGGTCAGCTCGCGGCTGCCCAAGGCCCGGGACAAGGGCCAGAACGCCGAACTGGCCGCGTTCATCAAGGCCGTGCGGACCGGCGGGCCGATGCCAGTGCCGCTGGAGTCGCTGGTCGCCACCACGGCGGCCACCCTCGCCGTGCAGACCGGCCTGGCCGGCGGCGTGCCGGTGACGTTGGCGAGGACGCGATGACGATGAGCGCGGGCTGGTACCTGCGCCGGCTGTCCCGGATGGGACCGCGGGAGATCGGCGGCCGGGCGGGCGACGCGGTGCGCAGGCGCCGGTGGCGGTCGGCGCGGCCGGACTGCCCGAGCGTGACCGGCGCCCGGTTCACCGCCGTACTGCCCGCCGGGACGATCGCCGCTGTGCCACCGGACGCCGCGAAACGTCTCGTCGCCGAGGCGGACCGGCTGATGTACGGGCACGTCGAGTACTTCGGGGTGGTCCGCGACGACCTGACCGACCCGGACTGGTGGTGCGACCCGAAGACCGGACGCCGGGCTCCGTGGGGCTACGCCTTCGACGTGCCGTACCGGAACGAGGACGCGGTCGGAGACATCAAGCAGATCTGGGAGCTCTCCCGGCACCAGTACCTCACCGTGCTCGCCGCCGCCTATGCGATCACCGGGAACGAGCGGTACGCCGAGCGCGTGGCCGAGCACCTGAGGTCGTGGTGGGCGGCCAATCCACCCCTGCGCGGAGTGCACTGGATCAGCGGCATCGAGCTGGGCATCCGGCTGCTGTCCTGGGTGTGGATCCGCCGGCTGCTCGACGGCTGGCCGGGCGCGGCCGGGCTGTTCGAGGACAACCAGGTGGCCCTGAAACAGATCTGGCACCACCAGCGCTGGCTGGCCGCCTTCCCCAGCCGGGGGTCTTCGGCGAACAACCACGTCATCGCCGAGGCAGCCGGGCAGTTCGCAGCGGCCTGCGCGTTCGGCTGGTTCCCCTCCTCGACGCGTTGGCGAGCCGACGCGCTGCGGTCGTTGGAGAGGCACCTGCTCAGCAACACCTTCGGCTCCGGCCTCAACCGCGAGCTGGCCACCGAATACCACGGGCTCGTACTGGAGTTGGGCCTGGCCGCGGTGGCCGAGGCGGATGCCGCCGACGTGCCGGTTCCCGCGTCGATCCGGCTGGTGCTGCTGCGCATGACCGACGCGCTCGCGGCCGTCGTGGACAGCCGCCTGCGGCCGCCGCGCCAGGGGGACGCGGACGACGGGCACGGCCTCATCCTCGACGGGCCGGGCACCGACCGCTGGGGCTCGCTGCTTGCCACCGGGGACGCCGCGTTCGGCCGGCGCGACTGGTGGCCGGCGGTGACCGGCACCGATGTACGCACCCCGCTGCTGACCGCGCTCATCAAACCCACTGAACCGACCGTGCCCCGACCGGCAAGCCGCCCCGCGCACTTCGCCGACGCGGGCATGACCATCCTTCGCGGCCCGGGAGAGATCTGGTGCCGCTGCGACGGCGGCCCGCACGGCTTCCTGTCCATCGCCGCGCACGCCCACGCGGACGCGCTGTCCGTGGAGGTCCGGCACGACGGGGTCGACGTGCTCGCCGACCCGGGGACGTACTGCTACCACGGGCAGCCCGAGTGGCGGCAGTACTTCCGGTCGACCCTCGGCCACAACACCCTGCAGCTGGACGGCGATGACCAGTCCGTCTCCGGCGGCCCGTTCCTGTGGACCCGGCATGCCCACAGCCGCGTCCTGGTCGTGGACACATCAGGCGAGGATGTGGCCCGCTGGTGCGCCGAACACGACGGCTACCGGGGCTCCGTGCACCGCCGTCGGGTGGAACTGACTACCGCGAGCCAGGAGTTGAGAGTCGTCGACGAGGTCCGCGGCCAACACAGCCCGCGCCGGGCCGTACAACTGGCGTTCCACCTCGGCCCGGCGATCACCGCGGACCTGACGGGCGACCGTGCAGCGCTCACCTGGACCCGGGACGGCGAGGACCGTTCCGCGGTGCTCGGCCTGCCCGCGCAGCTGTTTTGGCGGGCGCACCGTGGCGAGACCGACCCGCCGCTGGGCTGGTACTCCGCCGGCTTCGGGCGCAAGGAACCCTCGACAACGCTGGTCGGCACCGGATTCGCCGACGGCGTGGAGGACTTCACCACCGTGCTCAGGTTCCACAGCTAGGGAGGACGCGTGGGGATGAAGTGGCGGAACTGGGCGAGCTCGTCGGCACCGCTGGCGGTCGTCCTGCTGGTGGCGACCGGCTGTACGAGCACGCCGGACGACGCCCGGGCGAAGCCGACCGGTACGCCCTCCACATCCGGGGCGCCCTCCACATCCGTGGCCCGGGTGTGCGCCAAACCCGCGGCCGGTCCTGCGAAGGCGCCGACGGGCGCGGTGACGGTCGACCCCGCAGTGGTCGGTGACCTGGCCGAGAAGACCGAGAGCAGCCCTCCGGGCACCACGTTCTGGCTTCGACCGGGCACGCACAGGCTCGTACCGGAGCAGTACGCCCAGGTCATCCCCAAGAAGGGGAACCGCTACCTCGGGGCGCCCGGCGCGGTGCTCGACGGCCGCAAGACCAACCAGTACGCGTTCGGCGGCGGTGCCACCAACGTCACCATCCGCTACCTGACCGTGCAGCGTTTCATCGCGCCGCACGACGAGGGCGTGGTCAACAACAGTTCGTCCGACGGGTGGGTGATCGAGCACGCGACGATCCAGAACAACTCGGGCGCCGGGATGATGGCCGGTGCCCGCCAGCAGGTCCGCGCCAGTTGCCTGCGTGACAACGGCCAGTACGGCATGAACGCGTACAAGAACGGCGACTCCATCCGCGGCCTGGTGGTCGAGGGCAACGAGATCGTGGGCAACAACACCGGCGACTGGGAGCGGCAGAAGCCGGGCTGCGGCTGCACCGGAGGGATCAAGTTCTGGGCCGTCAACGGCGCCGACATCCGCGGCAACTGGGTGCACGACAACCGCGGAGCCGGGTTGTGGGCGGACAACAACAACAATGACTTCCTCTTCGAGAACAACGTGTTGGAGGCCAACGACGGCACCGCGCTGATGTACGAGACCAGCTACAACGCGGTCATCCGGAACAACACGATCCGGCGGAACAACTGGGTCGAGGGCCGCAGGTCCGCCGACCGCGGCGACAACTTCCCGTACGCGACCATCTACGTGTCCGAGGCCGGCGGCGAACCACGCGTCCCAGCCCGCACGGACAAGATCGAGATCTACCGGAACGTGCTGGAGAACAACTGGAACGGGATCACCCTGTGGGAGAACGCCAACCGGTTCTGCAACAGCCCGGCCAACACCTCGACCGGTTACTGCACGTTGCTGGTGAAGGACACCAAGCGCTGTGCGAAGCCGGCGATCGCCACCGCACCGCTCTACGACGACTGCCGGTGGAAGACCCAGCGAGTGGACATCCACGACAACCGCTTCCTGCTGGACACGTCCGTCGTCGAGTGCACGGATCAATGCGGCCGAATGGCGGTCCTCTCCAACTACGGCACCTATCCGGACTGGTTGCCGTACAAGGGCAAGCGGGTGGCCGAGGCGATCACCCACAAGCAGCACAACCGCTGGCACGACAACGTCTACCGCGGGCCGTGGGACTTCACCGCGGTCGACACGGACCAGAAGTTCGACTCCGGGCAGTGGCAGGGCACGCCGTACCGGCAGGACGCGGGCAGCACCTTCGACCCACGGGCCGGTGGTTGAGATGCACGGAGACCTGAAGCGCGGCGTCCTGCCGGGCGGACCGGATACGACGGTCACGCAGCCCGGCGCCGAACCGCGCCCTGCTGCCGGCACACCGAAGGCCGTCGGGATCGTCTGGGCGTTGCTGGGCCTCAACACGCTCGGCTCCGCAGGGGCGAAGACCATCGTCCCGCTGCCTCGCTCCCTCATCCAGATGGTCACCATGGGCGCGCTGGTCGCCGCGTTCGCGCTGGCGCTCGCGCTCAATCGCCGGCTGCGCATCCGACCCAGCGCCTTCGTGTTCCTGCTCACCCTGCTGCTGGTGCCGAGCGTGATCTCCAGCGTGAACCTGGAGGTCGGGTTCGGCGCGCTGTTCCGCTGCGCCCGGTTCGCTCTCTTCGTCGGCACGCTCTGGCTGCTCACCCGATGGTGGGACGGCAGCCTGACGTTCGTCCGGCACCACATCCGGATGTACTTCGCGGTGCTCGGGTCGGCGGCCGTCGGCCTGGTCATCTCACCCGGCGCGGCCATGCCCGAGACCTACGGCGGACGACTCGTCGGCGCGTTGTGGCCGCTCACCCCGCCGCAGATCGGCCAGTACGCCGCAGTGATCACCGGGCTCACGGTCCTGCTCGTAGTGGGCCGCCGGACCACCAGGGGCAGCGCGGCGATGGTCATCGTGCCGTCACTCGTCCTGCTCGCGCTGACCCATACCCGGACGGCCACGGTCGGCCTGCTCATCGGCCTTGTGCTGGCGATCGGTTCGCTCGTCCTGACCAGCGCCGCCGCCCGCCGCTTCTTCTCCTGGGCGGTGGTGGTGTCCGTGGTGGCCGCGGTGGGGTTCGCCTCCGCGCTGCAGGCGTGGTTCCTGCGCGGACAGAGCAAGGAGTACTTCACCAGCCTCACCGGTCGGGCCAAGGTCTGGGACGCCCTGCTGGCAGCGCCCCGGACGACCTCGGAGCAGGTGTTCGGCATGGGCCTGGGCGACAAGTCGTTCGGCGGGCTGCCGATCGACAACAGCTGGCTGGCCGCTTACCACGAGCAGGGGCTGATCGGCGTCACCATCGTGGCGGCGATGCTCATCGTCCTTACCGGCGTCGCGCTACTGCGACCACCGTCGCTGCCGAGGGCCTGCGCGATCTTCCTGATCAGCTACGTCGGGATCTCGTCGTACACCGAGGCCGGCCTTGGTGACGCCTCGGCGTATCTGCTGCATCTGGCCTTGGCCGCCTCGCTGCTTGCGGCACCTGCCGCGGCCGAGCCCCTCTCGACGGCCACGCCCCTGACGACGCCCGCAGTTCCCCGACGACGTATCCCGCGATGGGCCCGGAGGTGACCTTGAGCATGCATGTCCTCGTGGTGCACAACCGCTACTCCTCGGCGCAACCGAGCGGGGAGAACAGAGTCGTCGACCAGGAAGTGGCGCTGCTGCGCGCGGCCGGCCACCGGGCCGAGGTGTTCGAGCGGCGCAGCGACGACATCGCCGGCCGGTCCCTCGTCGGCAAGGCCGCGGTGCCGCTCCTCGTGCCGTGGAACCCGGCGGTCCGCAAAGAGCTCGCCGCCCGACTGCGCACCTCACGCCCAGACGTGGTGCACGTCCACAACGTCTTCCCGCTCCTGTCGCCCGCGGTCCTCGCCGCCTGCGCCGACGTCGGCGTACCGGTCGTCGCCACGCTGCACAACTACACCCAGGTCTGCTCGCCCGGCACGCTGCACAGGGACGGCCGGTCGTGCACCGACTGCGTCGGGTCGAGGGCGTCGCTGCCCGCCGTCCGGCACGGCTGCTACCGGAACTCCCGGCTTGCGACGGTGCCGCTCGCGGTCAGCCTGACGGTCAACCGGCGGCGGTGGTGGTCCGGCGTGGAGCGGTTCTTCTGCATCTCCGAGGCGCAGCGCGACCTCCTGGTGCGGTCCGGCATGCCACCCGAGCGGCTGACGCTGAAGCACAACTTCGTACCCGACCCCGGCGCCTGCCGAACGGGCGCCGGCGAGCAGCTGCTCTTCCTCGGCCGGCTCGCGGAGGCCAAGGGCGTACGGCTGCTCATGGCCGCGTGGGACGAGATCGCCGCGGGCGGCGGTGTGGGCGTGCCGCTCGTGCTCGCCGGCGCGGGGCCGCTGGAGCGAGAGGTGACCGCCTGGGCGGCGGGCCGGGACGACGTGCGCTACGTCGGCCTGCTCGACCCGGCTCAGGTCCGGCAGGCCGTCGCGCGGTCGGTCGCCGTGGTGGCTCCCTCGATGGCCCCGGAGACGTTCGGCCTGGTGGTCGCGGAGGCGATGGCGGCGGGGGTCCCGGCCGTCGCCGCCGGTCACGGCGCCTTCGTCGAACTCCTCGAGGACGGGGTGACCGGGCTGCTGCACCAGCCGGGCGAGCCCGCCTCGCTCGCGTCCTGCATGCGCCGGATCGCGGCCGAGCCGGACCGCAACCAGGAGATGGGCCAGGCGGCCCGGCGCAGCTACGAGCAGCGCTTCAGCCCGGCCGTCGGGCTGGAGCGACTGGTGGATGAGTACCGCACCGCGATCGCGGGTCGGTCAGCACTGGCTCGCGGCGGGGACACCCGCGCGAACAGGGGGGATGGGGACAGTAGATGACACGATGCCGACTCTGCGGCTCGGAAGCGCTGGCGAGCGTCGTCGATCTTGGGGCGACCCCGCCGTGTGAGAGCTTTCTCGCCGCGGACCAACTGGACATGCCGGAGCCTGCGTACCCGCTGCACCTGCGGATCTGCACCGACTGCTGGCTGGCGCAGATCCCGCCGCTGATCACGCCGGAGGAGACGTTCAAGGAGTACGCGTACTTCTCCTCGTACTCGACCTCCTGGGTGGAGCACGCGCGCACGTTCGTCGCCGACGCCGTACAGCGGGTGGGACTCGACACCGAGGGCTCCGACGCCTTCGTGGTCGAGGTCGCGAGCAACGACGGGTATCTGCTGCGGCACGTGGTGGACCGGGGGATCCGCTGCCTCGGCATCGAGCCGTCGGTGAACGTCGGCGCCACGGCGCGGGACGCGGGTGTGCCCACGCTCACGGAGTTCCTGAGCCCGGACACCGGCTCGGCCGTCCGCGCCGAGCACGGCCCGGCGGACCTGGTCGTGGCGAACAACGTGTACGCGCACATCCCCGACGTGGTCGGGTTCACCCAGGGGCTGCGCGCCCTGGTCGCCGACGACGGCTGGGTCTCCATCGAGGTGCAGCACCTGCTGACCCTGATCGAGGAGAACCAGTACGACACGATCTACCACGAGCACTTCCAGTACTACACGGTCGCGTCCGCGACCCGAGCCCTTGCGAGCGGCGGACTCACGCTCGTGGACGCCGAGTTGCTGCCCACGCACGGCGGCTCCATCCGGCTGTGGGCCCGGCCGACCGAGGTGGCGGGCGAGCCGTCGCAGCGGGTGGCCGACGTGCTGGACCGGGAGAAGGCCGCCGGGCTGCAGGAGCTGTCCGGGTACACCGAGTTCTCCGCCCGGGTGGCCAAGGTCCGCCGGGATCTGCTGCGGTTCCTCATCAAGGCGGCCGAGCGCGGCGAGACGGTCGTCGGCTACGGCGCCCCGGGCAAGGGCAACACCCTGCTCAACCACTGCGGCATCCGCCCCGACCTGCTCCCCTACACGGTCGACCGCAACCCCTACAAGCACGGCAGGTTCACGCCGGGCACCCGCATCCCGATCCTGCCGCCGGAGCAGATAGCCGCCGACAGACCGGACTACGTCCTCGTCCTCCCGTGGAACCTGCGGGCCGAGCTGGTCGAGCAGCTGTCCTTCGTGCACGACTGGGGCGGCCGGCTCGTCTTTCCCATCCCGGAACTGAGCATTGCCGAGGCCGCGTCGTGAAAGGGCACAGCATGAAGGTCGTTCTGTTCTGCGGCGGTTACGGGATGCGGATGCGGAGCGGTGCCGCGGACGACGTGCCCAAGCCGATGGCGATGGTCGGCCCGCGACCGCTGATCTGGCACGTCATGCGCTACTACGCGCACTTCGGGCACAGGGAGTTCATCCTCTGCCTCGGCTACGGGGCCCACCACATCAAGGACTTCTTCCTCAACTACGAGGAGACGGTGTCCAACGACTTCGTGCTGCGAGGCGGGCGGACCGAGCTGCTGTCCACCGACATCGCCGACTGGACGATCACGTTCGCGCAGACCGGCATCGAGTCACCGATCGGGGAGCGGCTGCGCCGGGTGCGGCACCACCTGGACGGCGACGAGATGTTCCTCGCCAACTACGCCGACGTGCTCACCGACGCCCCGCTGCCCGAGATGATCGACCGGTTCGCGCAGCGCGACGCCGGTGCGTCGATGATGGTGGTGCCGCCGCAGTCGTCGTTCCACTGCGTGGAGTTGGGCGAGGACGGCCTGGTGGGGGGCATCACCGCGGTCAGCGAACTGCCGCTGTGGGAGAACGGCGGCTACTTCGTGCTCCGCCAGGAGGTCTTCGATCACATACCGGAGAACGGGGACCTGGTTGCCGACGGCTGCGCCCAACTGGCCAAGCAGGGCCGCCTCGTGGCGCACCAGCACCGCGGCTTCTGGAGGCCGACCGACACCGTGAAGGAGCGGGCCGCGCTCGACGCCGCCTACGCCCGGGGCGACCGCCCGTGGGCCGTGTGGGAACGGGACGGTGCTGGCGCGACCGGCACCAGAGACGGCGCCGGGGTGAGCGCGTGATCCGGCTCGGGGCCGGGCGCCTGGACCGGATCGTCGCGGTGGGCGCGCACTGCGACGACATCGCCATCGGCGCCGGCGGCACGCTGCTGACGCTGTGCCTCGCGCGGCCGGGTCTCCGTGTCGACGCCCTGGTGCTTTCCGGCGGCGGCAGCGAGCGCGAGCAGGAGGAGCGGGCCGCGCTCGCCGCCTTCTGCCCGGGCGCCGACCTGCGGCTGACCGTGCTCAAGCTGCCGGACGGCCGGATGCCCGTGCACTGGGACGAGGCCAAGGCCGCGGTCGAGGAACTGCGCGCGCAGACCGACCCGGATCTGATCCTGGCCCCGCGCACCGACGACGCGCACCAGGACCACCGCGGACTGGCGCAGCTGATACCCACCGCCTTCCGCGACCACCTCGTACTCGGCTACGAGATCGTCAAGTGGGACGGCGATCTCGGCCGTCCGGCGGCGTACCAGCCACTGTCCCCGGAGATCGCCGAACAGAAGGTGCGGCTGCTGCAGGAGCACTACCCCTCGCAGCGGCACCGGCCCTGGTACGACCGGGAAGCCTTCCTCGGCCTGGCCCGGATCCGCGGTATCGAATGCCACGAGCGCTACGCCGAGGCGTTCGCCGTCACCAAACTCACGCTCAACCTGGGGGATTGAACCTTGCGCGTACTACTGACCGGACACCAGGGCTACCTGGGCACCGTCATGGCCCCGGTCCTCACGGCCGCCGGACACGAAGTCGTCGGCCTTGACGCCGGCCTGTTCGCCGACTGCGTCCTCGGCCCGACGCCCGCCGACCCGCAGGGGCACCGGGTCGACCTGCGCGACGTCACGGCCGACCACGTGGCCGGGGTGGACGCCGTGATCCACCTGGCTGCCCTGTCCAACGACCCGCTGGGATCGCTGGCGCCGGAGCTCACCTACGACATCAACCACCACGCGTCCGTACGCCTCGCCCGGCTGGCCCGCGACGCCGGAGTGCGGCGCTTCCTGTACGCGTCGACCTGCTCGGTCTACGGCGCCGCCGGCGACCCCGACTTGTCGAACTTGGTGGGCGAGGACGCCCCGCTGCGCCCGGTGACGCCGTACGCGGAGTCCAAGGTGCGGGTGGAGGACGACCTGCACGCGCTGGCCGACGGCGACTTCACCCCGGTGTTCATGCGCAACGCCACCGCCTTCGGCTACTCGCCCCGGCTGCGCGCCGACATCGTGCTGAACAACCTGGTGGGCCATGCGCTCCTGTCCGGCGAGGTGCTGGTGCTCTCCGACGGCACCCCCTGGCGCCCGCTGGTGCACGCCGCCGACATCGCACGGGCCTTCACAGCCGCGCTGACCGCGCCACGGGAAGCGGTGCACGACCGGGCGTTCAACATCGGCAGCGAGATCAACAACGTCACGGTCGCCGAGATCGCCGAGCAGGTCGCCGAGGCGGTGTCCGGCGCGAAGGTGGTGATCACCGGGGAGAACGGTGCCGATCCGCGGTCGTACCGGGTGGACTTCTCCCGGTTCCGCGCCGCGATACCCGGCTTCGACTGCGAGTGGACGGTGAAGCGGGGTGCGCTTGAACTCGCCGACGCCTACCGGGAGTTCGGGCTGACTCGGGAGGACTTCGAGCGACGCTTCACTCGCCTTGCCGTGCTGCGCGCGGCGTCCGAGGCCGGCACCGTCGACGACACGCTGCGGTGGCGCCGATGACCTCGGCCGGCGAACAGCCGATGACCACCGCCGGCGACGAGATGTACGCGCTGGTGGAACGGCTGTACCCGCTGTGGCGGAGCATCACAGGGGACGGCGTGCGCGCCACCCTGGACATCGTCGGCGAGTACATCCCGCTGCAGGTGCACGAGGTGCCGACCGGGACGCAGGTGCTCGACTGGACGGTGCCGCAGGAGTGGAACATCCGCGACGCGTACATCGCCGACACCACCGGGAACCGGGTCGTCGACTTCGCCGCGTCCAGCCTGCACGTACTCGGCTACAGCGTGCCGGTGTCGGCGACCATGCCGCTGGCCGAGCTGCGCGCACACCTGCACACCCTGCCGGAGCACCCGAACTGGGTGCCGTACCGCACCAGTTACTACAAGCCGGAATGGGGATTCTGCTTGGCCCAGGACACCCTGGACGCGATGCCGGACGGCGAGTACGAGGTCCGCATCGACTCCACCCTCGCCGACGGCCACCTCACCTACGCCGAGCATGTGGTCCCCGGGCAGGTCCCCGACGAGGTGATCGTCTCCTGCCACGTCTGCCACCCGTCGCTGGCCAACGACAACCTGGCCGGCATCGCGGTGGCGACGTTCCTGGCCCGGGCGCTGGACCGGCAAACGCCGTACTACACCTACCGGTTCATCTTCGCGCCCGGCACCATCGGGGCGATCACCTGGCTGGCCCGCAACAAGGAGCGGGTGGAGCGGGTCAGGCACGGGCTGGTGCTGGCCTGTGTCGGCGACCCGGGCCACCTGACGTACAAGCAGAGCAGGCGCGGCGACGCGGAGATCGACCGGGTGATGCGGCACGTGCTGGCCGCCTCCGAACGTCCGCACCGCGTCACCGAGTTCACTCCGTACGGCTACGACGAGCGGCAGTTCTGCTCGCCCGGGTTCAACCTTGGCGTCGGCTCGCTCACCCGGACCCCGTACGCCGGCTACCCCGAGTACCACACCTCGGCGGACAACCTGGACTTCGTCTCCCCGGAAGCGATGGCAGACACCCTCTCCGTCTGCCGCGAGGCGTTCGCCGTCCTGGACCGCAACCGGCGGTACCTGAACCTCAGCCCTTACGGCGAACCGCAGTTGGGCCGACGCGGGTTGTACGACGCGATCGGCGGCCGCAGCGACACCAAGCAGGCCCAGATGGCCATGCTCTGGGTGCTCAACCTCTCCGACGGCGAGCACAGTCTGCTGGACGTCGCCGAGCGGTCCGGGCTGCCCTTCGACACCGTCGCCGCCGCGGCCGCAGCCCTGCACGGCGCCGGGCTGATCAAGGCATGACACCGGTGACCGCAGAGGGGGAGGATCCGCAGACAACGGCGCCATCGGCCGGATCCGCCAAGCGGGCCCTCGCCGGCCGGCTGTCCTGGGGACTGGCCGACCAGGCGGCCTCCAGCATGTCCAACTTCGCGGTGGGCATCTACGTGGCCCGCTCGCTCGGGGTGACGGCGTTCGGCGTGTTCACCCTCGCCTGGGTGACTTACGGCGTCGTGCTCAACGTCTCTCGCGGCCTTGCCACCGACCCGCTCGTTGTGCGCTTCAGTGGCGTGCCGCACGCTTCCTGGCGCGCGGCGGTGGCCCGGTCGTCGGGTACCGCGCTCGGCGTCGGTACCGCCCTCGGCACTGCGTGTCTGGTGATCGGACTGGGTGTCGGCGGCCGCGTAGGGCCCGCGTTCGCCTGCCTCGGCGTCGTCCTGCCGGGGCTGCTGCTCCAGGACGCATGGCGGTTCGCGTTCTTCGCCGCCGGCACCGGGCGGAAGGCTTTCGTCAACGACGTGGTGTGGGGCGTCGCGCTCGTCCCGGCCATGGTGGTGGCGGCCCGCGTGGGCAGCGTGTCCGCTTTCGTGCTCGCCTGGGGCGGGTCCGCCGCGGTGGCCGCGGTGTACGGCTGCTTCCAGTCCGGCATCCGGCCCCACGTGACCGGTGCGCGCGACTGGCTTCGCGCGCACCGCGACCTCGGGTACCGGTACCTGGTCGAGAACGTCAGCAACAGCGGCGGGGGCCAGCTGCGGGCGTACGGGCTCGGCGCGATCGTCGGGGTCGGCGCGGTGGGCGTGATCAGGGGCGCCGAGCTCCTGCTCGGCCCGTTCACGGCTGTGCTGATGGGGCTGTCCCTGGTCACCGTCGCGGAGGCGGCACGGGTGCTGCGGCGGGCCCCGCGGCGGCTGGGGAAATTCTGCCTTCTCCTTGGCGGCGGGCAGGCCGTCGCCGCGCTGCTCTGGGGCGGGGCGCTGCTGCTGGTCCCCGACCGGGGCGGCGAGTTCGTGCTCGGCGGCGTCTGGAGCGCTGCCTCGGAGCTCATCGTGCCGGTCACGCTCGGCGTCGCGGGCGCAGGACTCGGCACCGGCGCGGCGGCCGGGCTGCGCGCGCTCGGCGCGGCCCGGCGCAGCCTGCGCAGCCAGCTGATCGCCTCCGCCTGTTACGTCAGCGGCGGGCTCGGCGGGGCGGCCGTGGCCGGCACGGTCGGCTCGGCCTGGGGCGTCGCCGCCGCGATCGTCACCGGCTCGGCCGTGTGGTGGCTGCAGCTGCGGTCCGCCCTGCGCGAGCACCACCAGAACACCCTTCGCGAAGTGAGGACGTCATGACCGCCCATCCCCGGCTGAGCATCGGCCTGCCCGTGTACAACGGCGAGGAGTACCTCGCCGAGTCGCTCGACGCGCTCCTCGGCCAGACCTACGAGGACTTCGAACTGGTCATCTCCGACAACGCCTCGACCGACGGAACCCAGGACATCTGCCGCACATACGCGGCCCAGGACTCACGCATCCGGTACATACGCCTGTCGCGGAACGTCGGCGCCGCACCGAACCACAACTACGTGTTCACCGAGTGCCGCGGCGAGCTGTTCAAGTGGGCCTCGCACGACGACCTCTACGCCCGCGACCTGCTGCGGCGCTGCGTGGAGGCACTGGACGCGCGGCCCGACGTGATCCTCGCGCACGCCGACCAGGCGGTCATCGACGAGGACGGCCGGGTGAAGGTCCCGTACGAGTACACGCTCGCCACCGCCTCGCCGCACGCACCGGAGCGCTTCCGCAGCATGCTGTTCGAGCCCGGCGGCGACGACTTCTACGGGGTGATGCGGGCCGACGTGCTGCGCAGGGTGAAGCCGCACGACAGCTACCACCACGCGGACCGCACGTTCGTCGCCGAGATCGGCCTGCACGGGCCCTTCCACCAGGTGCCGGAGCTGCTGTACTTCCGCCGCGACCACCCCACCCGCGCCGAGCGGGCGAACCCCAGCAAACGCTCCCGGTGCGTCAACCTCGACCCGCGCCGGGCAGGCCCGCTGCACCCGACGCCCCGGCTGCTCGCCGAGTACGTCGGGGGCTTCGTTACGGCGATCCGGCGGGCGCCGTTGTCCTCGGCCGACCGGCGCGCGTGCTACCGCCACCTGGCGGCATGGATGACCAGCCGGGCCCGCCCGGGCGCCGGCGAGCGGGTCGAGGACCGTGCCCCGGTCGACCCGGCCAAGCTCAGCGTCTCCGTCGACGCCCTCGTCGCCGGGCGTGAAGTCCGTGAAGTCCGTGGAGTCCGTGGAATCCGTGGAGGTCGCGAAGGTCGTGAAGGGAGGCAGGCATGACGTCCGCGAACGAACCTCCGGTGCGCGTCGGGGTGTTCGGCCTGCTCGGCTCCGGCAACCTCGGCAACGACGGGTCGCTCGAGGCCGTGCTCGGCTACCTCCGCGCCGAGCACCCGAAGGCGGTCGTGGACGCGCTGTGCGGCGGACCCGAGGTCGTCGCGGCCCAGTACGGGATCTCCGCGACGCGGCTGCACTGGAACCGTGGGGAGTACCGGACCGCGTCACGTGCGGGCGCGATCGCGGCGAAGGGGCTGGGCAAACTCGTCGACGCCGTCCGCACCGCAGCCTGGGTGCGCCGGCACGACGTGGTGATCGTGCCGGGCATGGGCGTCCTGGAGGCCACGCTGCCACTGCGGCCGTGGGGCTTCCCGTACTCGCTGTCCCTGCTCTGCGCGAGTGGCCGGTTGCTTCGCACCCGGGTCGCGCTGGTCGGTGTCGGCGCCGCCCCGATCAGCGACCGGCCGACCCGGGCCCTGGTGCGCTGGTCGGCACGGCTGGCCGCGTACCGCTCGTACCGTGACGTCCAATCCCGGGACGCAATGCGGGAGATGGGCGTGGACACCACACGCGACGAGGTCTACCCGGACCTGGCGTTCGCCCTGCCGACGCCGGAGGCGAGCGCGCCCCCGGACGGCCCGCAGGGCACGGTCTGCGTCGGCGTCATGGACTTCCACGGCGGCAACGACGACCGCGCCCGGGCCGAGGAGATCCACCGGCGCTACCTCGACGGAACAACTCGCTTTGTCCGTGCGCTGGTCGAGGACGGCAGGCCGGTCCGGCTGCTCACCGGCGACGAGTGCGATACGCCCGTGGTCGCCGCGATCATCGACGCGGTGGACTCGCCGCTGGTCACCGCCGCCGAGGCGGCCTCGCTGGCCGACCTGATGAAGGAGACGGCGGCTGCCGACACCGTGGTGGCGACCCGGTACCACAACCTGATCTGCGCGCTGAAGGTCGGCACACCGACGCTCGCACTCAGCTACGCGGCGAAGAGCGACGCGCTCATGGATCGGATGGGGCTTGGCGCGTACTGCCACCCGGCTCGCGAGGTCGACGCCGACCGGCTGCTCGAGCAGTTCCGGGCGCTGGAGAAGCGATCTGCGGAGCTGCGGCGGACCCTCACCGAACGGAACCTGGCCGCCGCCCGGCAACTCGAGGACCAGTTCACCGCCTTGACCGTGGCCCTGTTCCCGGCGACCGACCACACCCACGCGCAAGCCCACGCTCGGCAGGAGGCTCCATGAATGCGCCCGGAATGAAAGTGACCGAAGTCCCGGAGATCGCCAGGGCGTACCTGTTCGAGCCGACGCCGTACGCCGACGAGCGCGGCTTCTTCTGCCGCACCTTCGAAGCCGACGTGGTCCGCTCGGTGGGCCTCGACCCGGACGCCTTCGTCCAGGACAGCCTGTCCCGCTCGGTCCGGGGCGTGCTGCGCGGCCTGCACCTGCGCTCCGGCGCCGGCGAGGCCAAGCTGGTGCGGTGCTCGTACGGGAGGATCTTCGACGTCGTCGTGGATCTGCGGCCGGACTCGCCGACGTACCGCAACCGGGCCTTCTTCGAGCTGTCCGACGAGACGCAGGCGACCTTGTACATCCCGGCGGGGTGCGCGCACGGCTTCCAGGCGCTCACCGAAACCACCGACACCTCGTACCGGATCGACCGCCCCCACGATCCGGCCGAGGACGTGACGATCGCCTTCGACGACCCGGAGCTCGCCATTCCCTGGCCGCTGTCGGTCACATCGATGTCCCAGCGGGACCGGGAGGCGCCGAGCCTCGCCGAGGTCCTGAAGCACAGAGAGAAGTGAGGCCGGCGTGCACACCGAAATCACCGAAGAGACCGAAGAGACCGAGGAGTTCGTCCTGCCCCGGTCGCGGATGGCGAACGAGCGGCTGCACGCCATGATCCCCGGGGGCGCGCACACCTACGCCAAGGGCGACGACCAGTACCCCGAGAACCTGGCCCCGGTCATCAGCCACGGCCACGGTGCCCACGTGTGGGACATCGACGGCAACCGCTACATCGAGTACGGCTCCGGCCTGCGGTCGGTCAGCCTCGGCCACGCCCACCCACGCGTGATCGAGGCGGCGCGGCGGGAACTCGACCGCGGCAGCAACTTCGTCCGGCCGTCCATCGTGGAGGTCGAGGCCGCGGAACGCTTCCTGGCCACGGTGCCGACCGCCGAGATGGTGAAGTTCGCGAAGAACGGTTCCGACGCCACTACCGCCGCGGTGCGCCTCGCCCGAGCCGCCACCGGGCGCCCGCTGGTGGCCATCTGCGCCGACCATCCGTTCTTCTCCGTCGACGACTGGTTCATCGGTACGACGCCGATGCCCGCCGGCATTCCGGCGGCGACCACCGAGCTCACCCTGTCATTCCCCTATGGGGACCTCGCCGCCACGGAGGAGTTGCTCACCCGCCACCAAGGCGAGATCGCCTGCCTGATCCTCGAACCCGCCACCCACACCGAGCCGCCGCCCGGGTACCTCGCCGGCCTGCGCAAGCTGGCCGACCGGCACGGCTGCGTACTGATCTTCGACGAGATGATCACCGGCTTCCGCTGGTCCGAGGCGGGCGCCCAGGGCCTGTACGGCGTCGTCCCCGACCTCTCCACGTTCGGCAAGGCGCTGGGCAACGGATTCGCCGTCTCCGCGCTGGCCGGGCGCCGCGAGCTGATGGAGCGGGGCGGGCTGCGTCACTCCGGCGACCGGGTGTTCCTGCTGTCCACCACGCACGGTGCGGAAACGCACTCCCTGGCAGCCGCGATGGCCGTGCAGACCACCTACGTCGAGGAGGGCGTCACCGCGCAACTGCACGCCCTCGGCGAGAGGTTGGCCGCCGGTGTCCGCGACGCCGCGGCGAGCATGGGCGTCGGCGACCACATCGTCGTCCGGGGCCGGTCCAGCAACCTGGTCTTCGCCACCCTCGACGAGAACCGACAGCCGTCGCAGCAGTACCGCACCCTGTTCCTCCGGCGGATGCTCGCGGGCGGGGTGCTGGCCCCGTCGTTCGTGGTGAGCAGCGCGCTCAGCGACGCCGACATCGACCGCACCGTGGAGGTGGTGGCCCAGGCATGCGCGGTATACCGGAAGGCCCTGGACGCCGCCGATCCCACCCCCTGGCTGGCCGGGCGACCGGTGAAGCCCGTATTCCGCCGCCTGGCGTGACGTGGCGTGACGTGACGTGAGGTGACGCGACGTCAGCGGCGCTCCTGCCGACCGGCGTCGGCCATCTCATCGCCCAGCCGGTCGGCCGTCCGATCGACCAGCCACGCGGTCGCCGGTACCACGGCCAGCGCGGTGCACCAGCCGCCGAGGACGTCGGTCGGGTAGTGCGCGCTCAGGGCGACCTGCGCCCAGCCCATGGCGGCGCCGGCCACCAGCGCCGCGGCGAGTACGAGCAACGTGCCGCCCGTCCTGCCGAGGCCGAACCGGCCGGTCGCGAGCAGCGCCACCACGAGCGCGAGCGCGGTGAGGAAGGCGGTGTGCCCGCTCGGGTAGGACAGGTTGCCGTCGCCGTGGATGGTGCGTCCCACCAGGGGCTTGAGCAGCTTCGTCGTCGCCACTGTCATGCCGGAACCGGCAACGATGAGCACCGCCGCGCGTGGCCGCCGAAGCAGCAGGCAGCCTGCGACGGCGGCCACGACCAGCATCGCGGCCCCGGCGGGCTCTCCCAGGAAGTCCGTGGCCAGAGCGACGCGCCGCCACGGCGGCCCCACGCTGTCCGCCGTCGGCTCGACGATCCACCTGTCCACCCTGCCAGGCTCGCTGTGACCGGCGTACAGGACCCCGAGCACGACGACCACCAGCGCGGCGAGCGCCGCGATCAGCCCGAGCCACGCGCGCAGCGACGGGGCCAGCACCGCGGGCGCCGACCGGCCGGTCACACGCCCACCGCGTCCGGTCGACCTGCGACAGTGACCTTCTCGTCTGCCGTGCGCGGCGTGGGGCGTTGCGGGATTACGCGGCCGCTCCGCCGACGCCGCGGGACCGCGACAAGACGCTGACCGCGCCGGCGGAACCGGTGACCCCGCCCCACGACGGCGGGGCGTTGTTTCCGGACGGCGACTGCTTCTACGGCCCCAGCGAAAGCCCGCACTTCGTCGCCGAACTCGACCGCGCCGCAGCTCCCTACGTGGCGGCGGTCGAGCCCCGCGAGAACCGCCCGCTGCCGCCCGCCGATATCGTCAGCCTTTACGGGCTGCGCGGCTGGACCGAGCAAGATGACAAACCCGTCAAGCATCAACTGGGCTGGGCCGACTTCCAGTGCTCCGGCCAGGCGATCCAACGCGAGCCCCCCGTCGTGTCCGACTCCCGAACTCGCCAGCGTGGCCACCGCCCTGGCCAAGGTCATCGGGATCAGCCTCTGCGCGTCACCCTAACCAACAACCGGTCGCGGCGAACCGCCGTCGGACAGTTTCGGAGTGTGAGCAGCTTGCGCCGTCCATGGTCGAAGGAGAGGCGCCTGCCGGGCAAAAGCCCCGGTGAGGCGCCTCTTTTTCGGACACTCGGAAGAACCCGAGCGGTCGTTGGCCCGGGAACGGTCCGGATCTTGATCCGTGAGCCGGACCCGCCGCGCGGCCGTCACGGTCACGGAGATCACGCCACCGTGAAACCGTCGAACGTGGCGATGCCCCGCGCGCCGTTCCAGCCGTTGGCCGCGGTCATGAAGACCCCGACGTCCTGTGCGGCCGTCGCGCCTCCCGGCGTGGCCGTGCCCACCGTCGTCCAGGTGACACCGTCCGCGCTGGCTTCCCCGATGTACGAGGCGCCGGACCTGGTCAGCCGCAGCCGCACCGGCGCGGTGAAGGAGCCCGACAGCGCGATCGAGTCGAAACGGCCGTCACCGTCGGCGTCCCAGCTCAGCGCGCAGCCGTTGGACGGCGTGACCGCCAGGTTCACATAGCCCGCGCTGCCCTGAGCGCCCAGGTCGTTGCGGACGACGAGGCCCGCCCGCGCCCAGCCCCCGGTCGCGTCCTGGGACATGACCATGACCTCGGCCACGGTTCCGTCGCCGTACGCGCCCGCCCGGTACACCGCCCCGAACTCGTTGGTGGCGCCCCACAGGTCGGCCCCGGCACCCTCGACGGCGATCTCGTCGCCGGCCTGGCCGAACACGGCGTCGTTGTAGGAGACCGTGCGGTACGGGTCGCCGACCCCTGCCGCGGCCACCAGCCGTATCGGCGCGACCGCCTTTCCGCCGCCCGCGTACGCCGCCGCTACGACGACCTGGCCGACCAGTTCCGTCGGCTCACCCGCGAGAGAGACCTCGAAGCGAGCGGCGAACGTCTCGCCGGACGCCACCGACTCGGTGCGCACCGGATCGAGCGGCTTCACCGCCATGCCCTCGGGGGCGGTGACGGAGAGGGTCACGTCGCGTGCCGCCGCGAACCCGTTCCTGTTGGTGAAGGTGGCTGTCACCGTTGCGGGCGTGTCCTCGGCCACCGCTCCCCGGTCGGCCCCTGCGGTGAGGGCCGCCTGATGGGGAGTGGCGGCGAGCAGGTCGCGTACGCGGCGGGCCAGGGCGTACGGGGAGCCGTGGGGCTCGGTCGGGTGCGTCTCGTGCGCGTGCGCCCAGCGGTCCTCCAGGGCGAACCAGTCGATCGTCGCCGGGTCCTTGCCCGTGGCGAGTCCCTTGGTGAGCGCGTCGAAGTACGTCTTCCAGCGGGTGCGGTACAGGCCGCCGACCAGCCCGGACCACTCCCGGTTCGCGTAGTCGTGCAGGCCCTCTTCGCTGCTGGCGCGTCCGCCCCAGGTGGTGAGGAGGGAGCGGGCGTCGTACTCCAGGCGGTCCTTCTCTGCTCGGTCGGCGCCCCAGGAGCGTGCGTCGGCGAGCCACCGCCCGAGCAGGTGCGGGCCGGAGGCCGCCAGCAGGTCGTCGAGGAGATCCATCCAGTGCAGCCAGGTCCCGGTCAACTTGCCGAACAGGGCCCTTTCCCCGGCCTCGTACGCGGCCTTGATCTGCGGCAGCAGGACACGGCTGCGGTTGGACAGGACCTGCCGGGCCACGTCGACGACGTCGTAGCGATACGCCGAGCTGTCCCTCAACTCCGCTCGCACGGCAAGGAGTTCGGTGAGTGCGCTGTCGAAGGTGGTGGTGTCGTAGCGGTCCTTCTCCGGGCCCCAGGCGGCGGCCTTGTTCGCCGTCAGGCTCGGACGGGCGCCGAACAGTCCGTCGGGTGCCTCGCTCCAGGAGTCCGCGCGGGACATGTTGTACGCGGTGTCGCGGATCGTCTGCCAGGCCGCGGCAGCGTGCCGGTCGGGGCCGCCGTAGCGGGAGAGGGCGTAGGCGGCGAACCAGTCGTCCAGGTCGATGACGCCGGGTGTCCAGGCCAGGTCGGTGAGGAGGGCGAGGGCGGGCGCGTTGTTGTCGGCGGCCTCCGGCATCGCCGCGATACCGGCGAGCGAACTGCCCTCCTTGTCACGCCACTTGGGGTACTGCTCCACCCAGTCCGGGGCGTTGGCGCCCATCGGGGTGTGGCCGCCGAAGTTCCAGATGCTGCCGAAGGCGTACGGGGTGCCGTCCCAGTCGCTCTCCCGGTCGGTGACGGTGGTGTAGCGGTCGGACAGGCCGTCCACGATCAGCATCCGGGACTTGTCGACCCCGTCGAGCAGCGCCTTGGACGGGTTGGACTGCCAGCCCAGGATGGCCCAGATCGCGCCCGGGTGGGCTTTCTGGAGCGCCCTTTCGACGGCTGCCGCGGCCTCGTTCACCGGCACGTCACCGGGGTTGCCGCCCTCGTGCAGCAGGTCCATCTTGTACATCGTGCTGTCGCCGAACCGCTCCGACTGGGCCCGGTAGAAGGCAGCGGACACCTCGTCGAAGGCCGTGGTGCGCGGGTCGAGCCAGTCGGGTCGCTTGAAGGCGCCCCAGTCGCCCTGGGGGACCACGGCCGCGTCCCCGCCGTGCTTGGCGACGAAGTCGTCCGGCACGGTACCGAAGTAGCCGGGCAGGACCGGGGTCATGCCCAGTTCCCGTACCCGGTCGGCGATCTTCCGCGCGAGCTCGGCCCGGCGCTCGATGAGCCGCCGGGACACCGGGCCGCCGAACCCCGACATGTTCTGCAGCAGCCACCACGGCTGATGGGCCGGTGCCGGTATCCACGCCCGCATTTCGGCGTCCGAGTAACCGAACTGCCGGAAGGTGTCGTAGTAGACGGCGTCGCCGCCGGTGTAGACCAGCACCCGGTTGATGCCGTGCAGCGCGAGCACGTCCAGCTCGCGCTCCCACGCGTCCCAGTCCCGGTAGGGGCCGGTGTAGCCGTCGTTGGTGTCGTTGAGGGCGAACCTGTGCGGCACGTTCGCCGATCCGGCGATCTCCCCGTCGGGGGCGGGCAGCAGCCTGGGGAGGTTCAGCTGTTCGCCGTTCCAGGAGATGTCGGCCTTTGCCACCCGCGCGAGATAGGTGTTGAGGCCGGTGAGCAGCACCGCCGGGCTGGTGCCCTCCACGGTGATCGCCCCGGCCCGGCCGGTGACCTTGAACCGGTCGGCGCTGTCGGCGGCCGGCGCGCGCAGCGTCACCTGCCGGTGGTGGTCGGGCAGCAGCCGTCGCAGCGCGACCGACGCGGGGGTCGTGTTGAACGGCTTGCCGGCCTTGTCCGCGGCCCCTGGTGCGGCGTGGGCACCTGACGGCGTCAGCAGCACCACTCCGCCGAACGCGGCCGCTCCGGTCAGCAGGCGTCTACGGCTGAGGGGTTGATTGCCTGTCATGAACGTCCTCTCAGAACTTTTCGGATCTTCCGAGCCGCGGTGCGATGTGGTGGTCGCACCGCGCCGCGGCTCGGTTCAGGCGACGGTCATCGCGAAGATGTGCAGAGCGGGACTACCGCTCGGCAGGCCGTCGCTGACCTTCGGCAGCACGACGGAGTGCAGTTCCTTGTCCTCCAGCTCCACGCCGAAGGTGTAGAGGCTGATCGGGTTCCTGTCCTGGCCGGAGGGGGTGTTGCGGTACGGCAGTACCACCGCGGCCTCGGGGTTCGCCCAGTACCAGTCGGGGACCTCGACGGAGAAGGCCTGCTCCGTACCGTCCGCGTACACGACCTTCCCGGACCCCTTGCCGTCGCCCCAGGTGCAGGTGCCGAGGAAGGCCAGCCGCGAGCCGGTGCCGGACAGCCGCACGGTCTGCCCGGAGGCCACCACGTTGTCCTTGGCCCCGGGCTCGGTGTCCGGCCAGGTGAAGGCCGTCCCGCCGTAGGTGACCGAAGCTCCGGGAGTCAGTCCGACCGAGGCCAGCGCCTGGGCGGACAGGCTGGAACGCGAGGCGTCGATGTCGGCGACGGCGGTGGCGTCGTCGGAGGAGATGCCGGCGTTGTCGAAGGCACTGGCCAGTGACCTGTACGGCAGTTTCAGCGACGAGGTCGCGCGGGTGCAGTCGGATCCGTGCTGGTGCACGTCGAAGAGCGCGTGTGCGATGCAGGGGACCACTCCCTCGGCGTCGTCGGGGAGCCGGGTCTTCCAGCTGCGGGTGACCGACCGTCCGGGCGCGATGCCGCCCAGGCCGTCCGACTCCGCGATGTCGCCCGCGGCGAGGTAGAGAACGGTGCCGCGCAAGGTGATGCCGGTGGTGTTCTTGAGGGTAGCGGTCAGGGTCACGGCCTGGCCCGGCCCGGGGGTGGCCGGGGTGACGGTGAGGGAGACGGGCGGCGGGAGGAAGTCCTGTTCGGGGCGGTAGGCGGCCTGGGCGAGGCGATGGGTTGTCATCTCGTCTCCACTGAGAAGTGGTCGAACACGGCCTGCACGGTGGTGCCGGGGTAGTTGAGGTTCACGGCGCTCGCCACCACGCCGGCGTCCAGGGCGCCGCTCGCGGAGGGGACGTTCACGCTCGCGATCTCGGTCCAGGAAAGGCCGTTGTTGACGCTGGAGTACGCGGTGTAGGTGGTGCCGTCGCGGACCAGGCGCAGCCAGGCGGGGTGGGTGGAGCCGCCGCCACCGGCCCAGGTGTCGAGCCGTCCGTTGCCGTCGCTGTCGGTCATGAACTCCAGGCCGAACGACTTCGACATGGTGAGGACGGCGTAGCCGCCCTTCTCCGGGGCGGTGAGGTCGTTGGCGACCGCGATGCCGTACTTGGCGGTGGGGTTGTCGCTGCCGGTGAGGCTGACCGTCTTGACCTGCACCACGCTCGCCTCGGCGGCGGAGCCGGGACGGAGGATGCCCCCCTTCTCGTCGGTGCCGCCGGAGAAGTCGCGGCCGCCCGCCCAGATCACCAATTGGCTGCCGTACTGGCCGAATTTGGCGTCGTCGGTGGTGGCGAACGTCCGGTACGGGTCCCTCACCCCGTTGGGTTCGTAGGGCACCGTGACCGTCGTCGCGGACCGCGCGCAGTCGCTGCTGCGCCCGTCGACGTCGAAGACCACGTGCGCGGTGAACGACACGTTCCCGGCCACGTCGGCCGGCATCGCCGTCTCCCAGCGCCGGGTCGTCTTCGCGCCGCGCCGCAGATCGCCGAGCGGGATGGTCTTCGCCGCCGTGGTGGCGCCGGGGTCGATCAGGTGGAGCACGGCGTTGCGGAGCGGGAAGGGGCAGTCGTTGGTGAGGACCGCGGTGGCGGTGACCGTGTCACCGGCGGCCGGCTCGGCCGGCTGCGTGGTGACGGTGAGGGTGGGCCCCAGGGCGTCGAACCGGGTGTCGTTGCGGATTCCCATGCCGGTCACCGGGCCCAGTCGACGGTGAAGACGTTGGCGATGTCGCTGGGCAGGTTGGACGGGACGGTGATGTTGATCTTTCCGTCACGGCGGGTCCACCTCAGACTGCCGCTCTCGCCGAGCAGCCGGATCCGGGAAGTGGCGCTGATGGGGATGTCGCCGGGCACCGAGAGGGTGCCGCTGGGCGCGCCCAGCACGATGATGTTGAACTTGCCCGGGGAGACGGTGTAGCGGATGCCGAGCGAGCTGCCCTCCTCCTCCGCCCGCACCCAGGGCGTCGACCCGTAGATCGCCGGGCCGTTGACCTTCAGCCAGGCGCCGATGTCCCGCAGCCGCCCCTGCATGATCTCGGGGATCGTGCCGTCCGGCCTGGGACCGATGTTGAGCAGCAGGTTGCCGTTCTTGCTGACCACGTCGGCGAGCAGCTGGATCAGGAACTCGGAGGTCTTGTAGTCCTCGTCCGGCTCGTGCTTGTTGTAGCCCCAGGAGTAGCCCATGGTCATGCAGCACTCCCACTTCTGGGGATCCATGGTCGGATTGGTGCGCTGCTCGTAGGTGGCGAAGTCGAAGTGGGTGTCGAAGCGGTCGTTGACCACGACTCCCTTGGGCCTACGACGGTTCTTGGCCTGGTTGTAGTAATAGGCCAGGGGTTCCTCACTGCGCCACGGCGGTTCGCCCGTCGGCCGGAACCACTGTCCGTCCGCCCACAGCAGCTCCGGGTCGTAGCGGTCGATGATCTCGTAGAGCTGCTTGAGCTCGTAGTCACCTATGTAGTCCTCGACCGGCTTGTAGCCGGTCATCGGGATTTCCTCGTCGGTGTAGAAGTTGCGCATCGGCCGGCCGATCGCCGGGTTGAAGTACTCGCCGAGCGAGTAGTACAGGCCCGGCCGCACCGTGCCGCGCTTGCGGGCCGCGGTCATCAGCTCACCGACGAGGTCGCGCTTCGGCCCGTACGCCACGGAATGACGGTCCGTCACCTTGCTGGGGTAGAGGGCGAATCCATCGTGGTGCTTGCTGGTCAGCGCGAAGTACTCGGCGCCCGCCTGCTCGAACAGCTTCACCCAGGCGTCGGGATCGTACTTCTCGGCCTGGAACTGCGGGATGAGGTCGTCATAGGTGACGTCCTCGCCGTAGGTGTCGCGGTGGTACTTCCACTCGGCGGTGTCCTTGGTGCTCTGATACCAGAGGTACCACTCGGAGGCGCTTCTCGGGGTCGCGCCGGCGATCACCGAGTAGACGCCCCAGTGGACGAAGATGCCGAACTTGGCGTCCTTGTACCAGCGCGGCACCGGGTGGGTGTCGAGGGAGGCCTTGGTGGGCTGGTAGTCGGGTATGCCCGGGGTCCCGGACACAGCGCCCTGTGCGAGCGCATGGGCGGTGCCGGGCGGGGCGAGCAGCACCGCGCCGCCGAGGGCGGCCGCCGTGGTCATGAAGTGCCTGCGATTCACTGCCATGGGGAGACCTCTCACTTGGTGGTGGAGAAGGAGTCGAATACGGCGGTGGTGGTCTGGCCGGGGTAGTTGAGGTTGACGGCGCTGGCGACCAGGCCCGCGTCGCCGTCGCCGCTCGCGGACGGCACGGTCACGGCGGCGACCTGCTGCCATGCGGTGCCGTCGGCACTGGCGTAGGCCGTGTACTCGACGCCGTCGCGGACGAGCTTCAGCCAGGCGGGGTGGTACGAACTGCCGCCCCCGGCCCAGGTGTCGAGTTTCCCGTCGCCGTCGCTGTCGGTCAGGAATTCCAGGCCGAACTGCGCGGACATGGTCAGCACGGCGTAGCCGCCCTTCTCCGGCGCGGTCAGGTCGTTGGCGACGGCGATCCCGGCCTTGGCGGAGGGCCCGCTGCCGGTCTGTCCGACGACGCGGGCCGTCACGGAGCCCGAGGCGGGCGCGGCGCCCGGCTGATGGATGACGGCCTTCTCGTCCTTCCAGCCGGACAGGTCCTGGCCACCCGCCCAGATGGCGAACTGGTCGCCGTTCTGCGCGTATTGGGCGTCAGTGGTGGTGGCGGTCGTCAGGTACGGCGCCCGCACGCCGGACGGAACGGGGGTGACCGTGGCGTCCACCTCGTCGGTGTCGAACCGCTGCTTGCCGTCCTGGCGGTAGGAGCTGCGGACACTCAACGGATGGGTGCCCCACACGGCGTCCGACCCGGGGGTCACGGTCCAGGTGACGGTGGAGCTCTCACCCGGGGCCAGGGTGCGGATACGCGCGCCGCCTGCCGGATCGGCGGACCAGCCGGCCGGAAGATCCAGCCGGGTACGGACGTTGGTGGCCGCCGAGCGGCCGTCGTTGGTGACGGTCGCCGTGATCTTCGTGCCCTGGCCGCCGGCTTGCAGGCTCGGCCGGTACGGGGTGAGCCTGACGCGGGTCGACGGACAGTCGCGGGCCGCCCCGAGAGTGGTGAGGTCGACGGCGTCGGCGAACGCCTTCATCCCGGTGTCGTTGGGGTGCAGATGGTCACCGGAGTCGAAGGCGGCGGCGTAGCGGGCGGGGTCCTCCGGATCCCGTACGGCCTTGTCGAAGTCGGCGTAGTCGTCGAAGACGCCGCCGGAGTCGCGCACGAACGCGTTGACCTTCTGCCGGTCGGCCTCCTTGGCCTCGGTCCACCAGTCACCCCAGCCGCGATACGGGACGACCGTCGCGCCGATCACCCGCAGCTCGCGGGCGTGCGCGCGGCGCGCGATCTCCTTCATGCCGTCGATCACCTGGTCGCCGGTGGCGCCGCCCCAGCTGAGGTCGTTGACGCCCTCGAAAAGAATCACCGTCCGGGCGCCCGGCTGTGCCAGCACATCGCGTTCCAGCCGGTCCAGCGCCGACGGGTTGCCGTCCACGCCGGCCGTGATCCGGTTGCCGCTGATGCCCTCGTTCAGCACTCCGGCGGTGGTCAAGCAGGCTGACAGCCGCCCCGCCAGATAGTCGGGCCAGCGCCGGTTGGCGTTCGCCGTGGAGGACGCCCCGTCGGTGATGGAGTCACCGAGCACCACCACGGCGCCCGCCGTGTCACCGCCGCGTACGTCGACACCGGTCAGGAACGGGAAGGTGGAGTCGGTCCTGGTGAAGGCGTCCCCGTCGGCGTCCGAGGCGTGGTCGCCGCCGCCGTCGGGCGTCCAGTACACGGTCTGGAGACCCATCCAGTGCTGGCTGATGTGGATGAGCCGACCGGGGAAGTACAGGCTGACGACCAGGTCGCTGCGGGCCGGCACGGGGACCCGGACGGCATCGCTCACCGCCTGCTCCCCGGCGGCGATGGTCACCTCGTCCTTGCCGCCGAACCGCAGCTCGTACGGCATCGCGACGGCCGAGCCGCCGTCACCGCGCCCCACGGTCGCGTGCCCGATCGTCACCGGCTCGGTGGTGAAGCCGTTGGTCAGGCGGATGCGTACGCTCGACCCGCCGGCGCTCACCCGCACCGGTATCCGTACGGTCACCTCCGAGGTGCCCGGGTCGTACGAGGCGTGCTGTGCGGTCGCCCAAGTCCCTGTCCACTCCGGCTGCTTGGTCTCGGCCGCGGCCGGAGTCACCGGGAGCAGGGCCGCCAGGACGGCCGCCACGGCCGTGGTCAGGGCTGCGAATCTTCGGCGTTCACGCAGGTGTCCACGTAGATGTCCGAACACGGGTCCTCCTCAGGAACAGTCGCGGCCGAGCCCGAGCGCGGCGAGGTCGATGGAGTCGGCGAAGGCCTTCATCCCGGCGTCGTTGGGATGCAGATGGTCGCCCGAGTCGTATGCCGCACCGAGCCGCCGCGGGTCCGCCGGGTCCCGTACCGCCCGGTCGAAGTCGGCGTAGTCGTCGAAGACCCCGCCGGAGTCCCGGACGAACGCGTTGACCTGCTGCCGCCGGGCCTCCGTCTCCTCGCTCCAGCCGCCCCAGGTGAAGTCCTTGTACGGCGTGATCGTGGCGGCGACGACCCGCATCCCGCGCTGGTGCGCCCGGTCGGAGATCTCCGTCATCCCGGCGATGATCTGCTCGGCACTCGCCCCGCTGAGATCGTTGATGCCCTCGAAGAGGATCAGGGTCCTGGCCCCCGGCTGGGAGAGCACGTCCCGTTCGAGGCGGTCCAGGGCCGAGGGGTTGGTCGCGGTCCCGGCGGTGATCCGGTTGCTCGTGATGCCCGCGTTGAGCACCCCGGCGCCGGGCCGGCAGGCGTTCAGCCGGGCGGACAGCAGGTCGGGCCAGCGCTGGTTGGTGTCGGGCGTCGAGAACGACCCGTCGGTGATGGAGTCGCCGAGCGCCACCACCGATCCGGTCCTCGGCGCGGTCACGTCGACGCCGCTGAGGAAGGGCCAGCTCGTGGTGGTCCAGGTGAAAGCGTCGCCGGCGGTGTCGGCGGAGTGGTCGCCCGCCCCGTAATCCGTCCAGTAGACGGTCTGCCGCGCCCACCAGTGGTCGGTGATGTGCGTGACCTGACCGGGCAGATGGAGACTGACCACCAGGTCGGCCAGGGCCGGCACGGCGAGTCCGACCGGATCGCTGACCGCCTGGCCGCCCGCCGGGACTGTCACCTCACGCTTCCCACCGAACCGCAGGTCGTACGGGCGCGCCACGGCGGAACCGCCGTCGCGCAGGCCCACGGTCGCGTGCCCGATCGTCACTGGGTCGGTGGCGTAGGCGTTGGTCAGGCGGATGCGTACGGATGAGCCGCCGACGCTGGTGTGCACCGGCATCCGTACCGTCACCTCGGACATCCCCGAGACGTCGTAGTGCTCGCTGGCCGCCGTCGCCCAAGTTCCCGTCCAGCCGCGCCGATCGTCCTGCTGACCGGCCTCGGCGGGCGCGACCGTCCCCGCCACGAGGGCCATGATCGCGAGCAGCAGCACGGTGAACCTGCCGCGTGCCGAACGCATCCCGCTCACGGGCATCAGACACCGCCGCCGCAGGTCAGCCTCGCGTCGGCCCAGTCGGCATGGTCCGTGGAGACATCGCCGTCCCCGTCGACCAGCAGGTCCAGCCAGCGGGCTCCGCTCACGTCCACGTCGACCGCGGCGCCGCCGTCGGAGCCGTACAGCACCGGGCTGTCGAACAGGGAGCGGCCGTCTGCGATCACCTGGAAGGCGACGCTGCCGTTGTCGGCGACCTCGTCGTCCACCCCGGCGATGGCGGTGAAGCGGGTGCAGCCGCCGCCGAGATAGACCCGGACCTGGCTGTTCGCGTGCACGCCGAGGCCCTTGTCGTACGAGGTGCCGCCGACCGAGAGCGTCCGACCGTCACCCGCCGCGGACTCGCCGTTGGAGGCGCCCTTCTCCACCGGGCCCCAGCCGTTGACCGCCTTGACCAGGGTCAGGTCGCTGACATAGGCGTCGGCGGACAGCCCCGGCGGCGGCACCTGCACGGCCCGTACACCCGTGACGGTGCCCGGACGGCCGGGCTGTGTGAGCGTGACGGTCGCGGACAGGACGGCGTAGTGGACCGGGTCGCCGGGCGGGATCACGGTGTACGTGGCGGTCACCGTGTCGCCGGGCCGCACCCGGCCGAAGCGTGTGGTGTCGTCGGTGGTCGAGGTCCAGCCGTCCGGGGCCTTCAGCGCCAGCTTGACGTTCCGGGCCGTCGGCGCGTCCTTCGGCACGCTCAGGGTGACGGGGACCTTGGCGGCGGTACCGGTGCCCAGGAACGGCTCGGCGTCGACGGTGACATGGGCGCCCGAGTCCGGCATGGCGTACGTCTTGGCGTTGTACGAGGGCGCGGCGACGGGGCGTACGTCGACACCGCCGGCGGAGGCTCCGAGGTCCACGAGCTTCGCCGAACCCGGGCCCGCGTCAGCCTCGGTGGACCAGACGGCCAGGGCGATGGAGTTGTCGCCCTGCTCGCGCAGGATGCCCTTGGGGATGACGAACCGTGTCTGGGGTCCGGTGTCCGGCAGGTAGCGGCCGATCAGCCAGCCGTTGACGAAGATCTGGGCGCGGTAGCCGGTACCGCCGCTGTCGGCTTCGGCGAGATCGAGTGCGATCGCGTTGTCCTGGCCCTGCGGCACGTCGAGCCGGGCGGAGGTGCGGTACCAGCGCACGCCCGGCCCGGTCTTCCCAGACTGGCCGGGCAGGGTGGTGCTCTTCCAGCCGCCGTCGGGGAAGCCCGGCAGCGACCAGCCGGCCCGCTCCCCGTAAAGCCCGCCGTTGTTGTACGGGCCCCGGGCAGTGTCGACCGGGTCCTCACCACCCCGGCTGCCCTGGATCTTCCAGGTGAGCGTGGAGGCCCCGCCGACCATCTCGGCGCCGAGCAGGCCGCGCGGCTCCTTGGAGTAGTCGTGGCCCCATTCCTCGTTGTGGCCCGCGTTCTCAACGAGCACGGAAAGGACGTTGTCACCTTCCGCCTTGAGCGTCCCGGACGGGATGCCGAAGGTGTGCGCGCCGTCGCCGGAACTGCCGAGGTAGCTGCCGTTGAGCCAGACCGCGTACTGGCCGGTCGGGCCGGTGTTGGCGTTCAGCGCGAGCGCGGTCGCCCGGCCCGTGGTCTTGAACCGGCCGCGGTACCAGACGTTGCCGTGGTGGTAGCCGTACTCGTCCATCGCGAGGACCGGCAGCGACCCGGCCAGTTCCGGGTTATTGGCGGTGAGGCGGTCGGCGGTGGTCCAGGCGGAGTCGTCGAAGTCCGGGGCGGACTCCGGAGCCTCCTCCTTGTACTTCCACGTCGTCAGCTCGGGCAGCCGGACCGGGCGCGGTGCCTGGGTGACGGCGACCGTGCGGCCGTTCCAGGTCATCTTCTTGGCCTTCTTGGTGTCCGCGATGACCTCGATCTTCGCGGCCTTGGTGGAGTCACCGGTCAACTTCAGGGTGGAGCCCGCCAGTTCGGCTGTACGGACGAGGGACGGGCCGCGTACGAGGACCGGGCCCGCGGCCGTGTCCTGCCGCCACCAGTGGGCCGTCTCGGCGGTGTCGGCGATGAGCAGTTTCAGGCCGTTCACCAGCACCCGGGCCATGCCCTTGTGCGTGTAGTTCAGCCGCAGATCGCCGCGCTCGGCGTCCCAGGTGGTGGTGACCTCACCGTCGAGGACGGTGACCTCGGGCCGCTCGGCGTACCGCAGCACGGTCTCGCCGGCCTCGCCCTCACGCCCGTACAGCAGCGCCACGTCCCGGTCACCGATCCGGGCGTGCGTCATGATCTCCGAGGTGGAGTAGACGAGCCGCTGGCTCTCGCTCAAGTCGTAGCCCGCGACGAGGAGTTTGGCGTCCCGGCCGTCGACGCTGATCTCGCCCTGCTGCGGTACGCGCGGGTAGTCGCCGTCCGCGCCTTTCAGCGACAGAGTCGTCTCGTCCTTGTCCTTCACGCGGGTGTCGGCGTGCCGGACGGTGAAGAACTGGGCTCCGTCGTCCGGGTTGACGCGCCGGTCGATGCGCAGGGCCTCATCGGGAGGAGCGGGTGCCTCGGCCTTGTCGGTGCGCGCCAGCGAGGTGACGGAGTTGACCATGTATCCGAGGCGCTTGAACTCCTGGTATTTGTCGGTCAGTTGGCGGGACTCGTTGATGGGGGCCCCGTAGTCGTACGACGTGTAGACCGCGTTGGGGTCGGCGAGCCAGCCCCAGTTGGTGCCGCCGTACGTCATGTAGAAGGACTGGCCGCTCACCCCGGCGGCGATGTTCATCTTGCTGAACACTCGGGTGAAGTCGGTGCCGGTGAGTTTCGCGCAGTCCTGGTACCCAGTGCCGCCCCAGGGGTCGAAGGCGCCGCCCTGTGCCTCCGGAATGATCAACGGGGACTCGGGTTTCCACTCATTGACGTACGAGTAGTCGGGCAGGTTCTTCCAGGTGTCGGGGTCCTTGCAGTCGAAGCCCTGCGGGTAGGCGTCGAAGCCGTAGATGTCCGGTGCACCCTTGCCGCTGACCCAGTTCTTGTTGGCACCGCCGTCATTGACGAAGGTGGGCACGTCGATGCCGTCTTCCTTCGCCCAGTCGATGAGGGTCTGCATGTAGTCGGCGTCCTGACGACCGCCCTGGTACTCGTTCTCGACCTGATAGAGAATCACATTCCCGGTGCCACGGGTGAGTTGGTGGCGTGCGATGATCGGGTTGATCCGGCTCATCCACTCCTGGGCCGCCTTCATGTACTCCGGCTCGGAGGTGCGGTTCACACCGGCCTGCGTCTTCCGCCAGGCGGGCATGCCGCCGCCGGAGACCTCCGCGTTGATGTAAGGGCCCGGCCGGGCGATCACATACAGGCCCGCGCGCTCGGCCTCGTCCAGCAGCCGTTCCACGTCACGAGTGCCGGTGAAGTCGTACGAGCCCGGCTTGGCCGAGTGGTAGCCCCAGTCGAAGTAGAGCGAGACCGCGTTGAATCCGCCCGCCTTGATCTTCTGGAGGACATCGCGCCAGGCATCCGGGCTGGGCAGCCGGAAGTAGTGGAACTCGGCGCCCCAGATGTACAGGGGTTTGCCGTCGACCCGCACGGAGTACTGGTCGTACGTGACGGTGTGCTTGGCCTGCGGCTCAGCCTGGGCCGGTGCCGCGGAGGCCCCACTGGTCAGGGGCATGACAGGCAAAAGGCTCGCGAGCAACAGGGATATCCATCGCCCTCTCATCGGGATACCTCCGTGGATACCCCGGCCTTCAGGCCAGGGAGGAAACGGACCTCTGTGGAGCAGGGCAGGGAGAGCCGGATCGCCGCCAGAGCGATTCGGCATCCGCCGACCACCGGCCGACACCCCTGGCTCACACGAAAACTGATAGATTGTGAGGCATGGCGCGGCAGGTCAAGCGGGCGTTCAAGTACCGCTTCCACCCCACCGACGAGCAGGCGGCTGAGCTGTCGCGCACGTTCGGCTGCGTCCGTCTCGTGTACAACAAGGTGCTGGAGGAGCGCACGCAGGCCTGGTACGGCGAGCAGCGCCGGATCTCCTACGTGCAGTCGTCCGCCGCGCTGACGGAGTGGAAGAAGACCGAGGAACTCGCTTTTCTGGCTGAGGTGTCCTCGGTTCCGCTCCAGCAGGCGCTCCGCCATCTTCAGACAGCATTCGGGAACTTCTTCGCCAAGCGCGCCAAGTACCCGCGCTACAAGAGCCGGAAGAAGTCCCGCGCGTCGGCCGAGTACACCCGCAGCGCCTTCAAGTGGCGCGACGGGCAACTGACGCTGGCAAAGATGGGGCAGCCCTTGGACATCCGCTGGTCGCGCCCCCTCCCGGAGGGTGCGGAGCCCACGACGGTGACCGTGTCCCGCGACGCCGCGGGGCGCTGGTTCGTGTCCCTGCTGTGCGAGGACACCATCGCACCCGCCCCGGCCACGACCAATGCCGTCGGCGTCGACGCGGGCGTGACGTCCCTTGTGACACTGTCCACCGGGGAGAAGATCACCAACCCCCGGCATGAGCGCGGCGACCGCGCCCGCCTGGTGAAGGCGCAGCGAGAGCTGTCCCGCAAGGCCAAGGGCTCGGCGAACCGGGAGAAGGCTCGCCGCAAGGTCGCCAAGGTGCACGCCCGGATCGCCGACCGGCGCCGGGACTTCCTTCACAAGCTGTCGACTCGACTCGTCCGTGAGAACCAAACGGTCGTGATCGAGGACCTGACCGTCCGCAATCTCCTGAAGAACGGCAAGCTCGCGCGCGCCATCTCGGATGCGGCCTGGACGGACCTCCGCATGATGCTGGAGTACAAGTGCGCCTGGTACGGGCGCGAACTCGTCGTGATCGACCGCTGGTTCCCCAGCTCGAAGCTGTGCGGGAACTGCGGCACGGTCCGCGAGGAACTGCCGCTGAACGTCCGCGAGTGGACGTGCGACTGCGGCACGGTGCATGACCGCGACGTGAACGCGGCACGCAACATCCTGGCCGCCGGGCTGGCGGCGTCTGCCTGTGGAGACGGTGTAAGACCTCAACGGGAGTCCTCCCGGACGGGGCAGTCGTCGGTGAAGCAGGAAGCCCAGCGGGTGACCGCTGGAATCCCCCGCCTTTAGGCGGGGGAGGAAGTCAAGACGTCAGCCCCTTCACGACGGCCCCCCGCGCGGTCTCGATGTCGCCGACGTTCTTCGTCCGGCCGTCGAGGTTCCGAGTCGCGGTGGTGAGGGCCTCGGTCAGGGCGTCGCTGTCGGTGCCGCCGTCCTTCTTCCGCAGCTGGGCGATGAGTTCGTAGTCCTCGATGCCCTCCTTCAGCTGCTCCCAGCGGATACTGGACATCGGGCCGCCCTTGCCCGGGTAGACCAGGTACTCGTCGCCCTGCGTGAAGATGTGCACCGGCTGCTTGAAGGGGTCGCTGGTCCAGCTGTTGTACGACCAGCGCAGGAAGCCGTCCAGGTTCCGCTGGGCGGAGATCCACGGCAGCATCCGTGACTCGACGGCGGGCGAGTACGACAGCGAGTTGGGGTGGGCCGGCGAGCCGTACACGTAGAAGGTCGTGGTCTTGCCGGCCTTGCGCCGCTCAGCCGCCTTCTCCTTCGTCATCGCGTCGATGCCGCCCCAGTCGACGGACAGGTTGGACGCGACGCCCTCGGTGCTGATCGAACCGGCCACGGAGATACGGTCGTCGAAGACCGGCGCGACCTCGTGGACGAAGTCCTTGACGACCGTCATGGTGTCGATCGGCCGCTCGTCGAACGACAGCCAGGTGTCCGCCAGCCAGCCCTTGGCCTTCAGATGCTTCTCGAAGGCGGGCAGGAACGCTCCCCACGCCTCCCGCCAGCGGTCGCCGCCCAGATCGACGTTCTCGTAGACGGTCTTGCCGGTACGGGTGTCGGTGTAGGTGAGGTGCTCCTGGTCCTGGAACGCCAGCATGGAGAAGGCACCGATGTCCGGTCCGAGACCGGCGCGTCTGGCGGTCTGGACGTACTTGTCCCAGCGGCCGAAGTCGAAGGAGAACGTCTTTCCGTTCCAGGTCCAGCCCACCATGCTGGTGTATGGCGTGGCCGTCTGCGACTCCCGGCTGCCGAGCGACCACTGGTGGTGCCACGGGTTGTCGACGATGGTGGTGTTGATGACCTTCTGGCCGCGCGACGCCAGGTCGCGGTTGTACTTCTCGATCAGCTTCCAGTGCCGGTCGGACCAGAGCTTGACGCCGTGGTTCTTGGCCATCGTCTCCGGCTGCGCCCATACGTCGAGGAAGAAGTCGTAGTCCTGAGGGTCGGGCACGCTCGCGTCCGCGACCTCGATGGTCAGCGGGTAGGTGGTCTGGGTACGGCCGTCGGCGTTGACCTTCACCGTGCCGGTGTAGGTGCCGGGCTTGGCCGACTTGGGGATCTGGAAGGTGAACCACAGCGGCTGCGCCGCGTATGCGGGCACGTCCACCGAGGACCGCTCCTCGAGCGCGTCGCCGACCACGTCGGGGTTGCGGTCGCCGGACACCTCCTTGCCGGAGCTGACCTGGTCGATGGTGGCGGACCAGTCGACCTCGCTCTTGGAGCGCTGTACGGGCACGTACTTGACGAACCGGACCTGGGTGTCGTCGCCGGACAGCTTCGCGCCGCCGGGCCCGGTGAGGTCGCCGACCACGGCCTTGACGTTGTCGAGGTTCTGGCCGGAGGCGATCGCCAGTTGCGCAGAGACCTGCTCGTTGCGCACGGCGGAGAGCTTCAGCTCCTTGGTGTCCTTGCCCTGGATGGCGGTCATCGGGTAGCGCGGGACGCGTTCCTCCGCGGAGCCGGCGAAAGAGCCGGTGGGAACCCAGGTGACGGTGTTCCTGGTGCCCATGGCGTCGGCGACCTTGGCGGTCAGCCAGGTGGTGGTGGCCTTTGCATTGAGGTCGGTACCGGTGGTCGTGCCAGTGGTGCCGGTGACGGCTATCGCGGTGGTGCTCGCGGCCACGACAACGCCCGCGACGAAGCCGGCGACAACTGAGGACGTACGTGCCATGGGGGTGGGTTCCCTCTCTCATGGACGTGCAGGGAGTGTCCGTCCCCGGCAGGCCCCACGGAGGGCCTGCCGGGAAACGGGGGTGGTGCCGGCGGTACCACTGGCACCTGTGGCGTCAGGAGGTGACGGAGAATCCGCTGAAGACCGCTTCGATGTTCTCGCCGGGGTAGCTGGCGTTGGCCGCGCTGGCGACCATCCCGGCGTCACCGGTACCGGTGGCCGATGGCACCTGGGCGGTGCCGACCTGCGACCAGGTCTCGCCGTCCTTGCTGGCGTACGCGGTGTAGGTGGCGCCGTCCCGGGTCAGCTTGAGATACGCCGGGTGATAGGTGGAGCCACCGCCCGCCCAGGTGTCGAGCTTCCCGTCACCGTCGCTGTCGGTCATGAACTCAAGTCCGTACTGCTCGGTCATGACCAGCACCGCGTAACCGCCCTTTTCCGGCGCGGTCAGGTCGTTGGCGAGGGCGATCCCGGCTTTGCCGAAGGGTGAGGCGCTGTTCTGGGAGACCAACTGGGCCTGGACGGTGGCCTTTTCCCCGGCCGCGTCGTCGCGGTAGATGACGCCCTTCTCGTCCTTCCAGCCGGACAGGTCCTGGCCGCCGGCCCAGATGGCGAACTGGTCGCCGCCCTGGGCGTACTGGGCGCCCCCGGAGGTTGTATCGGCCGTCAGGTACGGCTTCTGCACACTGCCCGGGGCTGCCTTCACCTGCGCCGGCACGGTGTCGGACACCTTCTGCGAGCCGTTGTGACCGGTGTAGGTGACGGTGCCGGTGAGATCGTGGCTGCCCCACCGGGCGTCGTCGGCCGGGGTCACCGTCCAGGTGGTGGTGAGGGTGGCGCCGTTCTTGAGGGACTTCGCGGTGGTCGGGCCGGTCGCCTTGGCGGTCCACCCGTCGGGCAGGTCCAGTGCCGCCCTGGCGTTCTTGAGGGTGCCGGTGCTCCAGTTGGTGACCTCGGTGGTCACCTCGAAGGGCGTACCGGCGTCGGTGGACAGGGCGTCCGGGGTGATCAGGACGGAGGCGGCCGGCGCGTCGTCGCGCTTGAGCGCCTTGACGGCCTTGGCGGCGCCCTTGGCCTTGAGATTGACGAAGGCCGGGGTGACGCCGAGCGGCGCCGCATACCCCTTGAGGGTCTTGGGGCCGCGGATCACGGTGCCCTGATTGACGTCGTACCAGGTGCCCGGCGGCAGATGGACGGAGCGGGTGGCGCCGGTGCTCAACTTGGGCGCGGCCAGCACGGCCGGGCCGAGCATCCACTCGTCGGTGACCGTGTAACTCGCCTCGTCCTTCGGGAAGTCGAAGAACAGTGGCCGCATGATCGGATCGCCGGTCTTGAGGGTGCTCTGCACCTGATCCCAGATGTAGGGGGCGAGCTTCTCGTGGGTCTCGATCGCCTCCCGGTAGAGGTCGACCGTCTCCTGGTCGTAGTCCACCTTCTGCCCGGTGGTGGTGTCGTTGGTGTCCACCGGGGATGTCGATGCGTACATCAGCGGCATCAGTGAGGCGGATTGCGCCCACCGCACCAGTACGTCCTTCGTCGGTGCGGGCTGGCCGCCGGAGCCGCCGATCATGTCGGACTCGACGAACGGGTAGCCGATGGTGGAGATGGCCAGGTTCTGGGTGGCGGAGGCGCGCAGGGAGTCCCAGCCGGTGCCCTTGTCGACCTGGCGTGTGACGAAGCCGGCCTCGTGGGCCGTCCGGTTCCAGTGCACTCGGATGCCGGCGCCCTGGAGGTCGAACTCGTCGGCGAGCTGCGTGCCCAACTTCTGGTAGTCCGTGGCCTGGTGGCCCTCGCGCGGCGCGCACTTCTCGTCGAAGAAGCGGGTGTCGAACTTCAGCCCGTCGATGTCGTACGTGTCCATCAGCTTCTTGAGGTTGCCCTCGTACCAGGCCTTGGCTTCGGGGTTCGCCAGGTCGATGATCCCGGCCTGGCCGTTCCACCAGGTCACTTCACACGGCTTGCTCGTGTCCTTGGCGTCCATGAGCAGATAGCCCTTGTCGACCGCGTACTGGTAGTTGTCGGAGTCCAGGTTGATCCACAGGGTGACCCAGATGCCGAAGTCGAACCCCATGTCGTGGATCTTCTTGGAGAGGCCCTTGGGATCGGGGAAGGTCTTGGGATCCCAGGTCAGATTGCCGTAGTTCGACTCCCACTTGTCGTCGAGCTGGATGGTGTGCCCGTCCAGACCGTTGTCGGAGAGGTCGGTGGCGTAGTCGAGCAGTTTCTCCTGGTCGATCTTGGTGTAGAACTGCGCCCAGGAATTCCACAGCGGCTTGGCGTACTGCTCGTACGTGGCGTCGCTCTTGGTCGGCTTGCCGACGATGCCGATGTAGTCGCGGTAGACCTCCAGCGGAGTCGACTCGACGAACACGGTGGCCTTGTAGGTGTCGGGCGACTCGACGGTGAAGGTGCCCAGGCCGTCCTTGTCCTTGTTGAGCGCCACGTCCATGACGTCCCCGGTGTCGACGCGCAGCCCGGTCGACTTGGAGGTGTACCAGAACGGGTCGATCATGTTGTACGACGCCGGGCCGAAGGTCTCGTGGTCGACCTCGCCGGCGTCGAGCGGCCAGGGCTGGTTGACACCGGGACCGCCCTGCGGGGTTTCCGCCTCGCCGTGGCCGTACCAGTGGCCGGCTGATGACAGCTCGTAGGCGAGGCCCAGTTGCTCCGCTCCGCCGCCGTGGACGTCCCAGTCGAGCTGGTAGCGGTCGGCGCGGGGGGTGATCCGGGCCTCCACCGTGGTGCCGTCGAGGGTGCTGTCGGCGGTGACGGTCAGGACGCCGTTCTTCCACGTCCAGTCGGTGACGCCGGTCGCGTGCTGCCATGTGCCGTCGGCCGCGGTGAAGCGCAGGGCGCCGGTGTCGCCGGTGGCGGTGGCGAGCACGGTCTTCCCGGCGCGGCGCGTGGTCAGGGCGAGTGCGTCGGTGGCTACGTCGAGGGTGTAGCCGGGGGTTCCGGCGGAGGCCGGTACGGAGACCGTGACGGCGTGCGCGGTGCGGGCCACCTTCGGCCCGTCGGTGGTGGCGGTGGTGGGGGTGGACATGAACGACGACCACCTGGCCGCCTGGCACCTGGATGTGCACGGCAACCCGGTCGGGGAGCCACAGCGGTTCTTCTACGACCTCTCGGGCAGAGCGGACCACCGGGATGCGCAGCTGCGGCATGCGCTGAGCCGGCTGCTGCACTACACCGGACGGTGCGGGGCGGCCGCGATCGCTATTGAGGACCTCGACTTCACCGACGGCACCAGCCGGGAGCAGCACGGCCGCAACAAGCGCTTCCGCCGCCTGCTCGCCCGCTTCCCCACCGCCCGCCTCAAGGCCCGGCTGGTGGCGATGGCCGCCGAACACAACGTGGCCGTCGTCGCGGTCGACCCCGCGTACACCAGCCGGTGGGGTGCCCAGCACTGGCAGAAACCGCTGACCACCCCGACACGACAGATGTCCCGGCACGATGCGGCAAGCATCGCGGTCGGGCGACGCGCCCTCGGGCATCCGATCCGGCTGGGGGCACCTCCCAGCGGTAGCTGGGGGAGGACGGCACCGCCCCCGCAGCACCGGAGTGATGCTGCGGGGCATCGGACCGTCCAGGCCCGACCGGAGACCCGAAGGCGTGAGGAACCCCGCCGCCACCTGCCCGGACCGCGCACCGGATGCGCGCCGCCCGGCGGTGGAGCGAAAGCGGGGAACCAGGGTGCCCAACACCGTTCGGGGCACCCGGCTGGGTATGAGTCCTGGCAGCAGGACTCACTCCCACTCAGTCTTTAGGAACGGTGTATTCGCATGTTCTGCGTCGTGGGCCGGTACCGGCTCCTCGAGCCCGTCGGGCAGGGCGGCATGGGCCGTGTCTGGCGCGCGGCCGACGAACTGCTCGATCGTCCGGTCGCCGTGAAGGAACTGCGGCTCGACGCCGCCGGAGCCGAGGAACTCGAGGTCCGGCGGGAGCGCGCGCTGCGCGAGGCCCGCGCGAGTGCCCGTATCGACCACCCCAATGTCGTACGGGTCTACGACGTGGCCGAGGAGGACGACCGGCTCTGGATCGTCATGGAACTCGTCGAGGCCCCCTCACTGGCCCGGACCGTCGTCGAACACGGCCCTCTCGACGTACACGAGACGGCCAGGATCGGCCTCGCGCTCGCCGAGGCGCTGTGTCCGGTGCACACGGCCGGAGTGCTGCACCGTGACATCAAGCCCGGCAACGTCCTGCTGGGGCCGGGCGGCAGGGTCGTCCTCACCGACTTCGGGATCGCCGCACTCCAGGACGCGCAGGGGCTGACGCAGGCCGGAGTCATCGTCGGCTCCCCGGAGTACATCCCTCCGGAACGTATCTCCGGCCGCCCACAGGGCTCGCCCTCCGACTTGTGGTCCCTCGGCGCCACGCTCTGCACCGCCCTCACCGGGCACTCCCCGTTCGAACGCGCCGGGACGCTCGCCACGCTGGCGGCGGTGATGTACGAGGAGCCTCAACTTCCGCCCGAAGACGGGCCGTTGACTCCGCTGCTGCGGGGGCTGCTGGCCAGGGATCCGGCGGCTCGGCCGGATGTGGGGGAGGTGGTGCGGTTCCTGAGCCGGGTGCTCGCGGGGCCGCCCGCAGAGCCCGTAGAACCTATAGAGCCCACAGAGCCCACAGAGAGGGAGCGGGGGACCGGGACGAGTGAGGAGAGCGACGGCCCTGAGTGGCTGCCGCGGCTGCTCACGGTGCTCGTTCTGGTGGCCGCCACCGCCGTGGGCATCGTCATGATCATCACCGCGATCCGTCCGGGCGGCGAGACGAAGCTGCCCGACACCAGCCCGGCGCCCACGGTCGCGGGGACCTCGCGTCCGCCGCCCTCACCTGGTGTGAGTCAGACCCCGTCGCCCTGACGCGGGGGTGCCTTCGACCGGCCTGACCCGAGGAGGCCCGGCCGAAACACGCGTGTCACACTCGGACCATGCGCGTGTACCTCGGCTCCGATCATGCCGGTTTCGAACTCAAGAACCACCTCGTCGAGTGGCTCAAGGCGGCCGGGCACGAGCCCGTCGACTGCGGGCCCCTCATCTACGACGCCCAGGACGACTACCCGCCGTTCTGCCTCCGCGCGGCCTCGCGTACCGCGGGGGATCCCGGGTCGCTCGGCATTGTGATCGGGGGTTCGGGGAACGGGGAGCAGATCGCGGCGAACAAGGTGGCGGGGGTTCGGGCGGCGCTCGCCTGGAGCGAGGAGACGGCTGCGTTGGGGCGGCAGCACAACGATGCGAATGTTGTGGCTGTGGGGGCCCGGATGCACTCGCGGGACGAGGCGACCAAGTTTGTCGAGACGTTCCTGAACACGCCGTTCTCCGGCGACGATCGTCACGTCCGCCGTATCGACATGCTGTCGGCGTACGAGACGGCGGGCGTTATGCCGGAGATTCCGGCGCACCACCCGCAGGGGTAGGAGTTTTTGTTCCCCAGCCCGGCCCCTTCCCGAAACCAAGGGGCTCCGCCCCTGGGACCCCGCTGGGGGCTGCGCCCCCAGGCCCCCGCTATCGGCCTGAACGGCCTCGTCCTCAAATGCCGGACGGGCTGATTGTGCGCGCCCCGTCAGGGGCGCGGGGCTGTATCAATTTGCGGCTCCGCCGCGCGGGCGCGACCCAGCCACGACGAACCCGCAGCCGCGACACGACTGTTCACCTCCACCCCTCTGGCGGGGGGGGGCTGGGGGCGGAGCCCCCCCC
>NZ_JAAKZX010000490.1 GCF_011045025.1 Streptomyces ureilyticus
GTCGGGGAGGGGCGGGGCTTCGGCGTTGGAGGGCATGCCCCGATCCTACGAAGGGGCGGCTCTGGCCCTCACCCCGCCTTGCGGTGGTGGAACGGGTGGAGCAGATCGGACAGGTGCCAGTGATGGCGCTCCTCCGGCTCCGCGGCCCCCGAGGCCTCCGTGGACTCGGCCGCGGGCCGCTCCGCCTGGCGCGGCACCGAGCGGGAGCGGCGCGGGTGCAGGGAGTTGTGCGCCGAGGCCACCTGGCCGGCCCGCATGATGCGTACGACGTGGTTGTCGCAGTTCTGGCAGGTGGGCCGGCTGAGCGGTGATGGCACGACGCGCCCATCGGCCACGTACGTCACGAACTCGTGGCCCTCGGCGTCGAAGTGGTGCTCGATCTCGTACGACTGCTCCCAGCCATGCCCGCACCGCATACAGGCGAACGAATACGACTCGTGCACGACAGCCATCTCACTCATGCCAGCTCCTAGGGTCCGCTGGTCTGACGCCTCCGGGGGAGCGGAGGCGGGGAACGGGTGCGTCCCGTCACCCAGTGGACTCTTCGGGCGCCTCAAGTGCATGGAACCTGCCGACTATTGGAGTCGTCTTGGCAGTTCTTTGTCCGGGGCTCCGGATACCGGCCCTGAGCTTTGCCTGCACCAGGGCCGGATTTACCCACCCATGGGGCGCACGGGCGCTGCGCCAACCGGAACGCCAGGTCTCAAGGCGCGGAGTGCTTTGAGGCGACCACCGCATCAAAGACCTCCCGCTACGCCCTGGTCTGCGCAGGTCGAACACGCTGCCGCTGCGGAACGCCTGCCACATTCCCGTCTCGGCGGCGGTGGTCGAGGCGCTGCCGTCCTCCGCCGGCAGGTGTTCGTCCGCCGCCTCCTCCCCGGCTCGCACGAGCAC
>NZ_JAAKZX010000491.1 GCF_011045025.1 Streptomyces ureilyticus
ATCGCCGTCCACCAGGACAGCACGAACGTACCGGGTTCCCCGGAGGCCGGCGACGGCTTCGCCAGCACCATGACCGCCGACGGCAACCGCTTCGCCATCGGGGCCGCCGGCGAGGCCATCGGCTCCGACGCGGGCGCCGGCACCGTGGCGGTCTTCGACCACACGCTGAACTCCGAGGGCAGGCCCACCCCGCGCTTCGCCCTCGACCAGGACCTCGACACCGTCTCCGGCAGCGCCGAGCCCTCCGACCAGTTCGGTTCCGCCCTGGCCCTCACCCCCTACCGGCCCTCCGGCGCGGCGGCGGCCACCGAGTCGATCCTCACCGTCGGTGCCTGGGGCGAGGACCTGACCATCGACGGCGCCAACAAGGCTGACGCCGGCACCGTCCTCACCTTCCGCATCCCCGCCTCGGGCGGCAGCTTCACCCAGCTCGACTCCTACTCCCAGGGCGCCGGCGGCGACGACGTGACCGGCACCGCCGAGACCGGCGACCGCTTCGGCTGGAGTGTGACCGCCGTCAACACCGCACCCCGCGAGGTGAGCACCACGGCGACGATGAAGTTCGCGGTGGGCGTCCCGGAGGAGACCGTCGGTACGGCAGCCAAGGCGGGCACCATCCACACCTTCTCTCTGCTGGGCGCCCCCGGCGCCAACGACAAGTTGGTGGAGCCCGGCAACAACGCCGGCCTCCCCGGCACCCCGGGCGCCAACCAACTCGTCGGCCGCAGCCTCCACTTCACCGGCACCCACCTGTACGTCGGCATGCCGTATGGCCCGGGCACCGGCGCCCTTCACGCCCTGCCGATGTCCAACGTGACCGCCGGCGGCGCGGTCGCCGCGGTCACCTCCTACCGGCCCGGCCAGGGCGGCCTCCC
>NZ_JAAKZX010000492.1 GCF_011045025.1 Streptomyces ureilyticus
GGTGTGGCGGGGGGGGAGGGAGCGCTGGTTGTCGTGCGGGCCCTTTGCAGGGTGTGGAGCCAGCGGGTGCGCAGGGCTTGAGGGTCGGCCATGGGGGCATTGTTCCCCTTCACCGCGTACTCTGAATTGGACTAGACCTGTGTTCGTCCAAGCCGTCCAGGCCCGTCCCGGCCGTCCAAGGAAAGAGGGCGTATGAGTAAGCGTGCAGTCCTGGAGGTGATCGCCCTCGATGTCGAGGACGCGGTCGCCGCCCGGGCCGGGGGCGCGGATCGCCTCGAAGTCGTCTCCGACATGGCGGCCGACGGGCTCACCCCGTCGGTCGGGACCTTCGCGGAGATCCGGGCCGCCGTCGACATCTCGCTGCGCGTGATGCTGCGGCTGGGGGACGGATTCGCCGCCGGTGACATCGGGGAACTGGTGCGCCGCGTGCGGGAGTTGCGGGATGCGGGCGCCGACGAGTTCGTACTCGGGTTTCTGGACGAGGGCGGTGGCGTGGACGTGGCCGCGGTGGAGCGGGTCGTCGGCGAACTGGACGGCTGCCGCTGGACGTTCCATCGCGCGATCGACCGGGCGGCGGATCGCGATGCCCTGCGTAAGCAGCTCGCGGAGCTGCCCGGGCTCGACACGTATCTCTCGGCGGGCTCGGCGGCCGGTGTGGACGAGGGGCTTCCCACGCTGCTCGCCGAGGCGGCGCGGGGTGGGGACCCGGGGTATGAGCAGCGGCTCATGGTGGGCGGCGGAGGCGTCCAGGGAGGCGTCCGCGTCGAGCGACGTGCCGCCGTGGCGGCTGCTGCTCGGCTATGTGCGGCCGCATCGCTGGGCGTTGCTGGGCGGGGCCGTTCTGTCGTTGATGACCGGGGCCACCG
>NZ_JAAKZX010000493.1 GCF_011045025.1 Streptomyces ureilyticus
AGGAGCAGATGAACGCGCTGCCTGATGACGGGTTCGGGTACGGGCTGCTGCGCTACCTGAATCCCGGCACCGCCCCGGTCCTGGCCGGCTATGACCGGCCCCAGATCGCCTTCAACTACCTCGGCCGTTTCGACACCGCCCTTGAGGGCGGGCAGAGTGTGGAGTCCCAGCTGGGAGGCGGTGCCGATCCTGGGATGGGACTGGCCCACACCCTGGAGATCAACGCGATCGCGCATGGCAGTGCTGAGGGTGTGCGTCTGGATGCGGTGTGGTCCTGGCCGCAGGAGGTTCTGGACCGGGATGAGGTTGCGGAGCTGGCTGATCTGTGGGTCCGGATGCTGGGGGTCCTGGCGGGGCATGCGGCCCTGCCGGAGGCCGGCGGGCATTCGCCTTCGGACTTCCCCCTGGTCACTCTTGAGCAGGAGCAGCTCGATGGGTGGGCTGGTGAGGGGATGGTGGTCGAGGATGTGCTGCCGCTGTCGCCGTTGCAGGAAGGGCTGTTGTTCCACGCGCTGTTCGACGAGGACGCCGTGGATGTCTACAACGTTCAGCTGGCGTTTGATCTGAGCGGTGCGCTGGATGCGGGGGTGCTGCGGCGTTCGGCGGAGGTGCTGGTGGGCCGGCACGCCAGTTTGCGGGCGTGCTTCCGCGAGCGGGAGAACGGCGAGCCGGTGCAGGTGATCGCTGGTTCGGTGAGTGTGCCGTGGCGTGTGGTCGATCTGAGTGAGTACTCCGGGGCCGGGCAGGGTGAGCGGGTGGCGCGGCTGCTGGAGGAGGAACGGGCTGCCCGTTTCGACATGGCCAGCGCGCCGCTGATGCGCTTCCTGGTGATCCGCCTCGCCCCCGACCGGCACAAG
>NZ_JAAKZX010000494.1 GCF_011045025.1 Streptomyces ureilyticus
GTGCCGCCGCGTCGGTCCGGGCCCTTGTTCGTTCTGTCGGCGGAGTTGCGGGCTTGGGTGGCTTCGGTGGGGGCGTTGGCGCGGGTGTAGGCGTCGGCGGCCTGGAGCCAGCAGGCGCGGGCGTCGGAGGGACGGTGGGCGGACTCGTGGGCGAGGGCCAGGTTGTAGAGGGTCTGGCCTGCCCCGTACCAGTCCTCGAACTCCCGGCAGATCTCCAGATCCTTGCCGTACGCCTCGACCGCCTCCCCCACTCGGCCCACCTGCCGCAGGGCGGCGCCGAGGTTGTTCCACGCGGTGCCCTCGCGGTGGCGGTCCCCGGCCGCCCGGTACAGGTCGCGGGCCCGGGTGTGGGCGTCGACCGCCTCTTCCGCCCGGCCCGCCTTCCGCAGGGCGAGGCCGAGGTTGTTCCACGCGATGCCCTCGCGGTGGCGGTCCCCGGCCGCCCGGTACAGGTCGCGGGCCCGGGTGTGGGCGTCGACCGCCTCCCCCACCCTGTCCGCCTCCTGCAGGGCGGCGCCGAGGTTGGTCCACGCGTCGGCCTCGCCGTTGCGGTCCCCGGCCGCCCAGTACAGGTCGCGGGCCCGGGTGTGGGCGTCGACCGCCTCCCCCACCCGGCCCGCCTGCAACAGGGCGATACCGAGGCTGGTCCACGCGCCGGCCTCACGGTGGTGGTCCCCGGCGCGGTGGGCGGCCTCCCGGGCGACACGGGCAACGGTGATCCCGTCGTCGAAGGACCGCCGCCACTCCAGGTACACCGCCAGGCATGCGGCCAGCCGCACCGCCGTGTCCGCGTACCGCTCCTCCCCCGCCCACTGCACCGCTGCCACCAGCCCCGCCCGCTCCCCGTCCAGCC
>NZ_JAAKZX010000495.1 GCF_011045025.1 Streptomyces ureilyticus
CCGGAGCAGGCGCGTTCGGTGTCGCCCATGACGAGCTTGGCGGTGAAGGCGTATGTGCCGTCGGTGACGGGATCCCCAGCTACGGCGAACGCGGGCGCAGCAGTGAGAGAGGTCGCGGCTGCGGCCGCCGCGACGAGTGCGGCGGCGGTGACCGCCGCGCGCGGACGTGATCTGGACACGTAGGTCTGTTCCTCAGGTGGTGTGACGGAAGGGCGGGAAGGAGTCAGCCGGTGACGCGGAGTTCGACCAGGACGGCGGACGCGTCGCCAACGCCTTCGCCCACGCCCTTGAACTGGTTCTTCGCCACGTCCACGGTCGCGGTCTCGCCCGCCGCCGTGAGGTCGGCGCTGACGGGGTTGTCCGTGGTCTGCAGGGCGTAGACGTCCGGGACTTCCAGGGTCAGGAAGCCGCCCTTTCCGTCCGGCTTGAAGCAGTACCGGCCGTCTGCGGTCTGCCGGGTCCAGACCTCGATCAGGCCCGCGGATCCGTCGCATTCCGTGAACAGCAGACGGCCGTTGCCCTTGATGAGTTTCAGGCCCTTTTCGGCCAGGATGCGATCCGCGTTCGGATAGGAGTAATCCTCGACCGCGAACGGCGGCAGATCGTCCGCGGCCTCGGCCGCCGGAACCGCGGTGGGCGCCGACGTCGCGGCGTATGCGGTGAATGCCCCCAGCGTGACGGCGAATGCGCCGGCACAAGCCACAGCGAGACGCCTGATAAAGGAAAGCTGCACGAGTGGTCTCTCGTTTCTCCGGGCGTCGTTACGGCAGCACGAGAGCCCAGAGCTCTTCCCCACCCCCCGTACGACCCCCTGGTTCGTTACGTGAGACGGGAAGGTATCCCAACAGCCA
>NZ_JAAKZX010000496.1 GCF_011045025.1 Streptomyces ureilyticus
GGATTGGGGGGATTGGGCTTGTGGGTCCGGGGCCGCGCTCAGGTGGTGAGCAGGGCCTTGCGCCGGGTGAGGCACGGGCGCTGCGGGCGCAGGTATGGCTGCGGGCGCAGGTATGTGGGTGCCGTGGGCTGGGCCCGCTCCAGGCACGCCCGTGCCATGGACGGCAGGGCTCGCCCCAGGCACGCCGGTGCCGTACGTCGGTCCCGCCGGGCCGACGGGCCCGTTCTGCGGCGAAGTCGCCGCCTGTCCCGGCACACCACCGCCAGTGGTCGATCCGGGGGTGCCGGCGCCGTGCCCCGGGCTCGCTCCGGACACGCCCGTACCGTGCGTCGGAGCCGCCGGGCCGACGGGCCCGTTCTGCGGCGGAGTCGCGGCCTGTCCCGGCACACCACCGCCAGTGGTCGATCCGGGGGTGTCGGCGCCGTGCCCCGGTGTCGCCGCCGGAACGGCCGTACCCGGCGCGGGAGTCGTCCCCGGATGCTGCACCGGCGGCGCGGGCGCGTAGGGCCCGGGCTCCCCGTACGGAGGCGTGCTGTACGGATCCGGATCGTGCAGAGGCTTGGCCCGCTCACCGGACGCGCGGCCACCGGACACCGGACCACCCTCCGGAGCGCCGCCCGCCCCGTACGGCGCGCCGGACGGATCACCGTCGCCCGCGCCACGGACAGGCGCGGCGCCCGCAGGCCGCTCCAGTTCGAAGTCGCCCTCGGTGTTCTCACGGCGGAGCCCGCTCGTGGCGTTCTCCGGGTGCCCGACCGGGGTCGGGGTGCCGTCAGGCGTGGCTGGATTCGTACCGTCCCCCGCCCCGTCCCCCGCGGAAGCGGAGTGCTTCCCCTCGTC
>NZ_JAAKZX010000497.1 GCF_011045025.1 Streptomyces ureilyticus
GCGTACGGGGGGTCCGTTACGTCGGTCAGCAGCAGCGTCGCGCCCTCCGTGAACGTCTCCTGCGCTGCCTCCAGTTCGTCGTGGGCCTCCAGGGCCTCCGCGATGATCACCCAGGGGGCCGGGTCGCGGGGGGACGCGGCGCGGACGCCGTCGATGATCGCTCGGGCCTCCGCCTCGTGGCCGTACTCCCAGAGGTTGGCCGCCTTCAGGGCGCGTACCAGGAGGGGGTTCTCCAGGGAGTCGGGGGTGGAGAGCAGGCGGTCGTAGAGGGTGCTGGCTCGGGGGCGGTCGTCGGCCAGTTCGAGGTGGGCCGCGGCCTGCAGCAGCAGGTGCTCGGCGTCCTCGGGGTAGAGGCCGGCGGTCCGCTCCAGGCGTGCTGCTTCGGCGTTGTGGTCGACGTGTTCGGCAGGCGTGTCGGGGCGCATGGGGGACACCGTACTGCCGTTCCCCTGGTGAGTTGCGGGGGTAGCGCCTATCGTGCGCCCGCGATGGCAGGCAGGAAGGCCGGAGCGGAAGGCCGGGGCAGGGAGGCGTACGCATGCGGGTTCCCGTCACCAGTCGGCGGAGTCTGCGGCGGCGTGCGCTCGTCGCGCGCGTTCTCTGGAACGGGGCCGAGATCCTCGTAACCCTCGGTGTCGTCCTCATGCTCCTCGTCGTCCATCAGCTGTGGTGGACCAATCGGCAGGCCCGGGAGGGTGCCGAGCGGGAGCGCCGGATCCCATTCCAGCTCGAACTCAAGTCAACTTGAGGTCGCAGAGTGGCTGTTCTCCTGCAGATCTACCGGAAGGAACGGTCATGCGCGCCGTCGTGCTGCACGAGTTCGGACCCGCTGAGAACC
>NZ_JAAKZX010000498.1 GCF_011045025.1 Streptomyces ureilyticus
GTTCTTCGTCAACCGGCGAGGGTGAGGTTGTGGAGGCGGGCGATGCCGAGCATGGCGTGGTGGACGCCGTCGCCTTTGAGGCGGCAGTCGCGGAGGATCTTCCAGGTCTTCATGCGGGCGAAGGTGTGCTCGACGCGGGCGCGGACTTTGCGGTGGGAGGCGTTGTGTTCCTCTTTCCAGTCGGGGAGTTGGCTCTGGCCGGGTTCGCGGCGGTGCGGGATGACCAGGCCGGTGCCGCGGTAGCCGCCGTCCGCGATGACGGTGGTGTGGCCGACGGCGGTCTTGGCGCCGGACAGCTCCCATGCCTTGCAGTCGTTGCGGTTGCCGGGCAACGGGCGGCCGACGGCGACGACGAGCCGGGTGTCGGCGTCGATGACGACCTGGTGGTTGGTGGAGTACCGGTAGTTCTTCGACTGCTCGGCGACGGTGTGGTCGCGGGTGGGGACCAGGGTGCCGTCCACGATCAGCACGGCGTCCGTGCGGAACCGCTTGCGCTGCTGGAGGGCGAGCGCGGGTCCGAGGTGGTCGATGATGCGGTCGGCCGCGGACTTGGACACCCCGAACAGCGGCGCCAGTTGGCGCAGGGTCAAGTTGGTCCGCCAGTACGCGGCGACCAGCAGCACGCGGTCCTCCAGCGGCAGGCTCCACGGCCGGCCCTTGCGCACCGGGTCTGCACCCTCGCGACGCAACGCGGTGATCAGCTTGCCGAACTGACGAGGGCTCAGCCCGGTGAACGGGGCTATCCAGGACGGCTCCGACGCCGTGATCACACCAGACACGACAAGATCATCTCACCCGTGACCAGCACTTACGGGACAGCCCTTAG
>NZ_JAAKZX010000499.1 GCF_011045025.1 Streptomyces ureilyticus
GGCCCTCGACCCGCAGGCGGTGCGGGCCGCGATCGGTGTCACCGGGCAGTTCTCCGCCGTAGACGGCCTGATCACCGGCGAGGAGAACATGCTCCTCATGGCCGACCTGCACCTGCTGCCCCGCAGCCAGGGCCGCCGCACCGCCGCCGAACTCCTGGAACGCTTCGACCTGGTGGAGGCCGCGAAGAAGCCGGTCTCCACCTACTCCGGCGGCATGAAGCGCCGACTGGACATCGCCATGACGCTGGTCGGCGACCCGCGGATCATCTTCCTCGACGAGCCGACCACCGGTCTCGACCCGCGCTCCCGGCACAACATGTGGGGCATCATCCGCGAGCTGGTCTCCGACGGGACAACCGTCTTCCTCACCACCCAGTACCTGGAGGAGGCCGACGAACTCGCGGACCGCATCGCGGTGTTGAACGACGGGAAGATCGCCGCCGAGGGGAGTGCCGAGGAGCTGAAGCGGCTCATCCCGGGCGGCCACGTCCGGCTCCGCTTCACCGACCCGGCTGCCTACCAGTCCGCCGCCCGCAGCCTGCGCGAGGCCACCCGGGACGACGAGGCGCTGGCCCTGCAGATCCCCTCCGACGGCAGCCAGCGCGAGCTGCGCTCCATCCTCGACTGGCTGGACTCGACCGGCATCGAGGCCGACGAGCTGACCGTGCACACCCCCGACCTCGACGACGTGTTCTTCGCCCTGACCGGGCCCCAGCCGTCTGAACTCGGCACAGGGTCCACAAGTGGGCTGCCCCGTCATGGTGACGACTGGGCAGCCCTCTCCG
>NZ_JAAKZX010000049.1 GCF_011045025.1 Streptomyces ureilyticus
CCCCGAAGCACCGCCCCGCCCCCCAGCGAACTGGCCCGCACCTCGGTGGGCAGCGGCGACAACCGGGTCAGCCGGTCCTGGACGCGACCTGCCAGAGCCTCGCCGCCGGCCTGCCCGATCTCCCCCGCGAGCACCACACACCCGGGGTCCAGTACGGCGATCACGGACGCGGCCCCAATGGCCACACGATCGGCGAGCGCATCGAGGAAGTGGCCCGCCGCGCCACTCGCCGGCACACCATTCGCCGCCGCCCGGACCAAGGCCGCCGCATGCGGCTCCTGAGGTGACGGGGGCGCCACCACCCCATACTGCTCGGCGAGTTCGACGATCGCCGCCGCCCCCGCGAGGGAGTGGAAGCCGCCACCGCAGGCCGTCGCCGACGGCAGCCCCGCGGTTCCCGGGACCGGGAGGAAGCCGATCTCGCCGGTGCCACCGGAGGCGCCCCGGCGCAGGGCGCCGTCGAGGACCACGGCGGCGCCGATGCCGTGGCCGAGCCAGAGGAGGACGAAGGTGTCCCGGTCGCGGGCGGAGCCTGCCCGCTGCTCCGCCAGGGCCGCGAGGTTCGTCTCGTTCTCGACGAGGACGCGGGCCGCGAACCGGTCGTCGAGCGCGGCGACGAGGCGCCGGTGCCACTCGGGCAGGCCGGAGGAGTCACGGAGTTCGCCGGTGGCGGGGTCGATGAGGCCGGGCGCCCCGATCCCCACCGTGTGCAGCTTGTCGGCCCCGGCCTCCTTGGCCGTACGCTCGACCAGCGTGACCGCCTGCTCGACGGCGGACCCGGTGCACGTCTCGTCCCCGATCGGCACCGAGGCTTCGGCCAGGACCGAGCCCAGCAGATCCGTGACGACGACGGACACGCCTTCGGTACGTACGTCCAGCGCGGCCAGCCGCGCGAGGTCGGCGACGATCCCGTACAGCCGGGCGTTCGGGCCACGGCGCTGCTCCCCCGCCTCCCCCACGACCGCGATCAGCCCGGCGGCCGTGAGGCGCTCCACCAGGTCGGCGACCGTGGGCCGGGACAGTCCGGTGAGCTGCTTCAACTGCCCTGCCGTCAAAGGACCTTCCTGCTGCAGCAGCCGCAGGGCGAGCCGGTCGTTGATGGCCCGGGCAGTACTCGGAGATGCGGGCATGGCGGGATCCTTCCAGATTGGAGGGGCGAGGCGACCAGGGCCCGATATCCGCTATCTATCAGGTAGGGACCCTGATAGTTTACGTCGGCGGATCGGCAGAGCGGACAGGCGCGAGGGAGGGCCCGGAGACGTGAGTGAAGTGGTCTACGACAAAAGCGAGTTGAGGCGCGCCCGGTACGCCGTGGCGACGGTCTTCGCCGTGCACGGCGCCGTGACGGGCTCGTTCGCGACCCGCGTTCCGTGGATCCAGGACCACGCCTCGGTGAGCGCGGGCCAGCTGGGCCTGGCGCTCGCGTTCCCCGCGATCGGCGCCTCCGTGGCGATGCCGCTGGCCAGCGGGATCAGCCATCGCTTCGGTGCCCGTGCGGCCCTGCGCGGACTGCTCGCGCTGTGGACGCTGGCCCTGGTGCTCCCTTCGCTCGCGCCGAACCTGCTCACGCTGTGCGTGGCGCTCTTCGTGTACGGCGCCACCGCGGGCATGTCCGACGTGGCGATGAACGCGCTGGGCGTCGAGGTCGAGACCCGGCTCGACAAGTCGATCATGTCCGGCCTGCACGGCTGGTGGAGCGCGGGCGCCCTGATCGGCTCGGCGGCCGGTACGCTCGCCGCCCACCTGGGCTCGGACGCCCGCCTGCATCACGCGCTGGCGGCGGTGGCGCTCACCCTGATCGGTGTGGCCGCCTGTCAGGGCGTACTGGATCTGCGGCCCACGGAGGACGAGGAGGCGCCGCCGCGGTTCGCGCTGCCGCCCAGGTCCGCGTTGCTCATCGGCGCGGTCGGGTTCTGCGCGGTGTTCGCGGAGGGGGCGAGCCTGGACTGGTCGGCGGTCTATCTGCGGGACGTGCTCGGCAGTTCGGCCGGGGTCGCGGCGGCGTCCACGACCGGCTTCACGCTCACCATGGCGCTCGCGCGCATCGCGGGTGACAAGGTGATCGACCGCTTCGGCCCGGTCCGCACCGTACGCGTCGGCGGCGTCCTGGCGACGCTCGGCGGACTGCTCGTCGTGGTGGCCGACAACGCGGTGGTGGCGATGAGCGGCTTCGCGCTGCTCGGCCTCGGCATCGCCGTCGTCGTCCCGCTCTGCTTCGCGGCGGCCGGACGCAGCGGCCCCAACCCCGCCCAGGCCATCGCGGGCGTCGCCACCATCACGTACACCTCGGGCCTGATCGCCCCCTCCGCGATCGGCACGATCGCGGACGCGAGCAGCCTGGTGGTGTCCTTCTGCCTGGTCACGGCCCTGACCTTCGGGCTCGTAGCGTTCGCCGGTGTGTTGCGCACCGGCGCCCGGCAGAGTGCCGAGGTCGCTTCACAGGAGCCGGTTCAGCGCGCCAAGTCGTAGGCGTAGTCCGGTGCGAACTCCCCCGGCGCGGCCAGGCAGCCGTCGGACTCGCCCGGCAGCTTGATCCACAGGTAGCCGTCGATCCGGGCCTCGCCAGTGCTCAGGGTCGGTGCCCGGCCCAGTTTGAGGCCCGCCGGATCGCACCACTCGCCGGCGGGCGGGATGCGGCCACCGTTGCGGCTGGTGTCGATGACGGCGCCGAGGCTCGCGGGGCCGCCGAGCGCGTCCAGGGTCTGTCGGACGTACGCGATCTCGCCGTTCGTACCGTTGAAGTTCGCGACGTTGCTGAAGATGCCGTCCGAGCTCGCGGCCGAGGCGGCGCCTGCCTGGCGCAGCAGTCCGACCATGGCCGAGGCGCCGCGCCAGGTGGAGTGGCCCGCGTCGTAGTACACCCGGGCGTTCGGGTTGGCGGCCTTGAGGACGCGGCCGGCGCGGGCCAGTGAGGCGAAGCGGGCGCCCCGGTCACCTTCGGACATGCAGTCGGCCAGGGCGATGGCGTCGGGCTCCAGGATCACGACGACCTCGCCGGAGCCGAGGCCGGCGGCGAACTTGTCGATCCAGGCGTCGTACTCGCCGAGGCTGCCCGCCCCTCCCTGGGAGGGCCCGCCGCAGTCGCGCTGCGGAATCGCGTACGGCACCACGATCGGGACGCGCCCCTGGGCAGCGGCGGCGGATGTGACTGAACGGACCCGCGAGGTGATGGTGTCCGGAGCGAACTCCGCGAACCACACGGCCTGCGGCTGATTCGCCAGCCGGGACTCTATGACCGCGCGGCGTGGGTCGTCGCGGTTCGCGGCGACCCACTGGAGCGCATGGGAATCGGGGTAGCGGTACAGATTCGTGGACACCTCGACGGGCTTCGGCTTCTTCGCCTCGGGCCTGGGGGCCTTCGACGGCTTGGGGCTCGGCTTGGCCGAAGACTTGGACGGCGAGGGGGACGGCGAGGCGGACTTCGTGGGCGAGGAGGTCGGCACGGCCGGACCGGGCTCCAGGAACGGGGAGTTGGTCACTTCCGGGCGGGCCTCGTCGCTGCCGCCCCGGCCGTCGAGTGCGGTCATCATCCCCGTCGCGGTGCCGACCGCCACCACGGCGGAGGCCACCGACACCATGGCGCCGCGCCGGGCGGCGCGTCTGCGCTCGGCCCTGCGTTCGGCCTGGCGCCGGGCACGTTTGCCTGACACTCGGGGCTCCCCCTTCTTGCCGGTCGAGCGCGTTCCCCCGTTCTGGGGAAGCGTTCGGCCCGTCGGACCTTTAGCCACCCTAAGGGTGGGACGCTGCATCCATGGTCCAGTTGGAACATTTCGCGACACCCGTGGACAAGGTCGTATCTCGTTTGCGCACACTCAGCACGACCTGGCCGGAGCGGGACGGTGTGGCGGTCTTCAACCGCGTCTACCTCGCCGTCACCCAGGAGGTCGACCGGCACGTTGACGCGGGCCAATTCCCCGATGCGCAGGCCGCGATCACGCTGGACGTGCGGTTCGCCGAGCGCTACCTCGCGGCCGTCGAAGCGGTGGCCGAAGAGCGCCGTCCACCCGCCTGCTGGCGTCCGCTGTTCCAGCTCCGGCGCCATCCCGGCGTACGCCCCTTGCAGTTCGCGCTCGCGGGCATCAATGCGCACATCGGGCACGATCTGGCGCTCGCGGTCGTAGACACTTGTCGTACGCTCGACTGCGAACCCGTCGACTTGGAGGACGAGTTCGAGCAGGTGGGCGACATCCTCATCACGCTGGAGGAACGCATCCGCGAGGATCTGACGCCCGGGCCGGACGTCCTCCAGATCGCCGATCCGCTCACCCATCTGATCGGCTCGTGGAGCCTGGAGCGGGCGCGGGACGGAGCGTGGTCGGCGGCTCGCGCGCTGTGGGCCCTGCGCGACTTGCCCGACCTCGCCGACGAGTGCGCCCGCCGCCTCGACGCGGCCGTCGGTCTGGCGAGCCGGATGCTGCTCACTCCCCTGCCGGATTGATCCGGCCACACCGGCTCGGCACCGCCGAATCGGGGTACGCGGGCGTTAGGTTGACTGTTGAACTGCCTTACGTGAAGCAACGCGAAGGAGCGTAGCCATGGCCACCAAGTTGGGCCTCTGTCTTCCTCAGGCGCCCCAGTACGACATCGGACGGGACGTACCCGATGTGGCGCGCACCGCCGAGCAGATCGGCTACGAGAGCTTGTGGGTGTACGAGCGCGCCCTGTTCCCGGAGCCCGCGACGCAGGGCCTGTACGGGGTGCCGGGCCTGCCCTGGCCCCCGCACTACCGCAGTGTCCCCGACGCACTGGTCACGCTGACGCTGGCGGCCTCGGCCACCGAGCGGGTCCGGCTCGGCACGGGTGTCCTGGTCGTCCCGCTGCACGGCCCGTTCCAGCTGGCCAAGACGCTCGGCACGCTGGACGCGGCGAGCGGCGGCCGGGTGGTGACGGGCTTGGGCACGGGCTGGTCGCTGGACGAGTACGCGGCGGCGGGCGTCGCGCCGTTCGAGGAGCGCGGCCGGGTCCTGGACGAGTTCCTCGACGTGTGCCAGGCCGTGTGGGGCCCGGACCCGGTGGAGTACGAGGGCCGCCTCACCAAGATCGCACCGTCCGTGGTCGGGCCCAAGCCCGCCCGGCCGATCCCGGTCCTGCTGCCCGCCAACAGCAAGAAGGCGCTGACCCGGCTCATCGACCGCGCCGACGGCTGGATGCCGATCGCCATGGGGGCCGACCAGCTCGCCGCACAGTGGCAGCAGGTGCAGGACATGGCGTCCGAGCGCGGCCGCACGAAGCCGATCGCGACCTCGGTACGGGTGAACGGCGTGCAGTACACGGCGAAGGCCTACGACGGCGCCGACCGCGCCCCGTTCCAGGGCAACGTCGAGCAGATCGTGACGGACCTCAAGGCCCACACGGAGATCGGCCTCGACGAGTTCTTCCTCGACCTCCAGGCCTCGACGCGGGACGCCCAGGAACTCAAGGACGTGGCCGCCGAGGTGTTCACGGCGGCGCGGGCGGCCGGGATCTGACGTTCCGCGTTCCTCTCAGGCGGCCGGCCCGGTCGGGGATTCTCCGTTCCCGGTTCTCAGTCCCCGGTTCTCAATCCTCGGGCAGTTCCACCGGCGCGATCTCGTCGTAGACGTCGCCGGGCCCGGGGTTGGCCGGGTCGGTCGCCCCGCCCAGGTGGTGCATGACGCCCCAGACCGCGTTCAGCGCGGTCTGGACGGCGCCCTCGGCCCAGCCCGCCGTCCAGGAGATGTCGTCGCCCGCGAGGAAGATGCCGCGCTTGTCCTCGGGGAGCCGGTCCTGCATGAAGTGCGTGAACAGACGCCGCTGGTAGCGGTAGTGGCCGGGCAGGTTGGCCTTGAACGCGCCCATGAAGTGGGGCTCGTTCTCCCAGGACACGGTCACCGGGCTGCCGATGACGTGCTTCCGGATGTCGACCTTCGGATAGATCTCGCCGAGCGACTTCAGCATGACCTCCATCCGCTCGTTCGCCGACAGCGGCAGCCACTTCAGGCTGTCGTCGCACCAGGTGTAGGAGAGGCAGATGACGGCGGGACGGTCCGGACCGTCGTCGAGGAGGTAAGTACCGCGCGTCATACGGTCGGTGAGGGTCATCGACATGACGTCACGCCCGGTTGCGTTTCCCCTGTCGTCGACGGCCTTGTCGAGCCAGAACGGCCGGTCGACGGGCACGAAGAGCTTGCTCGACTCCATGTAATGAGTCCGCTCGATGGCCGTCCAGTGGTCGATCGGGAAGAGCGAGTCGTCGCAGTCGACCTTGGAGAGCAGCATCCAGGACTGGGCGGTGAAGATCGCCGCCTGGTACGTACGGATCTCGCCGTGCGCGTCCGTCACGGTGATCCGGTTGCCCGCCGTGCGGTTCAGGCGGGTCACGGCGGGCTTCGGGGTCCCGTCGTGCAGCTTCGCGAGCGAGGTCCCGTACGGCCAGTGCACGATCTTCTGCGGCTCGCGTTCCCAGAGCCGGAGCGGGAGTTGGCGGCTGCCGCCGACGATGCCGCGGTGGTGGTCGTCGGCCTCGGTGTAGACGACGCGCAGGATCTCGAGGATCGAGTTGGGGAAGTCGGTGTCCCAGCCGCCCGTACCGAAGCCGACCTGGCCGAAGATCTCGCGGTGCCGAAAAGATCTGAAGGCCTCCGAGTCGCAGAGGAAGCCGTAGAAGGTCTGGTTGTCGAGCTTCTCGACGAGCCTGGCCCAGATCTCGCGGATGCGCGGGACGTCGCGGTCGCGCATGGCCTGGTTCATGGCGGAGAAGTCGGCGCCGTCTTCTAGACAGGCGTTCCAGGCCGTCGCGACCTGGCGGAAGACCTCGGGCAGGTCGTCGATGGTCCGGGCGTAGTGGGACTCGCCCTTGAGGTCGACGACCGTCGAAGGCGTCACCTCGGCAAGGGGGTTGGGGAACGGCTGGGTCTCAAGACCCACCAGGTCGATGTAGTGCTGGAGCGCCGTGGAGGACGGCGGGAAGCGCATCGCACCCAGCTCGGCGGTGAGGGAGGGATCGCACCCGTCGAAGCCCACCGTCCGCAGCCGACCGCCGATCTCGCCGGCCTCGTACACGACGGGCTTCAGGCCCATCTTCATCAACTCGTACGCCGCCACGATGCCGGACAGGCCGCCGCCGATGACCGCGATCTCGGTGCCGTGTGCGGTCGCCGGGAGCTGGCCGAGGCCCGCGGGGTGCGCGAGGAAGTCGTCATACGCGTACGGGAAGTCCGGGCCGAACATGGTGATCGGCGGCTGTTGCTTGTCTGCGTGCTCGATGGCGTTGGGCACGGTGGACGTCATGGGGTACGGACTCCTTGCGCGAAAGCTGCGGGGGGGTGAGGCTGGGGGTTCGGGTCGGTCAGATCGGCCGGCTCGTCCGGCTCGTTCGGCTCGTTCGGCTCAGGGACCCGTAGAGGCCGGGGCGGCGGTCCTTCAGGTACGGGTTCGCCTCGCGGGAGGCGGCCAGCAGGGCGGGGTCCACGTCACCGAGGACGAGCTCTTCGCCACGGCCCGCGCGGGCCCGGGCCACCCCGTCAGGGCCCGCCAGCGTGGAGAGACCGACGAACTCGAACTCCCCTTCCGTGCCGACCCGGTTGACGTACGCGACGTACATCTGGTTCTCGAAGGCGCGCACCGGTACGACCGACTCGGCGACGAACTGGAACGGGTGCATCTGGGCCGTGGGGACCACGAGGAGGTCGGTGCCGGCCAGGGCGTGGGCGCGGACGTTCTCCGGGAACTCCACGTCGTAGCAGATCATCAGCCCGATGCGGAGGCCGCCGAGCTCGGCCTGGACGACCGGCTCGTCGCCCGGCGTGAAGTGCTCGCGCTCGAAGCAGCCGAAGAGATGCGTCTTGCGGTAGTTGGCGAGACGCACGCCGCCGGCGTCGATCAGCTGGACGGAGTTGAAGACGGTCTCGCCGTCCCGCTCCGGGTAGCCGTACGCGACCGCGAGCCCGTGCCGCCCGGCGATCTCCGCGACCGCGTCGGCCCAGTTCCCGTCGGCGGGCTCGGCGAGCCGGCTCACGTCAGCCCCGATCGCGTACCCGGTCAGGAACATCTCCGGCGCCACCAGCAGCCCGGCTCCCGCGGCAGCGGCACGCCCAGCGGCCTCGTCGAGAACCTTGAGGTTCGCGGCGACGGAGCCGGGGCGTCCGGAGCTCTGGAGCAGGGCGGTGCGCATGGGTGTTCCTCACCGGAGGCGGAGGGGTTCGGGGGCCAGATCGACGGTACGGGCGGGGCTTCGGGCGGACAAGGCGGTGTTGTTGCGCGTTTGAGGGCGGATCGTTGCGTATGTCGGGGGTGGGACGGCGATTCGTTGCGCAGAGGCGGCTTCACGGTCGTGCCTTCGCCGCTGAAGCTCTGGCCACCAGGATCAGCGCCGTCACCAGGTACGGCGCCGTGAACCACGCGAAGGCGGTGCCGTGCGCGGTCACCGAGCCGGCCGCGCCATACGCACCATAGACGGCGATCGTGGCCAGGCTGGTCCCGAGACCGGCGACCGAGGTGAGGGTGGCCCGCCCTGTGTCGTCGATGCGGTGCTGGAGGCGGGTGTCGGCCAGTACGGTCGCCAGCTGGAAGCCGCCGAAGGCGAGGGCGACAAGGCCGATGCCGGCCGGAGTGCCCGCCGCGGCGCCGACGGCCAGGGCGAGCGCGGCGCCCGCGAGCAGCCCGGCGAACCCGGCCGTGCCCAGGCGTTCGCCCGCCCCGGCCAGCAGGCCGCCGACGGTGGCCGCCGCCCAGATCAGCAGGAGTAGATACGGGACCATCTCGTCCGGTACGCCGGTGTCACGCACGAGGAGCGGCGAGTACTCGTCGAGCGCGCCCCAGACGGCGGTCACGACGGGGACGAGCAGCAGGGCTCCACGGACGGAGCGGTTGGTGCGCGCCTCGGTGAGCCCGGCCCGAAGGGTGGCGGCCCAGCCGTCGCTTCCGGCCGCCGGCTTGCGGTGCTCCGGAAACCGGGTGGCCATCGCCGCCGCCAGCAGACAGGCCAGCACGCTCACCGCGCCCACGGCCGGGTAGCCGCCGAACGCGAACACCGGCCCGGCGAGCCCCATCGCCGCCATCACGGCGAGCAGGCCCGCCGCCCGGGCCCGGCCCATGACGCGGGCGTACCGGTCGGCGGAGCCGAGCCGGTCCAGCTCGTCGTAGACCAGGGCCTCCAGCGCTCCGGAGCCGAGCGCTTCCCCGGCGCCCCACAGGACGAAGCCGAGCGCGAAGGCACCGTACGACGGGACGAGCACCCACAGGGCGAAGCCGGCGGCGGTGAGCAGCGGACCGAGCCACAGCAGCCGCCGACGGGAGAAGGCGTCGGCCCAGGCACCGGAGGGGACCTCCAGGACCAGGCTCGTGAACGACCACAGGACGAACAGGGAGGAGATCTGCCAGACCGACAGACCGGTGTCGCTGAACAGCAGCGCGTACACCGGGTAGAGCAGGATCAAGTCGTGGAGAAACGCGTAGCCGTACAGCGTCGCCGCAAGCCGCCGCACGCCGACGGCGGGCACACGCGCAGGTGAGAGAGTCATGAGGCCTTCCCGCAGGGACAGTTCGGACACCGGAGATACGGCGCCCGAGGCGGCCCTCGGGAGGCACGGCTGGTGGATCAATGTCGCCAGGTCATGGCACCGATAGTAAACGGACAAGCCGACATAGCACAGCGAGTAACGGCGCCTTGATTAGGAAGGGTGCGATGCCGCGGCCCGAGCGCCCCGTTCTCACCCAGGCGCCCCCGAAGAAAACCGTCGCAACAACGGCGACAACACCAGCACCGACTTCGTCCGCTCCACAAACGGCTCCCCAGCGATCCGCTCCAGCACCCGCTCAAAGTGCCGCATATCAGAGGCGAAGACCTGAACAACCGCGTCCGCCTCACCGGTGACGGTGGACGCGGCCACAACCTCCTGATAGCGCTCGAGACCGAGCCGAATGGTCTCGGGAGACGTGTTGCTGCGGCAGTAGATCTCCACGAACCCCTCGGTCTCCCAGCCGAGCGCGGCAGGGTCCACCCGAACCGTGAAACCGGTGATGGCTCCGGTGGCCCGCAACCGGTCCACGCGCCGCTTCACCGCGGGCGCGGACAGGCCGACCTCCTGCCCGATATCGGCGTAGGAGCGGCGAGCGTCTTCGGCGAGGGCATGCACGATGCGTTCGTCGAGTTCGTTGAGCACTCCGCGTCAGTTCCAGCTGGCGTGCAGTGGCATGCCCTCCGCGTAGCCGGCGGCACTCTGAATGCCGACGACCGCCTTCTCGGCGAACTCCGCCAGGGAGTTCGCGCCGGCGTAGGTGCAGGAGGAGCGGACGCCCGCGATGATCGCGTCGATGAGGTCCTCGACGCCCGGGCGGTCCGGGTCGAGGTACATGCGGGAGGTGGAGATGCCCTCCTCGAACAGGCCCTTTCGAGCCCGGTCGTAGGCCGACTCCTCGCTGGTGCGGTTGCGGACGGCGCGCGCCGAGGCCATGCCGTACGACTCCTTGTACAGGCGGCTGTCGGCGTCCTGGTGCAGGTCGCCCGGCGACTCGTATGTACCGGCGAACCAGGAGCCGATCATCACGTTCGACGCACCGGCCGCGAGCGCCATCGCCACGTCGCGGGGGTGCCGGACGCCGCCGTCGGCCCACACATGCTTGCCGTACTTCTTCGCCTCGGCGGCGCACTCCAGGACGGCCGAGAACTGCGGCCGGCCGACGCCGGTCATCATGCGCGTGGTGCACATGGCGCCGGGGCCCACGCCCACCTTGACGATGTCCGCGCCCGCCTCGATCAGGTCCCGCACACCGGCCGCCGCGACGACGTTGCCCGCGACGATCGGGACCTGCGGGTCGAGGGCGCGTACGACCTTGATCGCGGTGACCATCGACTCCTGGTGGCCGTGCGCCGTGTCGATGACGAGGGTGTCCACGCCCGCGTCGAGCAGCTGCTTGGCCTTGCCCGCCACGTCGCCGTTGATGCCGAGGGCGGCGGCGATGCGCAGACTGCCGTTCGCGTCGGTGGCCGGTGTGTACAGGGTCGCGCGCAGGGCGCCCTTGCGGGTGAGGATTCCGGCGAGTCGGCCGTCCGGGTGGACGGCGGGCGCGTAACGGCGGTTGGCGGTGTCAAGCGTGTTGAAGGCCTCGCGCGGCTCGATGTCCGCGTCGAGCAGCAGCAGGTCCCGGGACATGACCTCGGCCAGCTGTGTGAAGCGGTCGACGCCACGCAGGTCGGCGTCGGTGACCACGCCGACGGGCTTGCCGTCCTCGTCCACGACGACGCCCGCGTTGTGCGCCCGCTTGGGCAGCAGCGCCAGCGCGTCGGCGACGGTCTGGTGGGGTGCGAGGACGATCGGGGTGTCGAGCACCAGATGGCGGCCCTTGACCCAGGAGATGACCTCGGTGACGACGTCGATCGGGATGTCCTGCGGAATGACGACGAGACCGCCGCGGCGGGCGACGGTCTCGGCCATCCGGCGGCCCGCGATCGCCGTCATATTGGCGACCACCAGCGGAATCGTGGTGCCGGTGCCGCCCGGCGACGCCAGGTCGACGTCCTGCCGCGAGCCGACCGCGGAACGGTTCGGCACCATGAAGACGTCGTCGTACGTCAGGTCGTAGGGAACCGGAGATGACTCTACGTAGCGACCGGTGCCGGCCTCGAGGAAACGCATAGACCCACAGTTTCACGCGAATTGACGCAGGTCACTGCCAGGAAGACACAGCAAGAGGCCCCCGCGGTCGGGCAATCCTCCAGGGAGGTACGGGGGCTCCCGTGTCGGGCAGGATTCTGCCTTACGACAAAACGTTACCGCGGTGCCGCGAGCTGACGTTCGAGTGCCCGTTCCGTGGTGGTCAGCGGGATGTCCGGGCACAGCCGCTCGGGGTGGCCGAGTGGCGGTGGCAGCAGGACCGGGGGCCGTGGCGTCGGTGGCGCTGCCGGCAGGCCCAGCCACATCCAGCCGGCGGCGACCAGGGATTCGTAGCAGCCCCGGAGGAACCGTGTCACGGCCTTCATGACCGCAGGGCGGGCGCCGGCTCCCGGTGCGCGCCGCTCGGGACCGTGGCGGCGACAGGTGTTTCGTCGCTCCATGTCCACAGCCGGGACAGCGCTTCCACATCGAGGTCGTGCCCCTCGGTCCACAGCCGCGCCGCGGCGGTCAGCACCGACTGGCGGTCGGCCTCGGCCGTGCCCCGGCGGGCGGGAAGCAGCGGCACGGCGGCGCTGGCGCCGAGGCGTACGGCCCGGTGGCGGCGGGCGAACGCGGTGAGGGTCTGCCGGGGTCCGGCCTCGACCAGCAGGACGTCCTCGATCGCGAGGAGTTCCTCCAGTGCCGTACGGAAGTGGACGGTGTCGGTGATCTGGCGGGCCCAGAAGCGCGGGCTGAGCGCCTCTTCGGGGCGCAGCAGGGCTCCGGTGTAGCCGGAGTACAGGGGCAGGCGCGCGTCCCGCAGCGGGATGCGGCGGTAGTCGGCCTCCACCGCGTCCGAGGCGGGGGCCATCGCCGGGGAGTGGAACGGGCTGGTGGCGGGGACCGTGACGACCGTGAAGCCGTCGGCCCTGAGCCGGGACTCGACGGCGGCGAGCGGCGCCGCAGCACCCGCGAGCATGACCTGCTGGGCGGTGTTGACCGCCGCGACGACGACGTCCGCGTCGAGGTAGGGGCGCACCTGGTCCTCGCTCGCGGCGACCGCCAGCATGCCGCCGGCCGGCATCTTCACGGCTTCCCGTACCCGCGACATCACCATGGCGATCGCGTCGGGCAGCGACACGACGCCGGCGAGGGTCGCGGCGACGAGCTCGCCGGCGCTGTGCCCGAGAAGGGCGACGGGCCGCACACCCCAGCTGAGAACGAGGCGGCCGAGCGCGTAGTCGACCGCGAACAGCAGCGGTTGCGCCCGCCGTACGTCGTCGACGGGGATACGCGGCGCGCCGGGGTTCAGCCAGTCGTCGCGGATCCGGCGGCCGTCCTCGCCCAGGTGCGCGAGGACGGCGTCGACGGCCGCGGTGAACACGGGCTCACGACGGTAGAGGCCCGCCGCCATGCCCGGGTGCTGTGAGCCCTGGCCGGGGAAGAGGAGCGCCACCGGCCGGGGACGGTCCGCTCGTACGGGCCGGGCCTTGTGCACGGAGCTGACGGCGAGCACGGACACGCTGACGGCCGCCGCGCGCACCGGTCCGGGACGCGTTCCGCAGGGCACCGCGGTGGGCAGGGCGGGGAACGCCTCGCTGTGCAGTCCGTCGAGCAGGGGCAGCAACTCGCCCCGTACCCGGGTCTCGTCGTCCGTGTCGCGGCCCGACCAGAGCAGCAGCCGGTGGCGGTCGGGATCGGTGGCGCGGTGGCCGTGGCGGAGTGGGCGCAGGGGCGGCGGCGCGTCCTCGTCGGTGCCCGTCACGTCCAGTACGCCCAGGATGGGGTCGGAGTCGGCGACGGCCTCGGCGGCCCGCTTGACCGCGTACACCGTGATGGTGTCCTGCTCCGGCTCGCCGAAGCCCGCCACCAGGGCGAAGTCGGCGGTACCGGCGTGGAGTTCACGGTGGGCCAGGCGCAGGGCGCGGCCCGGGGTGAGCACGGTGCGGACGGTGAACCCTTCGTGCCGCGGACCGGGAGGCGGGTCGGTGGCGGGCCCGCCGAGGTACACCACGGTACGGACCGGCAGCGCCTCGGGAGACCGTCCGAAGGCGCGCAGGACCGCCGAGACTCCGGCGGCCGACACCACGGACCGCGTCCGCTGTTCCCGCGCGGGGCCGGGGCTCACGATCAGCCTCCGGACGACCGCGCTGAGCGACGTGAGCGTCATGTTTCCCTCCTTCTGGGGCCGCGGCCCCGGGCCGCATGGGTAGTGCGTGCGTGCTCGGTGGTGCGTACGGGACCGGCCGTCGCGGGCTCGGTCGTACGTACGGGAGGTGGGGTGGCCGCCCCGCCTGCGGGGGATGTGGGGCGGGGCGGCCGGTCGGGGACTCAGGCGGCCGTGGCGCCACCGGAGTTGATGAGGGCGAGGAGCGCGCCCGGGGTCTCCGCGTCGACCACGGCGTCGTCCGGTATCTCGATGCCGTACTCGCGCTGGATCTCGCCGATGACCTGCAACAGGGCGAGGGAGTCGTAGCCGAGCTCCATGAACGGGGTGTCGATGACGTCGCCGTCCAGGTCTACGCCCTCCTCCTCGCCGGCGCTCTCGCGGAGCATGCGGGTCAGGTCGGCGAGGGTGACGGTGGTGGTCGTGGTGGTGGTCATGGTGGGTGACGTCCTCTCGGTCGGTCGGGTGGTCGGGCGGTCGCTGATGCGGTGGTGCGGGGTGGATTCGGGCCGGGCCGAACGGTTCGGATGAGTCCGGATGACTTTCCGAGGCGTTCGGATGCGTTCGGATGGTTCAGTCGGCGCGGCGGACGACGAGCGCGGCGTTGAAGCCGCCGTATCCGCGGGCGAGGACAAGCGCGGTGCGCAAGTCCGCCTCGCGGGCCTCGGTGACCAGGTCGAGCTGCTGGTCCGGCGCGGGCGCCGCCACGTTCACGGTGGGCGGGACAACCCCGTCGCGCAGGGCGAGCAGGGCGGTGGCCACGTCCAGCGCGGCGCCGCCGGCGAGCAGGCGTCCCGTCATCGTCTTGGGCGCCGTGACGAGAACGCCGCGCGGTCCGAAGAGCGCGGTCAGCGCCTCGGCCTCCGCCCGGTCCAGATCCGGTACGCCGGAGGCGTCGGCGAGGACGACGTCGACGTCGGCCGGGGTGATCCCGGCGTCTGCCAGGGCGTTCTCGACGGCCCGGCGCAGTGCGGGCGGGCGGCCGGAGTCCGGTGCCGGATCGAGGGTCGCCGCGTATCCGGCGAGGTGGCCGTAGACGCGGGCGGCGCCCCTGCGGTGGGCCGACTCCGGGTCCTCAACGACGAGGATCGCGCCGCCCTCGCCGGGTACGTAGCCGGCCGCGTCGGACGAGAACGGCAGGTAGGCGCGGTCGGGGTCGTTGACGGTGCTCATCAGGCCGGAGGCGATCTGCGGCACCCAGCCCCAAGGGCACAGGGCCGCGTCGACACCGCCGGACACGACAGCCGGGACGCCCTTGCGGATGTGGCGACGGGCCTGGCCGAGGGCGTCGATGCCGCCGGCCTGTTCGGTGAGCAGGACGCCGCTGGGGCCACGCAGTTTGTGCCGGATGGAGATCTGGCCGGTGTTCACGGCGTAGAACCAGGCGAAGGACTGGTAGGCGCTGACGTACTCCTTCCCCTTGCTCCACAGGTTCTCCAGCTCGCGCTGGCCGAACTCGACGGCTCCGCCGGACGCCGAGGTGACCACGCCGACGCCGTACTCGGGAAGGCCAGCGCTGTCGAGACCGGCACTGTCGAGGCCCGCGTCGGCCAGGGCCCACTCGGCCGCGGTCAGCGCGAGCCGCGTCATGTGGTCCGTCTGCGGCATGAGCCGGCTGGGGATGTGCTCCTCGGCGACGTATCCGGGCACCTCGCCGGCGATCCGCGAGGGATAGCCGCCGGCGTCGAAGCGGGTGACCGGGCCGAGGCCGGACTCGCCGGCCAGGGTGGCCTTCCAGAACTCCTCCGTGCCCAGGCCGTTGGGCGCGGCCACGCCCAGCCCGGTCACCACGGCGGTCGTGGTCATGGGGCGCTCCTTTCCGGGCGGGCCAGCACCATGGCGCTCTGGAAGCCGCCGAATCCGCTGCCCACGCTGAGGACCACGTCCGTGGTGTGCTCACGGGCCGTCAACGGGATGTAGTCCAGGTCGAGTTCGGGATCCGGCTCGTGCAGGTTGGCGGTGGGCGGCAGAACCGAGTGCTCCATGGCGAGGGCACAGGCGGCGATCTCCAGCGAGCCGATCGCCCCGAGGGAGTGCCCGATCATCGACTTGATGGAGCTGACCGGGGTGCGGTACGCGTGCTCCCCGAGGCTGCGCTTGAACGCGCCGGTCTCGTGACGGTCGTTCATCTTGGTGCCCGAGCCGTGGGCGTTGACGTAGTCGACGGTGTCGGGGGCGAGGCGGGCCTCGGCCAGGACCGCGTCGATGGCCGCGGCCATCTCGTGGCCGTCGGGCTTGAGGCCGGTCATGTGGAACGCGTTGCAACGGGAGGCGAAGCCGGCGATCTCGGCGTAGATGTGCGCGCCGCGCCGGCGGGCGCTCTCCAGTTCCTCCAGTACGAGGATCGCGGCGCCCTCGCCGAGGACGAGTCCGCTGCGCGTCCGGTCGAAGGGCCGGCAGGCGCTCTCGGGGGTGTCGTTGCGCGGGGTGGTGGCGTGGATGGCGTCGAAGCAGGCCGAGGTGATCGGCGAGATCGGCGCTTCGGTGGCTCCCGCGATCATGACGTCGGCGGTTCCCTCGCGGATGAGTTCCACCGCGTGGCCGAGCGAGTCGAGGCCGGAGGTGCAGCCGGTGGAGACCACGGCGGCGGGCCCTTCGGCGCCGGCCTCGCGGCCGACCTCGGCGGCCATGGAGCTGGGCACGAAGTGCTGGTACAGCTCGGGCACCGCGTAGGTGTGGTCGACGTTCCAGAGGCGGCCGCCGTCGCTGACGACGACGTACTCGCGCTCCAGACTGGTGGTGCAGCCGACCGCACTGCCCAGGGAGGTGCCGATGCGTCCCGGGTCGAGCGCCGAGGTGTCGAGCCCGCTGTCCGCGAGTGCCTCGCGGGTGGAGACGACCGCGAACTGCGCGGCCCGGTCGAGCCGGCGGATCTCCTGCGGGGAGAGTCCGGCGGCCCGCGGGTCGAAGTCGCACTCGGCGGCGACCTGCGAACGGAACGGGGACGGGTCGTAGAAGGTGATCCGGCGGGTGGCGGTGCGTCCGGAGGTGAGCAGATCCCAGTACTCCTTGACACCGACTCCGCCCGGGGCCACGACGCCCAGACCGGTGATGGCGACTCTGCGCATGGGCTACCTGGCCTTCGACGGGGCCCGGTGCGGCACCGCGCACCACCCGGATGGAACTGTGGGGGTCACTGTCGATCCCTTCGTCCGTGGCGCTCCGTGGCGCTCCTGCTGTCCATGGCGCTACCGCTGTCCTTGGCGCCTCTGACGTTCCTTGGCGCCTCTGCTGTCCGTGGCGCTTTTGCTGTCCGTGGCGCTGCTCAATCGATGCGGAGGCCGGTGCGGTTCAGGGTCAGGTCCTCCCCGCCCCGGCCGTCCGGACCGGCCGGGCGGCTCGCTCGTGACGTGCCCCCGTGTCCGGTGGAGTCATGGAACGGGTGGGCTCTCGACCGTGGCTCGCGTGGGCGTGGAACGGCCGGAAGGCCCCACTACGTCGGCACATTTCCGTGCTTGCGCTCGGGCACCTCGGCCCGTTTCGTACGCAGCATGGCCAGCGACCGGATGAGGACGCGGCGGGTGTCGCCGGGATCGATGACGTCGTCGACGAGACCGCGTTCGGCCGCGTAGTACGGGTGCATCAGCTCGGCCTTGTACTCCTTGATGCGCTGGGCGCGCAGGGCCTCCGGGTCGTCGGCGGCGGCGATCTCGCGGCGGAATACGACGTTCGCGGCCCCCTCGGCGCCCATCACCGCGATCTCGTTGGTGGGCCAGGCGAAGGACAGATCGGCCCCGATGGAGCGGGAGTCCATCACGATGTAGGCGCCGCCGTACGCCTTGCGCAGCACGAGGGAGATCCGGGGCACGGTGGCGTTGCAGTACGCGTAGAGCAGTTTGGCGCCGTGCCGGATGATGCCGTTGTGCTCCTGGTCGACGCCGGGCAGAAAGCCGGGGACGTCGACGAGGGTGACGAGCGGGATGTTGAAGGCGTCGCAGGTGGACACGAACCGGGCGGCCTTCTCGGAGGCGTGGATGTCGAGCACCCCGGCCAGGCGGGCGGGCTGGTTGGCGACGATGCCCACCGGGTGCCCGTCGAGCCGGGCCAGCGCGCACACCACGTTGCCGGCCCAGGTCTCGTGGACTTCGAGGTACTCGCCGTCGTCGACGACCTCCTCGATGACCTCACGGATGTCGTACGAGCGCCCGGGGTCGGCCGGTACGAGGTCCGCGAGCCGGCCGGTGGCGCGGTCCGCCGGGTCCTCGCAGGGCACGACGGGCGGCAGCTCGCGGTTGTTGGCGGGCAGCAGCGACAGCAGGAACCGTACGTCCTCCAGGCAGCCGTCCTCCTCGTCGTGGGCGAAGTGGCTCACGCCGGAGGCGGTGGCGTGGACGTCGGCGCCGCCGAGCCCGTCGTGGGTGATCTTCTCGCCGGTGACGGCCTGGACCACGTCGGGGCCGGTGATGAACATCTGGGCGGTGCCGCGCACCATGAAGACGAAGTCGGTGAGGGCCGGCGAGTAGGCGGCGCCCCCGGCGCAGGGCCCGAGCATGACGCTGATCTGCGGGATCACACCCGAGGAGGCGACGTTGCGGCGGAAGATCCCGCCGTATCCGGCGAGGGCGGTGACGCCTTCCTGGATCCGGGCGCCCGCCCCGTCGTTGAGGCTCACCAGCGGGGCGCCGGCGGACGCGGCGAGGTCCATGACCTTGTGGACCTTGGCGGCGTGGGCCTCGCCCAGCGCACCGGCGAACACGCGGAAGTCGTGGGCGTAGGCGAAGACGGTACGGCCATGTACCCGGCCCCAGCCGGTCACGACTCCGTCGCCGTGCGGCTTGCGGTCCTCAAGACCGAAGCCGGTGGCCCGGTGCCGGCGCAGCGGCTCGATCTCCGTGAACGTGCCCTCGTCGAAGAGCAGTTCCAGCCGCTCGTGCACGGTGAGTTTGTTCTTCTCGTGCTGCCGCCGGGTCGCCGCGGGATCGGGGCCGCGGCTCACCTCGTCCTTGAGGCGGCGCAGTTCGTCGGTGGCCCGTCGCAGGTCGGGGGCCGGTGGGCTGGTCGTGAGCTCGTCGAGGATCGTCATTGGCCGAACGTAGGAACGGCTCCTCGAAGCACGGTGGAGGTCCCCCGGCAGGCCTTACGACACCTCAAGTCTCCTGGCCCGTAAGGGCTTCTGAGGGTTCAGCCGCCCGCGGTCACGTTGAGGTCGAGTTCCGGGTCGGCGGACAGGACGGCCTGGTGCAGCCGCTGCAGGCGCGGCGACGGTTCCAGGCCCAGCTCGTCGACGAGGGTGGCGCGCAGCCGCTGGTACGACTCCAGGGCGCGCCAGGAGCTGCCGGAACGGTGCAGGGCCGTCATCAACTGGGCGCAGAAGTTCTCGTGCATGGGGTGCTTGGCGACCAGGACCCGCAGTTCGGGCACCGTCTCGGTGTGCCGGCCGAGATGCAGATCGGCGTCGATGCGCCGCTCCAGCGCGGCCATCCGGTCCTCTTCCAGGCCGAGGACCTCCAGTTCGAGCACGCTGCCGATCCGGACGTCGACCAGGGCGGGCCCGCGCCACATCTTCAGGGCCCGGCCGAGGAGTTCGGAGGCGGCGCGGTGGTCGCCCGCCTCGTGGGCGTCGCGCCCGGTCGAGGCCAGCCGCGCGAACTCCTGGGCGTCCACCCGGCCCGGCTGGACCTGAAGCAGATAGCCGCCGTGCCGGGTGACGAGCACGTCCTTGGCGGCCCGTACCGGGTCCCCGTCGAGGGCTGCGGCGATCTTGCGGCGGAGCTGGAGAATGTACGTCTGCAGTGTGGTCGCCGCGCTGCGCGGAATGTCCTCGCCCCAGATCTCCTCCATCAGCGTCGGTACGGTGACGACCCGGTCGGACTGCAGGGCGAGAAGAGCGAGGATCTGGCGCGGCTTGCCCGCGGTGGGGACCACGGAGACTCCGTGTTCGACGGCGGTGAGCGGTCCCAGTACGTTGATCTCCATCGTACGTTCCCCTTTTTGGCTCGGTTCCCCGTCACTCCGCCGCCGGACCTCGGGGCGGAGCCTCACCCGAGCCTGGCATCCCGGGCACACCGCGCCCCAGTGATCCGCTCATGAAGGAGGACGTGAAAATGTCATGCCCGGATGGTGAGCCCGGCACTGGGCCGCCGTGAGCGGCGCGACGCAGAATCCTGACCAACAGGACGTCGAGGGCAGCCTCGTACGACCGCAACGGGAGGGAAACTCATGCTCGAGTCAATCACCGTCGCATCCGGCACCACTGGCACGGCCGTCAGGCCGCGGGCGGACCATCGCCTCGCACTCCTCACCGCCCGCACGGGACTTGAGCCCGAGCTGGCCCAGCGGTACTCCGAAGACCCGCTGTCGATTCTCGCCGAGTTCGGACTGACCGCGACCGAGCCGGTCTATCTGGAGGATCGTTTCAGCGACCAGGACGCCTTCGTACTGGAGGACTTCGACCGCGTCGGTGCGACCGTGACGTCCTCCTGCAACTTCACGCACGGGCCGATACCCGTGACCTCCTCCTGCAACTTCACCCACGGACCGATACCCGTGACCTCCTCCTGCAACTTCACCCACGGACCGATACCCGTGACGTCGTCCTGCGACTTCACCCACGGACCGATACCCGCGGGGCGCTCGTGACCGTGACGGACCCGGTGCCCACGGGTCTGCCCGTGGGCTTCAAACGCCATCTGCGCGTGGAGACGGTGTCCGGCGAGGCCGTGTATCTGCTGTCGGACCAGGGCACCACCGCCCTGCGCGGCCGGCAGATCGAGGCGCTGGCACCACTGTTGGACGGCACACGGACCCTTCCGGCGGTGATCGCCGACGCGACGGACTCGGTGCCGCCGGCTCAGGCGGGCCGGCTGATCGCCGCGCTGGCCCGCGCGGATCTGGTCGGCTACCGGGACCCGGGTGCCGACGCCGCCGCCGAGGCGTACTGGGAACTGGCCGGCATCGGCGGCCCCGGCGTCGTGGCGGCCGTGCGCTCCACCCCGGTACGGGTGGCGGCGCTCGGCCGCACGGACGGCTCGGTGGTGCGGGCGGAGTGCCGGGCGGCGGGGCTTGTGCTCGCCGAGTCCGAGGAGCAGGCGGCGTTCGGCATGGTGGTGTGCGACGACTACCTCGACCCGGAACTGGCCGCCGTGGACGCCCGGCACCGCGCGGCAGGGCTGCCGTGGCTGCTCGCCAGGTCGCGGGGACCGGAGGTGTGGGTGGGGCCGGTGTTCGGGGCGCCCGACGGGCCGTGCTGGTCCTGCCTCGCGCACCGGCTGCGCGGCCACCGCTGGTCGCAGGCCCCTGTCTGGAACGCCCTGGGGCTCTCGGGCCCCCTGCCGCTCCCCGAGGCGTCACTGACGGCCGTGCGCTCGCTCGGTCTGCAGACGACGGTGCTGGAGGCGCTGAAGTGGGCGGCCGGGATGCGGTACGCAGGCCAGGGCACCGTGTGCCGCCTTGACACCCGCACGCTGCGCACCAGCCATCACCCGGTGGCGCGGCGCCCGCAATGCCCCGAGTGCGGGGACGCGGAGCTGGTGGCCTCCCTGGGACGCAGCCCGGTGGTGCCGGTGTCACGGCCCAAGGCGTCCGGGGGCGGTGCCAATCACCGCGCGCTGTCCGCCGCCGACGTGCTGTCCCGCTACCGGCACCTGGTCGATCCGGTCACCGGCATCGTGGCCGGTCTGCGGCCGGTCACCGACACGCCGGAGGGTCTCAACCGCTGGGTGTCGGGCCGGAATCTGGCCCTGCGCGGCCATGCGGCGGAGGGGCTGCGCAGCCACTGCGGGGGTAAGGGGGTCACCGCCGAGCAGGCCGAGGCGGGCGCGCTGTGCGAGGCGGTGGAACGCTACTGCGGAACCCGGCAGGGCGATGAGCCGGCGGTGCGGGACTCGCTGGCGGGGTTGGGCGAGGACGCCATACACCCCAATGACGTCCAGCTCTTCGCCGAGCGGCAGTTCCGGGACCGGGAGCGGTGGAACGCCCGGAACGCGGCCGTGCACACGGTGCCGCCGCGCTTCGACGAGGGAGCGGTGCGCGAGTGGACGCCGCTGTGGTCGCTCACCTCTCACCGGCAGCGGCTGTTGCCCACCTCCATGCTGTACTTCGGCCCTGCCCCGGACGGCACCGAGCCCGCGCCGTGGGCCGACTCCAACGGCAACGCGGCGGGCAGCAGCCTGGAGGATGCCGTGGTCCAGGGGTTCCTGGAGCTGGTGGAGCGCGATGCCGTGGCCCTGTGGTGGTACAACAGGCTGCGCCGTCCGGCGGTGGACCTCGACGCGTTCGACGAGCCATGGCTCGCCCGGGCCCGAACCGCCTACGGGAAGGCGGGCCGGTCTCTGTGGGTGCTCGACCTCACCGCGGATTTCGGCATTCCGGTGATGGCCGCCGTCTCGCGGTGCGCGGAAAGCCCGCAGGAGAAGCTGTCGTTCGGTTTCGGGGCGCATTTCGATCCCCGGCTGGCACTGCAACGGGCGGTCACGGAGATGTGCCAACTGCTGCCGCCGGCTCAGGCGGAAGAGTCAGTTAGTCAAATGCTGGACATTCCCCGTGAGTTGCGGAACTGGTGGAGTACGGCGACCGTCCGGAATCAGCCATACCTCCTGCCGGATCCGGCCGAATCCGCGCGTCGGCCCGGCGATTACCGTTACGTTCCGCAGAACGATCTGCGGGCCGATGTCGCAGCTGCGGAATCGATGGTCCGAGATCACGGCATGGAATTACTGGTGCTCAATCAGACGCGACCCGACGTGGAACTCCCGGTGGTCAAAGTAGTGGTGCCGGGCCTGCGTCACTTCTGGGCGCGGTTCGGTCCCGGTCGGCTCTTTGACGTGCCCGTACGCATGGGCTGGTGCGAACAGCCCACGCCTTACGAGGACTTGAATCCCGTGCCTCTCTTCGTCTGATCCCTTAGCATGGCGCGCGCACAGTCCTGCTGAGGAGGCTGCGATGTCGGAACCGCATGACGGGAATGCAGGTCCTGATATCCCGGGGGGCAGCGAAGCCGTTTCTTTATCCGCACCAACTGACCAGCACCGTAAGGGATCCGGCCAAGTCCCCCCGGGCGCGGCCGCCTTGCGGCCCCTGACCGACCTGCCGGCCCCCCGCCTCGCGCGGGGCATCACGGTCCTCGCGCTGCTCTGCTACGCGACGGTGACCGTCCTGAACGTGCTGCGCTTCGGCGACGCGACCGCACTGCGGCTGACCGTCTGCGTCGCCCTCGTCCTGGTCGTCTTCGGCGTCCAGTTCGTGGTCTCGGCCCCGGCGGCGCGTTCCTGGCCCATGCGCAGGAAGGTCGGCGTGCTGGCCTTCCAGACGGTGCTGACGTACGTACCGCTGTTCTGGTTCGGACTCTCGTGGGGCAGCATGGAGGGTCCGCTGGCGGCCTCCGTGCTGCTCACGTTCAGTCCCCGGGTCGCCTGGCCGCTGTTCGGCGGCGTGGTCCTCACGATTCCGGTCTACGCGGCGGTGCTGGGCGAGTCGCCCGCCCAGTCCGCCTACTTCCTGATCGCCGGGATGCTCTGCGGGGTGGTCATCTACGGGCTCAGCCGTCTCACCGACCTCGTGCACGAAGTGCATGCCGCCCGTGAGGAGTTGGCCACGATGGCGGTCGCCCAGGAAAGACTCCGGTTCGCCCGTGACCTGCACGACCTGCTCGGGTACAGCCTGTCCGCCATCGCCCTCAAGGGCGAGCTGGTGCACCGGCTGGTCTCGGCCCGCCCCGACCAGGCGCGGGCGGAGACGAGCGAACTGCTGCGGGTGGCGCGGCAGGCCCTCTCCGACGTACGCCTGGTGTCCAGCGGCTACCGGAACATGTCGCTGCGGGACGAGGCCGAGTCTGCGGCGGCGATCCTGGCCGCCGCCGATGTGCGCGCCGATGTGGGTATCGACTGCGGCCGGCTGCACCCGGTCGTGGACACGGCGCTCGCCACCGCTCTGCGTGAGGGAGTGACCAACATCCTGAGACACAGTAGGGTTCAAAGGTGCAGCATCTCGGCCACCGTTGACGCAGAAACGGTACTTCTCAGTCTTGTCAACGATGGGGCGCTTCAGGGGAAGGCGCCCTCGATGTCCGGGCCGACGAGCAGCGGCCTGAACAATCTGCGCGAGCGGTTCGCGAAGATCGGCGGCGAGCTCACGGCCGGTCTGGGGGAGGACGGGCGCTTCCATCTGGAGGCATGCGTGCCACTCCGTCCGCCGACCACGGACGAGGAGTCGCCGCGGGGCCCGCGCACGACCGAGAGGGCCGCCGCCTGACCATGATCAGCCGCAAGGCGCACGGGGGAGATGCAGTGCTGTGGGCGTGAGGATACTGCTGGCCGAGGACATGCATATGATCCGTGGCGCGTTGGTGGCCCTGCTCGAGCTGGAGCCGGACCTGGAGGTCGTCGCCGCCATCGACCGGGGGGACACCATCGTGAAGACGGCACTGGAGACGAAGCCGGACGTCGCCGTCATCGACATCGACCTGCCGGGCACGGACGGTCTCACGGCGGCAGCCGACCTGCGTGAGCACCTTCCTTCCTGCCGCACCCTCATCCTCACCAGCCTGGGCCGTCCTGGCACGCTGCGGCGGGCGCTGACCGCTCATGTCACCGGGTTCCTGCTGAAGGACTCGCCGTCGCACGAACTGGCCGCAGCGGTACGGGCGGTGGCGGTGGGGCGCCGGGTCGTCGACCCGCAACTGGCCCTCACCGCCTGGGACTCGCCGGAGAACCCGCTCTCACCACGGGAACTGGAGGTCTTGCGCCTGGCCGCGCAGGGCGCCGACGCCGCGGAGATCGCCGGCTGCCTGTTCCTGTCCAAGGGGACGGTCCGCAACTACCTCACCGCGATCGTCACCAAGCTGGGCGCCCGCAACCGCATCGACGCGATCCGCATCGCCCAGGAGTCCGGCTGGATCTCCTGACGCGGGCCCGGCGCCCCGAGCAGGGTGTCGAGCAGTCCCTCGTCCAGCATGGTCGCCACGGACAGGTCGGCCAGCTCGCCGAAGCCCGCGTCATGGACCGCGGCGCTGACCACGTACCGCTCCCCCACGTGAAAGGTCGCGAACGTCCACTCGGTGCCGCCGGCCGGCGTACCGTCGGGCCGCACCAGCCGCGCCCCCCGCTCGCCCAGCTCGAAGCCGAACTCGGTGAACCGGAAGCGCAGCCCCTGCCCGAGGGCCTTGGTGTACGCCTCCTTCAGCGTCCACAGCCGTACCAGGGTGCCGTTGCGGGCCTCGGCGCCGCCCGCGTCGAGCAGGTCCCGCTCGTACGGGGTGCACGCCATGGCCTCCGAACCCGTGCCGACGAGCCGGCGGTCGGCGCGCTCCACGTCGACGCCGATCCGGCCGCGCCGCGTCACCGCCACGACCATCAGGCGCTCGGTGTGGCTGAGGCTGACGTCGATCTGGTCGCAGCCGCGCACGTAGGGCCGGCCACCGGGCTCGTACGACAGGTCGACCTGGTCGGCGGTGGTGCCGAGGACCGCGGCGGCGGTATGCCGCAGGAACAGCCGTGAGGCGATGAACCGGTCCCGCATCGGGGCACGGACGAAGCTCTCGCTGCGGTCCCAGTCGCGGCCGAGGAGGTGGCGCACCGAGTCGGCGTCGCCGCGCGGCAGCCAGCCGGGCATCGCGGCGTACACGAGGACGCTGCCGGTGTCCGCCAGTTCCTGTCCGACCCGGTCCCAGGCGGCGCCGGGCCCGAGGACGGGCTGCGGTCGGCCGATCGCGGCGGTCACTCACGCCTCCAGCAGCTCGACGGCCAGCGGGCCCGAGTCCAGGGCGGAGACCACCCCGGCCAGGTCCACGGCGTCGCTGTCCGGCCGCGGGCACACGGGGACGCAGACAGGGGCGCCCATGCGCCGCAGGTACGGAGTGAGCACCGGGCGCGGCCCGATCTCGACGACATGCGTGGGCGTCTGCTGGTCGAGCAGGGCGCGGGCGGCGTCGGCGAACAGGATGGGAGTGAGGAGCTGCCGGGTCCAGTAATCGGCGTACAGGGGCTCGGTGGTGAGCCGGCCCTGGACGGTCGAGTAGAAGGGGATCCGGGGTGTCCCGGCCGGGACACGGCGGGCGACCGCCTCGAACTTCGGTACCGCGGGCGCCATCAGCGGGGAGTTGAAGGCGTGGGACACCGGAAGGCGCCGGTACCTGATCCCGGCCCCGGCCAGCCGGCTCTCGACGCGGTCCAGTGCGCGGACGTCCCCCGACAGGACGGTCGCCTTGGCGGCGTTGACGGCACCGATGCCCAAGTCCGGCTCGGCCGCGATGAGTTCGGCCGCCTCGGACCGGGAGACGCAGGCCGCGGTCATGCCTCCGCCCGGCGGCAGGTACCGCATGAGGGCACCCCGCACGGCGATCAGCTTCGCCGCGTCGGCCGGCCCGAGCGCGCCCGCGACGGCGGCTGCCGCGAACTCACCGATGCCATGGCCCAGGACGGTCGCCGGGACGACACCCGCGGTCTGAAGTGTCCGGGCGAGGGCGTATCCGACGGCGAAGAGGGCGGGCTGGGCGTAGGCCGTGTCGTCGATCCGCGGGTCCCCGCCGAGGATCAGGTCGACGACGGAGACTTCCAGGTACGGCTTCAGGGCGTCGGCCATCTCGTCGAGGTGGCCGCGGTAGGCGGAGGAGTCCGCGTACAGGGCGGCCGTCATGCCGCGGTACTGGCAGCCGAGCCCGGTGAAGACGAAGGCCGGCCGCACCCGGCGTTCGGCGAACCGGCTGTCGCGCGCGGCCATATGGCGGGCGAGGTCCCGCACCGTCGGGTACGCCCTGATGTCGTCCAGCTCGACGATCGGCCCGAACTCCTCCTCGATGTCGCCGTAGAGGCTCAGCGCCGCCACCGAGTCCAGTCCGCACTCGGCCATCGGCACCGAGTCCTCCAGCGGCCGGCCGAGGTAGTGGGCGAGCCTCTCGAGCAGCCATTCACGGTGCACCCCGGTGTGCGAAGCGGGTTCCTGAGCGGCCATCGTGTGTGCTCCTTCGGGGGGAGAAGGCGGGGACGGGTCGGGATCGGGTGGGAGAGGGGGCGGTCAGGCGAGCGGTGAGCCGTACAGGTCGTAGCTGCGGCGGCCGTGCAGCCGGGCCAGGACCTCGGCGAGCACGCGCTGTTCGGCGGCGGCAGGACGGTCGGGCAGGGCCAGACCGAGGCGTCGGCACAGCCGGTACAGGGTCGCGGACGGCCAGGCGGTCTCGGCGAGGAACGGGTCCCCCGCGGCGTTCGTGCCGTCGGCCGCGTGCTGCTCGCGCCACACGCCGAGACAGGCGGCGGCCGCCAGCACCAGCGTGTAGCGGTCGGCGAGACCGAGGCTGTGCGGGCTCGCCAGGGCACGCCGGTCGTCCTGCGGAACGTCGGCGAAAGCCTTGCGCAGATTGTCGAGTTCGATGGCGAACGCGCGGGTGAGGAAGCGGAGCGTGGCCGCGTCCTGGCCTCGGCGCGGCAGGGTCCCGGCCTCGAACAGGTCGGTGCTGTCCACCAGGGTGGCGGCCAGGGGGTCGGCGTCCCCGAGCAGCGCGGGCCGGGTCAGGTCCAGCGGCGGCAGGTCCTCGTGCAGCCGGAACAGGGCGGCCGGTGCCGCGGGGTCGGCGAACCAGGCGTGCTGGGCGAAGAACGGCAGCTGCGGCAGGATGCTCACCTGCCGGCCCGCGCTCCCGGCGTGGCCCAGCGAGGTGACCGGCAGGTCCCTCGACTGCTTCTGGAACATGCCGTACGCGCCTTCCTCGGCGAAGGTCGCCTCGCCGAGGACGGCGGACATCTCGTCCATGGACTCGGCGGCCAGCTTGGGCGCCAGATAGGCGGCGACCGCCGCGTACACGCTCATCTGCCCGGGCAGCAGGTGCAGGGACCGGGTCGCGACCAGCGCGAGGCAGTCCATGAGCAGCAGGTCGAGGAAGGACCCGGTCAGTACGTCCCGTACGTGCTGGACGTCGAGGGAGGAACGGCCGTCGGTGCGGGGGCGTACGGCGAACGCGGCGACCGTACGCAGGGCCGTGTCGGCGCCCGCCAGGACGATCGACGGGATCAGTCCCCGGATGGCGAGGGAGGAACGCAGCGACAGTGCGTAGCCGTCCCCGCGGGCGCCGACCACGGCGGAGTCCGGCACCGGGCAGTCGTCGAGGCGCAGGGTCCCGAACTCGGTGCCGCGCATGCCGGAGGTGGGGCGGCGGCCGAGGTCCAGGACGTGGCCGGGGGGCAGTTCGGCGCGGTCGAGGAGCAGCACGGTGTGGCTGCGGGCCTGGCCCGGGGTGCCGGTGCGGGCGAAGACGACCAGGCCGCGGGCGCGCGAGGCGTTGGCGATGCCGCTCTTGCTGCCGCTGACCAGCAGGCCGCCGCCGGGCGCCGGGCGGGCGGTGAGCTCGTCCCGCACGAAGTCGTTGCCGTGGGCCACGCTGTGCCGGGCCACGGCGATGCGCTCGCCGCCGAGGAGCAGCCGGGCGGCCAGGCGGCGCTGGTCCTCGCTCCCGGCGGTCCAGAGGGGGGCCGCGGCGAAGAAGCAGTTGAGTCCGTAGCCGAAGCCGAGGGAGGCGTCGCGGCGGAACACGGGCCGCAGGATGCGGCCGAGTTCGTCCATACGTCGCAGCCTGCCGCCGAGGGCCGCGGGGACGAACTCCTCGTTCAGGCCGTACGTGTCGAGCAGGGTCTCGGCGGCTGACGGCAGGGTGCCCGCCGTGTCGGCGGCGACGAACGCGGCGCCGCCGAGCGGGTTTTCGGGGTCGTCGAGCGGACCGAAGGACCGCTCGAGCGCGTCGACGCGGTCCCCGGCGCCGCGCGCGGCGGCCGTCATGAGCGGGCCCCTGCCGTGAGGAGCTGCTCGACCTCACGGTCGACGCGCTGGTGCAGTGGGCTCAGCTCGCCCCGCAGGAACATGCCGCGCATGGCGGACCGTTCGACCTTGCCGCTGGTGGTGCGGCGTACGGTGCCGGGCCGGACGAAGAGCAGGCCCCCGGTCCGCACCTCGTGCTCCTCGCCGATGCGGGCCTCCACGGTGGCCGCGAGCGACGCCAGGTCGATGTCGTAGTGGCTGCGGGCGCGCAGTTCCTGGACGACGACGACGCGTTCGCGCGCGCCGGGGACCGCGAACACGGTGGCCGGGCCGAACACCGCACTGACCTGCTGGACGGTGCGCTCCACGTCCTGTGGGTACAGGTTGCGGCCGGCGACCACGATGACGTCCTTGATCCGTCCGGTGACATGGAGCTGACCTTCGGCCAGCAGGCCCAGGTCGCCGGTGCGCAGGTAGCCTCCCCGGCCGCCGAGCCGGACGTCGAAGGCCTCCGCCGTCTCCAGAGGGCGGCCCCAGTAGCCGTGGGCGACGCTGTCGCCGCGTACCCAGATCTCGCCGGTGCGGCCGTCGGGGAGTTCCGTTCCGGTGCCCGGGTCGACGATCCGCACCTCCGCCGAGGCGGGCGCTCCGCAGGGCGCGGTGGACTGCGCGGCCGAGGACGCCGGTCCTCCGGCGGAGACCAGCAGGGTCGCCTCGGCGAGCCCGTAGGCGGGGGTGAGCGCGTCGGGGCGCAGCCCTGCCGGGGCGAACCGTTCGGCGAAAGCGGTCAGCGTGGCGGGGTTCACCGGTTCGCCGCCGTTGACGGCGGTGCGCCAGCGGGACAGGTCGAGCGCGGCGATCTTGGGGTCGCCGATCCGGCGCAGGCACATCTCGTACGCGAAGTCGGGGGCGCCGCTGACCGTCAGGCCGTACCGGGAGACGGTGTCGAGCCAGTGGAAGGGCTTCCTGACGAAGGTCCGTGGGGTGAGCATCACGGTCGGCACGCCCAGCCACAGGGGGTGCAGCAACTGGCCGACGAGTCCCATGTCGTGGTGAAGGGGCAGCCAGCCGCCGAAGCGGGACGCGGGGCCGGTGCCGAGTGCCCCGCGGATGGCCTCCATGGTGGCCGCGAGGTTGCCGTGCGTGACCATCACTCCGCGCGGTTCGCGGGTGGAGCCGGAGGTGTACTGGAGGTAGGCGATCTCGTCGGGTGCGGGACCGGGGCTGAGGGCCGTGGCCGGTTGGTCATCCGGCGGCTGCACGCCGGTGTCCGTCAACAGGCAGGTCACCTGCCCGAATCCGGTGCGGGCCAGGAGCTGGGACACATCGGCGGCGTGCGCGGTCTCGGTGAGTACGCAGCCGGCCGCCGCATCCCGGATGATGCCGGCGATGCGCTCGTCGTGATGGCCGCGCCCGCCGGGCGGTGCAGCGGGGACGGCGACGAGCCGGGCGTGCAGGCAGGCCAGGAACGCGGTGGCGAACAGCCGGCGGGAGGAGTGCAGGATCAGTACGCGGTCGCCGGGGGCGGCGTGCGCGCGCAGCCGGGCGGCGAGCGCCCGGACCCGTCCGGCGAGATCGCCGTAGGTGAGGCGCTCGGGATGCAGCTGCCCGCCGTGTTCCGCGAGGAGCACGAGGGCGTCCTTGCCGGGCGCCTCGGCAGCCCTGGCGTGGAACACGTCCATGAAGCTCCGGTACCCGGTCACTGCGGCCCCCTCCGGTGTCGGGCGGACCAGGCCGTTGCGGCCCGGCCGCGCTTGACGCTCCACTCGGCGTACGCGGTCGGTGCGGGCGCCTGTCGGGCCTGCGCCGCCGTGTTGCGCAAGGCCAGCAACACGGCGGTGACGGCGGCGAGTTCCGCCGCGGTCGGCCGGCCGCGCAGCACGGTTATGCCTGTCTGTTCTGCCATGGGGGCAGGGTGCGCCCGGGCCCTTGAGGCTCCGCTGGGTTCGGCCGGAATGCGGGTCGGGTTTTGGCTGCGGGTTCGTTGTAGCTGGTCGCGCCCCTTTCGGGGCGCGGCACCGCCTACGCCGTTCCCCGTTCATACGCGATGTGCCTCGCCCGCTCCACCGTGACGTCCGCCACCGCGGACAGGTCGGAGAGGGCGGTCCGCCAAGAGGCGGACTCAAGTGCGTCGCCGCAGTGCGTGCTGTCGCGCCACCACTGGACGCCGGTGTAGGACAGCGGGCGCAGGGTGGAGCGGAGCAGGTCGCTGCCGCCGAAGCCGCCCAGGCGGGCGCAGACGTGGCCCAGTTCGGCGTACCGCTTCTCGAACTCCCGGTCGTCGCCGCGCACTTGGGCGGAGATGAGGACTACGTCGGTGTCGTCGACGGCCGCGTTCTCCCGTAGCACCCGGCCGATGCTCAGGGCCTGGTCGGCGCTGGTCTCCACCAGGGGGGCCAGCCCTTGGACGTGGGCGACGAACGTGTCGTCGTGCACCGTGTCCAGGAAACCGCTGAGCCGGCGCCAGTGGGAGAGGTGGACATACGCCGTCGGCCGGTCGACGAGCCGGACCGTCACCAGGAAGTCGAAGCCCGGGCGGCGCCGCAGGAACTGCGAGTGCTCACGGAACTCCCGCTCGAACTCGGCGGTGTCGCCCTCGACCTCGAACCGGTTGATGACGGTGACCGGCCTGGTCGGATCACGCTCCGGCACTTAAGTCCTCCGCGAACCGCTTGGCGTGGCGCAGGGTGGTCGCGCTGTTGGTGCCGAGGGCCGTACGGACCAGCTGCCGGGCCTCGGCGAGCGTGGCCTGCGGCCCGAGGGCGCTGTGGACGCCGTCCGGGTCGAGGGTGACGGAGTGCCAGGAGGTGGCCCGCACCGTGCCGTCGCCGAGCGACTCGATCACCCACCGGCCGGTGTGGCCGCTCATCGCGACGGGCACCCTCAGCTGCTTGTAGACGATCATGTGGCGGTCCTCGAAGCAGACCCGTACGGAGGTGGTGTTGTGCACCGAGCCGTCCGGGCTGCGGGTGTCCATGTCCAGGTGCTGGATGCCCGGTTCGTCCTCGGTGAGGTCGAGGCGGGCCACGTGCGGGAGGCGTTCGGGCCACAGGTCGGCGCGGTCGAGGAAGGCGTACACGTCGCCGGCCGCACCGGTGATGGTCTCGGAGTCGGCGAAGGTGAAGTGGAGTTCGTCGCGCGCGGCGCCCTGTTCGGCGGCTGTCTTGAGGGCGGCGAGTTCGGCGCGGCTGTTGCGGTCGACTGCGCCTTCGATCAGTTCCTCGGCGGCGGGGTCGTCGTCGACGGCGCGGAAGTCGTGCAGCAGTACGACCCGGGTCGAGCCGTCGTCGGTGGGCCGCATGTGCCAGGCACCGCCCATGGCGGCGACGGGTGCGGCGGAGACGACCTGGCGGAAGGTGATGGTGCGGGCCGCCGGGTCGAGGACGCGGCGGGAGGTCCAGGTGCGCACCTGTTCGTGGGCGATGGCCCAGATGCGCAGGAGCTGTTCGCCGCCGTCCTCGGGGGCCTCTTCGAGGACCTCGACGTGGACGGTCGGGCCGAAGACCTGGGGCCAGGCGGAGACGTCCGCGATCAGGTCGTAGACGGTGTCCGGCGGCGCGGCGACCGTGACGGAGTGTTCCGTGACATGGGTCGCCGGCGTGTCGGGGGCAGCGGTCGCCACGGCGTACCTTCCCTTCGGTTTCGGCCGGTTCAGCGGCCGGTTCAGAGTGACAGAGAGGGGCTCGAAGAGGACTCGAGCCGGAGTGGACCAGGTTCAGTCGATGTGTAGGCCGGGTGGTTCGGTGAACTCCAGTACGGCGCAGCCCCAGCTGTAGCCGGCCCCGACGCTGACCATCACGCAGCGGTCGCCGGGCCGGGCGCGGCCGGAGGTGACGAGGTGGTCCAGGCTCGCGAACTGATCGCCCGCGCCCAGGTGCCCGACGGTGCGGCTCCACTCCCAGGTGGTGCGGGACGGGTCGATGCCGAAGGGCCGGTAGTAGATGGCGTCGAGGCGGCGGCGGCCGAAGTGGGGCAGGAGCACCCAGTCGGCGTCGGCGAGTTCCATAGCGGCGTCGGCGAGGGCCTGCTTGATGACGGTCTGCTGTCCGGTGTGGGCGCGTGTGATGGCGTACGACATGCCGACGCGGCCGACGAAGGAGCGTTTGGCTGCCTCGAAGTCCACGGGCACGCGGTGGCTGAGCGGGGCCTTGGTGAACGGTTCGTCGCCGCGGTGCAGCGGTTCGAGCTCGGGGTCGGCGAGCACGGCCAGGGAGCACAGCCGGGCGAAGCCGCCGCGGCGGGAGAGCACGAGGGCGCTCGCACCGTCGGCGTAGGGCGTGCCGGGGTCGGTGTTCCACCGGTCGATTCCGGGCTCGCAGAACCGGTCGCCGGTGGTCAGCAGGGCGTCGCAGCTGCCGTGGCCCGCGGTGAGGTAGGCGGTGGCGAGGTCGAGGGCGGCGAGGCCGCCGTTGGACATCTGGCGGATCTCGAGGGCGGGGCAGGTGTTGCCCAGTGCCTCGCGCTGGACGTAGGAGGCGACGGGCCACAGGTCCTGGCCCTGGTGGTAGGTGTCGGCATGCAGGAGAAGGTCGACGTCCTCGGGCGCGGAGCCGGCCCGGCGCAGTGCGGTACGGGCCGCGGCGGCGGCCATCTCGGCGGCCGACTCGTCGGGCGAGTAGGCCACCGACTCCATGCTGGTCGCCGCGGCGACCCGGGGCGAACAGGCCCCGGACGCGACGGCGTCGGCGACGGTCACCGAGCCGGGGAGCCGTACCCCGGTCCCGCGGATGTGGATGTCTTGCACGCGCATGACTGCTCCGGTCGGCGGTCGTCCGGCCTGTTCAGGCCGGGGCGAGGGACGGTGCGGGGGACTCGGCGGGGCGGCCGGCGCACACCTCGTCGAGGAGGGCGTAGCGGACCGCGTCGAGCAGGGCGTGCCAACTGGCCGTGACCGTGTTCTGGTCGACGCCGACGGTGCCCCAGCGGCGTTCGCCGTCGCGGTAGGAGACGAGGACGCGGGTGGCGGCGCCGCTGCCGGTCTCGCCGGTGAGGACGCGGACCCGGTAGTCGACCAGCTCCAGCCGGGCGAGCTGCGGGAAGTACGGGTCGAGTGCCTGGTGCAGGGCCCGGTCCAGGGCGTTGACGGGTCCGTTGCCGTGGCCGGTCGCGGTGAGCGGGACGCCGTCGACCCGCAGGCTGACGGAGGCTTCGGTACGGACCTCCCCGGGCCGGCCCGCGACGGCGACCTCCCAGGAGTCGACCTGGAACGGCGGCTCGGGGACTCGGCCCGCCAGCTCCTCGCGGAGCAGCAGCTCGAAGGAGGCATCCGCGGACTCGAAGCTGTAGCCGTCGCTCTCCAGGTCCTTGATGCGGGCGGCGGCGCGGGCCACCTCGGCGGACCCTGCGGTGACCTCGTAGCCGAGTTCCCGCGCCTTGAGTTCGACGGAGGAACGGCCGCCCATGTCGGAGACGAGGGCGCGCATGGTGTTGCCGACACGGTCCGGGTCGACGTGCTGGTACAGGCCGGGGTCCACGCGCAGGGCGGAGGCGTGCAGGCCCGCCTTGTGGGTGAAGGCGGAGGCGCCGGCGTAGGGGGCCGCGGTCCGGGGTGGGATGCCGGTGAGTTCGGTGATGGCGCGTGCGGTGGCGGTCAGCCGGGCGAGCTGTGCGGGCTCCACGACGTGCCGGTGCTGCTTGAGGGCGAGGTTGCCGATGAGGGTGAACAGGTCGGCGTTGCCGCAGCGTTCGCCGTAGCCGTGGGCCGTGCCCTGGACGTGGGTGGCTCCGGCGTCCACGGCGGCCATGGTGTTGGCGACAGCGCAGCCGGTGTCGTCGTGGCAGTGGATGCCGACCGGGACGCCGGTCGCGGCGATCGTGTCGGCCACGGTCTGCCGCACCTGGTCCGGCAGGGCACCGCCGTTGGTGTCGCACAGGACGACGGCTTCGGCACCGGCCTCGGCGGCGGTGCGGACCACGGCGAGGGCGTACTCGCGGTTGAGGCGGTGGCCGTCGAAGTAGTGCTCCGCGTCGAGGAAGACCCGCCGTCCGGCGTGCACCAGATGCCGTACGGTGCTGCCGATCATCGCCAGATTCTCGGCGAGGGTGGTGCGCAGCGCGCGCTCGACATGTCCGGTGTGGCTCTTGGCCACCAGGGTGATGACGGGCGTACCGGCGGCCAGCAGGGCCCGCACCTGCGGGTCGGCGGAGACCACCGCGCCGGCCTTGCGGGTGGCGCCGAACGCCGTCAACTGGGCGTGCCGGAGCCGGAGTTCGGTACGGGCCCGGCGGAAGAACTCGGTGTCCCGCGGTACGGCGCCGGGCCAGCCGCCCTCGATGAAGCCCACACCGAGGGCGTCCAGGTGCCGGGCGACGGCCAGTTTCTCGTCGACCGTCAGGGCCATGCCCTCCCGCTGGCTGCCGTCGCGCAGGGTCGTGTCGTAGAGCTGCAGGCTCTCTTCGGCCATCGCCCCTCCTTGCTCGTGCCGCCGATGCGTCACACGGCGGCTGTGGTCGGGTCACCGTCGGGTGACGGGCTCGGGAAGTTCTGGAGCGGCAGTCGATGCGCGGTGTCCCTGAGAGGCCGCCACCAGTCGGGGTTGTCGCGGTACCAGGTCACGACGTCGGCGAGGCCCTGCTCGAACGGCACCGCGGGCTCGAAGCCCAGCTCGTCGCGGATCTTGCGGTCGTCGAGCGAGTAGCGCAGGTCGTGGCCCTTGCGGTCGGGAACCGGGCGGACCAGGCCGGGGACGGCGCCGCACAGGCCGACGAGCAGGTCGGCCATCTGCCGGTTGGTGCGCTCGTTGCCGCGGCCGACGTTGTAGACCTCGCCGGGCCGGCCGCGGGTGAGGACGAGCTGGACGGCCCGGCAGTGGTCGTCGACGTGCAGCCATTCGCGTACGTTGCTGCCGTCCCCGTACAGGCCGACCGGCTGCCCGTCCAGGAGGTTGGTGACGAACAGGGGGATCAGCTTCTCGGTGTGCTGGTACGGCCCGTAGTTGTTGGAGCAGCGGGTGATGGACAGGTCCAGTCCGTGGCTGCGCCAGTACGAGCGGGCGACGAGGTCGCTGGCGGCCTTGGAGGCGGCGTACGGGGAGTTGGGCAGCAGGGGCGACTCCTCGGTCCAGGAGCCCTCATCGATCGATCCGTACACCTCGTCGGTGGAGATGTGCACGACGCGCTGGACACCGGCGGCGACACAGGCGTCCAGCAGGGTCTGGGTGCCGGCGACGTTGGTGTGCATGAACGCCGAGGCGTTGACCAGCGACCGGTCGACGTGCGACTCGGCGGCGAAGTGCACCACGACGTCGTGGCCGGGGAGCAGGTCGAACAGGAGCGTACGGTCGCAGACGTCGCCCTCGACGAAGGTGAGCCGTGGGCCGTCGGGGGGCAGGTTGGCCCGGTTGCCGGCGTAGGTCAGCTTGTCGAGGACGGTCACCCGCGCCTGTTCGAAGCCCGGGTGGCGGCTGTCGAGGAGCGTGCGGACGTAGTGGGACCCGATGAAGCCGGCGCCTCCCGTCACGAAGACCCTCATGCGGCGACCACCACGCTGGAGTGGTCCCCGACCACGAGCCGGCTGCCGCCGGTGTGGGCTTCGGCGGACACAGTGGCGTCCCGGCCGACGACCGAGCCGTGCACCCCGCTGACGCGGTGCACCCGGGCGCCGTCCAGGATGATCGAGTCCTCGACGCCCGCCGCGCCGAGCACGCAGTCCCGCCCGATCGCGGTGTACGGACCGATGTGGCTGTCCTCCACCGTGCTGCCGGCGCCGATGACGGCGGGTCCTGTGATCCGCGAGCGGACGATCCGGGCACCCTCCTCCACGACGACGGCGCCCAGCAGTTCGCTGGTGCCGTCGACCTCGCCGACGACGGACGGCTTCAGCCGGTCGAGCAGCCTGCGGTTGCAGTGCAGTACGTCCTCGACCTTGCCGGTGTCCTTCCAGAACCCCCGGTAGAGCCGGGCGCGCACGTCGTGGCCGCGTGCGACCAGCCACTGGATGGCGTCGGTGACCTCGAGTTCGCCGCGTGCGCTGGGCTCGATGGCGGCGACCGCTTCGTGGATGGCGGGGGTGAAGAAGTACACGCCGATCACGGCCCGGTCGCTGCGCGGGTGGCGCGGCTTCTCCACCAGCCGCAGCACCCGGCCGGTGGCGTCCGTCTCCGCCACGCCGAAGTCCCGGGGGTCGGGCACGGGGTGCACGACCAGCTGGGCGGCGGGGCGGTGGGCGCGGAACTCGTCGGCGATGTCCTTGACGCCCTCGGTCAGCACGTTGTCGCCCAGGTACATCACGAAGTCGTCCGCACCGAGGAAGTCCCGGGAGACGGCGATGCAGTCGGCGAGCCCGCGGGGCACGTCCTGCCGGATGTAGGTGAGGCGCAGACCGAGCGCGGCGCCGTCGCCGAGGGCGGCGGCGATCTCGCCGCCCCGGTCGCCGACCACGACTCCGGCCTCCCGCACACCGAGGCTCCGCAGATCCTCCATGACGTGGACCAGCACCGGCTTGTTGGCGATCGGCATGAGCTGTTTGGGCATGGAGTGGCTGAAGGGACGCAGCCTGCTGCCGGTCCCTCCCGCCAACACGAGTGCTTTCATCGTCGGACCTCCATCGTCGGGCTCCTCAGAGGGCGGTCAGCGTCTCGCGGAGCGCGCTGATCACCCGGTCCTGGGTCGTACGCGGCAGCGACGGGTACATGGGCAGCGAGAAGATCTCATCCGCGAGCCGCTCGGTGACCGGCAGGGCGCCCTTCGGGCAGCCGAGGTGCTGGAAGCCGGTCATGGTGTGGACCGGCCAGGGATAGCTGATGTTGAGCTCGATGTCGTGGCGCCTGAGCGCCTCGATGATCGCGTCGCGCCGCGGGTGCCGGACGACGTAGACGTAATAGACGTGCTCGTTGCCGGAGTTGGCCGCCGGCAGGATCAGGCCGCCGGGTCCCGCGAGGTCGGCGAGGCCCTCCTCGTAACGGCGGGCCACCGCGCGCCTGCCCTCGATGTACGCGTCGAGGCGGGTCAGCTTGCGGCGCAGGATCTCGGCGTGCACCTCGTCGAGCCGGCTGTTGTGGCCGGGGGTCTCGACGACGTAGTACGTGCTCTCCATGCCGTAGTAGCGCAGTCGGCGCATCCTGCGGTCGACGTCCTCGTCGTCGGTGAGGACCGCTCCCCCGTCGCCGTAGGCGCCCAGCACCTTGGTCGGATAGAAGGAGAACGCGGCCGCGTCGCCCATCGTGCCCGCCAACTGCCCGTGGTGGCGCGCCCCGTGAGCCTGGGCGCAGTCCTCCAGGACCTTCAGGCCGTGCCGCTCGGCGAGCCGGGTCAGCGGCGCCATGTCGACGCACTGGCCGTAGAGGTGGACGGGGAGCAGGGCCTTCGTGCGGGGCGTGATGGCGTCGGCGACCTGGTCGGTGTCCATGAGGAAGTCGCTCTCGCGGACGTCGACGAACACGGGGGTGGCGCCGGTCGCGTCGATGGCGAGGACGGTCGGCGCGGCCGTGTTGGAGACGGTGATCACCTCGTCGCCCGGTCCGACGCCGAGCGCCTGGAGTGCGAGCTTGAGGGCGTTCGTCCCGTTGTCGACGCCGGTGCAGTGCCGTACGCCGTGCCAGGCGGCGTACTCCTCCTCGAAGCCCCGGACGCTGTTTCCGAGGACCAGCCGGCCGGAGCCGAAGACGGTCTCGACGGCGTCGAGGATGTCCTTCCGCTCGGTCTCGTACTCCGGCAGGTAGTCCCAGACGTGGGTGGTCATGGGTGAGTCAGCCTCCATCAGATCCGTTGGAGAAGTCCGTCGCCGGATGCCAGGTGTCCGGCGCCCGCAATGTGTGGCGCGGCAGTCGGGTCTCGCTCAAGTGCGGGTGGGCGCCGCCCGGTTGGGGGCCGCCCGGCCGTCGGTGGCGGCGCCCGTGCGCAGCAGTCGCTCCACGTCGGGGCCGGACCAGCCGCACTCGGCGAGCACGTCGCGGGTGTGCTCGCCGGGGCGCGGCGCGGGCGGGGGCGTCGCCGCGGGCGTACGGCCGAACCGCGGCGCGGGTGCGGGCTGCGTGCCCTCGCTGCTGTGCTGGTATGTGGCGCGGGCCCGGTGGTGCGGGTGGACGGCGGCCTCGGTGACGGTCAGCACGGGGGTCACGCAGCCCTCGGTGCCGTCGAAGACCGCCGCCCACGCGTCCCGGCCGCGGCTGGCGAACCGGGCGGCGATGGCCTTTCGCAGCGCGGGCCAGCTGTCCCGGTCGGTGCGGTCGGGCAACCGGTCGGCGTCCAGGCCGAGACCGTCGAGCAGCGCACGGTAGAAGCGTTCCTCCAGCGCGCCGACCGCGACATACCCGCCGTCGGCGCAGGCGTACACGCCGTAGTACGGGGCTCCCCCGTCCAGCAGATTGCGGCCCCGGTCGTGCTCCCACTCCCCCGCGTCCGCCATGCCGAGGAGCATGCCGAGCAGGGACGCCGTGCCGTCCGTGATCGCGGTGTCGACGACCTGGCCAGCTCCGGAGCGCCGCCGTTCGTGGAGGGCGGCGAGGATGCCGCAGACAAGGAACAGTCCGCCGCCTGCGAAGTCGCCGAGCAGATTCACCGGCGGCACCGGCGGCCCGCCCGCCGGGCCGATGGCGTGCAAGGCGCCGCTGAGGGCAAGGTAGTTGATGTCGTGCCCGGGGGTCAGGGCGAGCGGTCCGTCCTGGCCCCACCCGGTCATCCGGGCGTACACGAGCCCGGGATTGCGCCGCGCGCAGCACTCCGGTCCGAGACCGAGCCGCTCGGTGACGCCCGGCCGGAAGCCCTCGACGAGCACATCGCTGCGGGCCACGAGGCGCAGTACCGTTTCGACGCCGTCGGGGTGCTTGAGGTCCAGCGCCATCGAGCGCCGCCCCCGGTCCAGCACCCGATGCCAGCTGCCGAAGGGCCGCTCGCCGCCGGGCCGGTCGATGCGTACGACGTCGGCGCCCAGGTCGGCGAGGAGCATGCAGGCGTAGGGGGCGGGGCCGATCCCGGCCAGTTCGACGACGCGCAGACCGCTCAGGGGTCCGCCGGCGCGGGAGCTCTCGGGTGGCGTGATCAGCATGCGGGCACGGTAGGGAGGGCTCCTACAGACGGTGGGGAGCGGCTCTACAGACGATGGGGAGCGCCTCTACAGAACGCCTCAAGTGGCGCTCCCGCGCCCTGAAGCACCTGCCCGCAAAGGCGGCTCGAACGGCGGCCGTTCAAGGCCGAGTCGAGAACCGCGCAAGGACCCGCCGCCACCGTCGCCTCACGCGGACGACGACCGACGGGAGAGCACCATGACAGACACGGGACGACGGGTCGCCTTCGTCACCGGAGCGACCAGCGGGATCGGCCTGGCGGTGACCGAGCTGCTGGCCTCGCGGGGCCATGCCGTGTTCGGCGTCGCACGGGGCGCGGAGGATGTGCGTACGACGGTGAAGCGGCTGTGCGGGGAGGGACTCGAGGTCTCCGGCACGGTGTGCGACGTGACGTCCGTGGACCAGATCGGGGCCGCCGTACGGGAGGCCGTCGACCGGTACGGGCGGATCGACGTGCTGGTCAACAACGCGGGGCGCGGCGGTGGCGGGGTCACGGCCGAGCTCGAGGACGCACTGTGGGACAGCGTGATCGACACCAACCTCAACGGCACCTTCCGCGTCACCCGGGAGGTGCTGAGCACCGGCCTGATGCGGGACGGCGACTGGGGCCGGATCGTCAACATCGCCTCCACGGGAGGCAAGCAGGGCGTCGAGCTGGCCGCCCCGTACTCCGCGTCCAAGCACGGAGTCATCGGCTTCACCAAGGCCGTGGGCAAGGAGCTCGCGCAGACCGGCATCACGGTGAACGCCGTCTGCCCCGGCTATGTCGAGACGCCGATGGCACAGCGGGTCCGCCAGGGCTATGCCGCCCACTACGGCGTGGGCGAGCAGGAGATCCAGGACAGGTTCAACGCGAAGATTCCGCTGGGCCGTTACTCCACCCCCGAGGAGGTCGCCGGCCTCGTCGGCTATCTCGTCTCCGACGTGGCGGCGTCGATCACCGCACAGGCACTCAACGTCTGCGGCGGGCTGGGCAACTACTGATGCGAGCGGAGACGGACACGATGAAGGAAGCAGCGGCCGCCCTGCTCGGGCCACCCGACACGGCCGCGTTCCGCGCCGCCATGGGCCGCTTCCCCACCGGCGTCACCCTGCTCACGCACGGCAGCGGCGACAGTACGAGTGTGATCACCCTGAACAGCCTGACGTCGGTGTCCCTGGACCCGCTGCTGATCCTGGTCTCCGTCAAGGCGGACGGCCGGATACGCCCCCGCGTGGCCCGGACGCACAGCTTCGCGGTCAATCTGCTGAGCCGTCACCACCGGGACCTGGCCCGGGAGTTCTGCCGTCCCGACCGCCCGGCGGGGACCGCGGCGATGCGGCGCCTGGACGCGGTCGAGGGGATCACCGGCAACGCGGTGATCCCCTCCGCGGAGGCGTACTTCGAGTGCGTCCTGGACGCGGAGCACCCGGCCGGCGACCACACCCTGCTCATCGCCCGGGTCGTGGCGCTCGTCGCCTCGGAGACCGGCCCGGACCCGCTCGTCTTCCACCAGGGCGCCTTCACCGGGCTGCTCCTCGGCACCCGGGCCGCGGCATGACGGCGCCGGCGTCACTGCGTCCCGTCGCCGAGGGCGTGTACGCGTTCGTGCAGCCGGACGGCGGATGGTGTCTCAACAACGCCGGTCTGGTCGTCGGCGCGGAGCGCAGCGTACTGGTCGACACGGCGGCCACCGAGGCCCGCGCCCGGAGGCTGCGCGAGGAGGTCGAGCAACTCGTACCGGACGGTCCCGACTACGTGGTCAACACGCACTTCCACGGTGACCACACCTTCGGCAACAGCCAGTTCACACCGCGCTCCGTCGTCGTGGCGCACGAGAGCTGCCACACCGACGCGGCGGAGGCCGGGCTCGGCCTGCGAGGACTGTGGCCGGACGTGAAGTGGGGGGAGACGCCGTTGACGCTGCCCTCGGTCGTCTTCGGCGACGCGCTCACCGTGCACGCGGGCGACCTGCGCGTCGAGTTGCTCCATGTGGGCCCCGCTCACACCCCCGGCGACGTGGTGGCCTGGGTGCCCGAGCGCGCCGTCCTCTTCACCGGTGATGTCGTGTGGTCGGGCGTCACCCCGTACGTCCTCATGGGGTCGATCACGGGCTCGCTGCGCGCCCTGGCCCGGCTGCGGTCGCTCGGGGCGAGGACGGTCGTACCGGGTCATGGCCCGGTCGGCGGGGCCGAGCTGCTCGACGAGACCGAGGCGTACCTGCGCCGGCTGCAGGAGCTGGCGCAGGACGGCGTACGCAGGGGACTGACCCCGCTGCGGGCGGCCGAGGAGGCGGACCTGGGCGAGTTCGCCGGTCTGGTCGACTCCGAGCGGCTGGTCGGGAACTTGCACCGCGCCTACGCCGAGCTCGACGGACTCGCCGAGGGCGCGCGCATCGATGTGCTGGCGTCCTTCCGGGAGATGGTCGCCTTCCACGGCGGGCTGCCCCCGTGCCACGCCTGAGAGGAACCACCACAACACCCCGCGTACGGCCCGGTTCCCTCTTCAGGGGCCGGGCCGTACGCGGGGTGTTCGGCTTCAGGAGGCGGCGGGCGGTTCGACGGGCGCGTCCCGGTGGATGACCCGCGACCGGGTGAGGAGCCTGCCGTCGACCCGGACGAGCACGTCGTCGACGGTGAACGTCGGCTGGAAGGTGACCTGGCCCTCGCGGTCGGTCTGGGTGACGAGGGTGTAGTACGAGACGTGCAGGACGTCCTCGTCCGCGGGGTCGCTTTCGATCAGCAGGTGGTCGAACCAGTGCCGTACGGCGATGTCCCGGTACCGCGGCAGGCTCGCCCGCATTCCGGCGAGCATCTCCGCCCGGCCGCGCTGGCGCTGACCGCCCGCGTGCACGACCTCCCCGTCCTCGGTGAAGGTGTCCGCGAACCCCTCGATGTCGAGTGCGTCGACTCGCCGCATCTGCTGGGCGTAGAAGGTCTGGACCTCGGCGTAGACATCTCCGGTGACCTGGTGCCGGAGTGTCCCGACCGGCTGAGGCATGGCAACTCCTCTCGAGACGCTGCCCTCATGGCCGCGCGATGGAGTCCAAGCTGCCGAACCCGGCTGCAGCGCCGCTGGAGCGCGGCTCGGCGCCGTGGCCCGGGTCAGTGCTTCTGGCCGGTTCCGCCCAGCACCAGCAGCACGGAGAGACCGGGCAGCCGGTCCGCGGCCTCGGCGAACACGTCCTGCGCGATCTCCCACTCGTCCGGCCGGGCCTTGGCGTACGTACGCCAGTCCGTGACGACGAGCAGCAAGCCGCGCTCGGCGGCGTCCGCGGGCCACACGGAGCGGTCGGTGAGGCTGTCGGCTAGCGCGTCCCAGTTGCGGCCGAACCAGTCGGGCAGCTCCAGGGCGCGTACGCAGCGCTCCATGAAGCCCGCCTTGTCCGCGACTCCGGCGAGGTCCAGCGTGACCACGAGGCGGTCCGCCACGTCGTCGTCCGTCATCTCGGTACCGCCCTGCCTCGAAAGACTCGTCACTCGTCAAGACTCGTACGGGAAAAGAGAGCGGCCCGTCGGCGGTCGAGCCGCCCACGGGCCGCGAGGGATCAGGGCCCGTCGGGGTCGGCCCGGTCCAGGGCCGGACGCGGCGCGGGCCCCGTCGTCATGAGATGGTCCGCGGCCGATGTGTCGGTCACCAGGCTGGTGACCAGTCCGGAGCGGAGCACCGCGTCGATGGCGGCCGCCTTGCGCTGCCCGCCCGCGATCGCGACGACCTCGGGGATACGCCGCAACCGGTCGGCCTCAACCGTGATGCACCGCTCCCCCAGGTCCCGGCCGACGCGACGGCCCTCGGAGTTGAAGAGGTGCGCGGACATCTCGGCGGCGACACCGAGCGAGGCGTAGTGCGAGCGCTCCTCGTCGGTGAGCATGTCGTGCACCGTGGAGATGCCCGCCTCCCAGGAGCCGATCGACACACAGGCGACCGTCACCTTGTCGAAGTACTCGAAGGCGCGGGCGATCCCCGTCTGGTTGCGCAGCGCGGCGGCGGTGGCCACGTCCGGCAGCAGCATCGGCGCGTAAATGGGGTGGGCGTCGCCACCCGAGACCTGGGCGGCCCGGCGCACGGCCTCGACCGAGCCGCGCTCGGCCGTCCCGGCGTCGTACACCCCCGTCAGCTGCACCACCGTGCACGGCGGCAGCCGGTCGAGCGCAGCCGCCATGTGGATGGTGGACCGGCCCCAGGCGAGGCCGAGCACATCGCCCTCGGTGACCAGCTCGCCGAGCAGGTCGGCGGCCACTTCGCCGAGGTTCTCCGGGTCGGGCGACTCCTCGGCGTCGGCCGGGGACTCCACCACGACGGCGTGCCTGAGGCCGTAACGGGCGCGCAGCGCGTCGGAGCGCTCCGCGTCCAGTTCGGCTGGGACACGGATCTCGATCCTGACCAGATCCCGTTCGAGAGCCGTCTCCAGGACCCGCGCCACCTTGAAGCGGCTGACGCCGAACTCCTCGGCGATCTGAATCTTGGATTTGCCCTCGAGGTAGAAGCGGCGGGCCATGGCCGCCGCCTGCACCAGCTCAGCGGGTCCCATCCGCATGGCTGACCGGCCCGCCGACATACCCGACACGGCGATCTCCTCACTGCTGTTCACACTCTGGATTCGCCGCTCATCCTCGCAGATCCGGCGTCCTTGATCAGCCCTGATGGGCGGCGTTCACGTTCCCTTGGCCTGGTGGTGGCTCAGTGGCCGCACGCCCAGGCCGCCTGGGCCATCACCGCCTCCGCCTGGCTGCGCAACGCACGTACCGCTCCGGCCGGGTCCGACGCGCCGTACACCGCCGAACCCGCCACGAAGACATCGGCCCCGGCCTCGGCACAGCGCTCGATGGTCTCGGCCGAGACCCCGCCGTCGACCTGGAGCCAGAGCTCGAGGCCGTGCTTGGAGATCAACTCGCGGGTCCGGCGGATCTTGGGGAGCATGATGTCGAGGAACGCCTGGCCTCCGAAGCCCGGCTCGACGGTCATGATCAGCAACATGTCGAGTTCGGCGAGGAGATCCTCGTACGGCTCGATCGGCGTCGCCGGCTTGAGAGCCATCGAGGCGCGGGCGCCCTTGGCCCGGATCTCGCGGGCGAGCCGCACCGGAGCGGCGGCCGCCTCCACATGGAAGGTGACGGAACCGGCACCCGCTTCCACGTACTGAGGCGCCCATCGATCGGCGTCCTCGATCATCAGATGGCAGTCCAGCGGCGTGTCCGTAGCACGCGCCAGGGACTCTACGACCGGCACACCGAGCGTGAGGTTCGGGACGAAATGGTTGTCCATCACATCCACATGGAGCCAGTCGGCCCCCTCGACCGCCTGCGCCTCCTCGGCGAGGCGGGCGAAGTCGGCGGACAAGATGCTGGGGTTGATCTGCACGGCCATGCTCTAAGCCTGCCATGCCCTGCGGGGCTTGGCGGCATCGGTCCTGAATGGGGACGGCGGCACCGAAGCCCCGGGGCGCGTGTGGCTACTCGCGCCCGCGCTGCGGAGCCGCCACTGTCGCAGCACCGCGCCCCTGAAGGGACGTATGGCCACCTAGTCCGTTCTGCGGGTGTTGCTCCCCGTTCGACCGTGCCATGCTTGGCGGCCAGTCGGCTCCAGAAGCGGCTGTGGGGGTGGCCATGACGGACGTACCAGACGGGCAGAAGGACGTACGGGACCGGCCGAAGCGAGGCATCGCGCACCTGGTCTGCGGGCGGCGGGCCAAGTGGCTGGTGGTGGCGCTGTGGGTGGTGGTGCTGCTGCTCACGGCGCCGTTCGCGCAGAAGCTCACCGACGCCCAGGACAACGACGCGGCGTCCTGGCTGCCCGGCTCCGCGGAGTCGACCCAGGTCCTGGAGGCCTCCGAGGACTTCAGGCCGGAGCAGATCCCCGCGATCGTCGTGTACGCCCGCGAGAGCGGCCTCACGGCACAGGACCGGACGCAGATCGCGGAGGACGTGAGCCGGCTCAAGGAGCTGCGCGAGCACGGGATCCGTGGGGCGGAGACCCGAGGCCCGACGTTCGACCGGGACGCCGATCCCCGTGCGGCCCAGGTCTTCGTGCCGATCACGATGGACGAGAAGGGCTGGGAGCGGATCGCGCCCGCGGTCGACTCGATCCGTGCGGACGTCGGTGAGGGCGGCGACGGCCTTGCCGTGCACATCACGGGCCCGGGCGGTACGTCCGCGGACTTCTCCGAGGCCTTCGAGGGCATCGACTCGACGCTGCTGTTCTCGGCGATGACCGTCGTCATCGTGATGCTGCTGCTCACCTATCGCAGCCCGACACTGCTCTTCGTCCCGCTGCTCGGGGTGATCGTCGCGCTGTTCACCTCGCAGGCGCTGATCTACTTCCTGGCGGAGAACGCGGGCCTGACCGTCAACGGCCAGAGCGCGGGCATCCTCACAGTCCTGGTGTTCGGCGCCGGGACGGACTACGCCCTGCTCCTGGTCGCCCGCTACCGGGAGGAGCTGCGCCGCCACGAGGACCGCCACGAGGCCATGGCGCTGGCTCTGCACCGGGCGGGTCCCGCGGTGCTCGCGTCCGGCGCCACGGTCGTGCTGAGCATGCTGGTGCTGCTCGCCGCCGAGATGAACTCGACGCGCGGCCTCGGCCCGGTCGCCGCCATCGGCGTCGCGGTGGCGCTGCTCGCGATGCTCACCCTGTTCCCGGCCCTGCTCGTGATCTTCGGCCGCTGGATCTTCTGGCCGGTGATCCCCCACTTCGGCGCGCCCGACCCGACCGAACGCGGCGTCTGGGCCCGCATGGGCCGCCGTATAGCCCGCCGCCCGCGCATGATCTGGGGCGTCACGGCGGCGGCGCTCGCGCTGCTGTCGCTCGGCCTGATCCAGATGCGCGCGGAGGGGCTCAGCAACGCCGACGCCTTCACCGACAAACCCGACTCGATCGTCGGCCAGGAGGTGTCCGCACGCTACTTCCCGGCGGGCAGCGGCGATCCGCTCGTCGTCATCAGCAACCAGGCGCAGGCCCGAGAAGTCGGCCGGGCCGTCGCGGGCACGTCCGGCGTCGTACCGGAGTCCCTCGGCCTGCCACCGGGCGCGAAACCGCAGTTCGAGGGCAGGGTGATCTTCGAGGCCACGATGACCGCACCCTCGGACAGCGAGGCCGCGAAGGAGACGGTGGAGCGGGTACGGGACGCCGTGCACGCGGTGCCCGACGCGGACGCCCAGGTGGGCGGCGGCACGGCGGCTCTGCTCGACATGGACGAGGCGACGACCCACGACAACATCCTGATCATCCCGCTGGTGCTCGTGGTCGTGCTGCTGATCCTCTGCGCCCTGCTGCGCGCCCTGATCGCTCCACTCCTGCTGATCGGCACGGTGGTGCTGTCGTTCGCCGCCGCGCTGGGGATCAGTGCGCTCGCGTTCCGTCACCTCTTCGACTACGCGGGCGAGGCGACGGACTTCCCGCTCTTCGTCTTCGTGTTCCTGGTGGCGCTGGGCATCGACTACAACATCTTCCTGACCACCCGCATCCGCGAGGAGGCGGCCCGGCAGGGCACCCGCCCCGGCGTGGTGACCGGCCTTGCAGCGACCGGCGCCGTCATCACCTCGGCGGGCCTGGTCCTGGCCGGCACCTTCGCCGCCCTCGGCACCCTCCCCATGGTGGCCTTCGCGGAGATCGGCTTCGCCGTGGCCCTCGGCGTCCTCCTCGACACGTTCATCGTCCGCTCGATCCTGGTCACGTCCCTGTTCCTGGACGTCGGCCCGAAGGTGTGGTGGCCGCACCGACTGGCCCGGGAGGACAGCGGGGCGCCGGCGCCGACGACGGTCAGTGGCACTCCGGAACCGGCGTCGCGGCCGGGCGGACCATCCGAGTAGCAGCCCCTCCGGCGCCCCTCCGGCCGACGCCTTATGGCTTGACCGCGATCCGGCCTTCGTCCATGCGGAGCAGGAGAAGCCGCGCGCCGGTCTTCTCCAGGAATTCGTCCACGGCGGCTTTCGACCCCTGCCACCAGCCGTAGTCGTCAATGAGGAGAACACCGCCGCTGACCAACCGCGGGTAGAGGTACTCCAGTTCATGCCGCGTCGAGGCATACCAGTCGGTGTCGAGCCGCAGGATCGAAATCCGCTCGGGCGCCTCGGCGGGAATGGTGTCCTCCACAAGCCCCTGAACGAAATGCACGCGATCACCGGGGTACGGAATCCCGTCGAAGCCCTCTTTTACGTCCTCCAAGGTGGCGACGGCCCAGATCGGTCGGCTCCGGTCCTGTCGGGCGAGCAGATCCGCGGCGGGCTCCCCGTCCCGGCGCAGGTCTTTGTCGGTCGGCGCCGGCATGCCCTCGAACGTATCGAAGAGGTACAGGTGCCGCTCGGTGTCATGCAGGCCGAGCAGGGTGCGGGCGGCCGCCTGCATACTGCCGCCCCGCCACACTCCGCACTCGACGATGTCACCGGCGATGCTGTGCCGGCTCACGTGACGGGTGGCCAGAATCAGGGCATTGAGCCGTTCGGGCGAGGTCATCGTGTAAGGGGAAACGGCCCGAATGATGTCCCTCGCCATGTCGTCGTAATCGGCGGGGAATGTGATGCCGGGAGCCGAATCCGTTCTCTGCGGGGCCCTCTGCACAGAGCTTTGCGGGGAGCTGTTCCGGGACAATGCGGGGCTCGAGCGACGGAGTTCGTAGCCGCTGAACCGCCTCAAGGTGTCATTGACATTCTTACGCCACGTCATAAAGGCAACGTACGTCCCGAACCAGAAACCGGCAGCTTCACCGCCGCCACGTACCCGCACACGCCTACATGCGTCAGCCGGTCCGGCGGATCAGCGCCAGATACATCGCGTCCGTTCCGTGCAGATGCGGCCACAGCTGTACGTCGGGGCCGTCGCCCAACGCCGGTACGCCGGCCAACTGCGGCCGGGCGTCGAGCAGTTCGGCGGAGCCGTCGTTCTGCTTGAGGGCGTCGTCGACGACCGCGCGGGTCTCGGCGAGGTGCGGAGAGCAGGTGACGTAGGCGACGACCCCGCCGACCCGTACCGATTCGAGCGCCGTGCGCAGCAGTCCGCGCTGGAGCGGTGCGAAGTCGTCCAGGTCGTCGGGGCGGCGGCGCCAGCGGGCCTCGGGGCGGCGGCGCAGGGCGCCGAGTCCCGTGCACGGTACGTCCATCAGGACCCGGTCGAAGGAGCCGGGCCGCCACGGCGGACGCAGTCCGTCGGCGGCGATCACCTGGTACGGCCCCGGGTTCCCGGCGAGCGCCCTGGCCACGAGCCCGGCCCGGTGCGGCTGCTTCTCGGCGGCGAGCAGCACGGCCCCCCGCTCGGCGGCGAGCCCGGCGAGCAACGCCGCCTTGCCGCCCGGCCCCGCACAGCCGTCGAGCCACTTCTGGTCGGGCCCCTCGAGGGGCGCGTTGGCGAGGGCGAGCGCCACCAGCTGGCTGCCCTCGTCCTGGACGCCGGCCCGGCCCTCGCGTACGGCGTCGATGGCGCCCGGTTCGCCGCCCTCGGAGAGCCGCACGGCGTACGGCGACCAGCGTCCGGGCAACGCTGCCTCGTCATCGAGTGCGTCACGAATCTCCTCGGCCGTGGCGCGTCCGGGCCGGGCGACGAGGGTCACCTCGGGCCGCTCGTTGTCGGCAGCGAGGAGCTCCTCGACCCCGGCGCGCCCGCCCCCGAGCGAGTCCCACAGCGCCGAGACGACCCACCGGGGATGCGAGTGCACGACGGCGAGATGCTCCTCGGGATCCTCGTCGTACGGCGGCGCCACCCGCTCCAGCCACCCGTCGAGGTCGTGCTGCGCGACCTTCCGCAGAACGGCGTTGACGAACTTGGCCCGCCCGTCACCGAGTACGACCCGGGCGAGCTCGACGGAGGCGGACACGGCGGCATGGCTGGGAATCCGCGTACCGAGCAGCTGATGCACACCAAGGCTCAGCACATCGAGCACGGGAGGGTCGACCTCACGCAACGGCCGGTCCACACAGGCCGCGATGACGGCGTCGTACGTCCCCTGCCGCCGCAGCGTTCCGTACACCAACTCCGTGGCCAGCGCCGCGTCCCGCCCGTCGAAGTCCCCCTTCTGCCGCGCCTTCCGCAGCAGCGGGGGCAGGACGAGATTGGCGTACGCGTCCCGCTCGTCCACGGCCCGCAGGACCTCGAAGGCGAGCATCCGCACGGGGTCCTTCTTGGGACGACGGTGCGGCTTCCCCTGCGGGCGACGACGACGGTCCTGCTCGTTCACGTAAAAGGTGCTCCGGATCTTGGAAGGGCTACTCCTCCAGCGTACGTCGCCCTCTCCTCGCCCTTACTTGCCCCCGACCCGTTCTCCGGAGGCGATCCGTACCCCGCGTGCCCAGTCCGCCGCGCGCATCGGCTTCTTGCCCTGGGCCTGGACCCACAGGAGTTCGACGACATGCGAGCCGGTGCCGACGTACACGTTGTTCTTGGCGACGGACGTCTCGCCCGGCGCGAGGTCCGTGCGCTCGGGCACGAGCGCGGCCTGGATGAGCTTGAGCCGCTCACCGCGGAAGACGGTCCAGGCGCCGGGTGCCGGGGTGCATCCTCGCACCACCCGGTCGACGCGCAGCGCGGGCGCGGACCAGTCGACCTCCGCATCCTCGACAGTGATCTTTGGCGCGATCGTGACGCCTTCCGACGGCTGCGGTACGGCCTTGAGCGTGCCGTCCGCGATCCCGTCCATCGTCGCGACGAGCAGCCCGGCGCCCGCGAAAGCGAGCCGCGTCAGCAGATCCCCACTGGTGTCGGTGGGCCGCACCTCTTCGGTGACGGTCCCGTACACGGGCCCGGAGTCGAGCCCCTCCTCGATCAGGAACGTGGACGCACCCGTGATCTCGTCCCCCGCCATCACCGCGTGCTGCACGGGCGCCGCCCCCCGCCAGGCGGGCAGCAGCGAGAAGTGCAGATTGACCCAGCCGTGGGCGGGGATGTCGAGCGCGACCCGGGGCAGCAGCGCCCCGTACGCGACGACCGGGCAACAGTCGGGCCCGATCTCCCGCAGCCGCTCCAGGAACTCCGGCTCCCGCGGCTTCCCGGGCTTCAGCACCTCGATCCCCGCCTCCTCGGCCCGCTCGGCGACCGGACTCGCGACCAGCCGCCGCCCCCGCCCGGCCGGCGCGTCGGGCCGCGTGACGACGGCGACCACGTCATGCCGCCCGGAGGCGATCAGAGCATCCAGAGCGGGAACGGCGACCTCGGGCGTACCGGCGAAGACGAGCTTCATGGGCTGGTTCAGGCCTCTCGGGCGAGGGTGGAAGCGGGCAACGCACAAGTCTATGGCGGCGGACGGCGAGCGAGGACGCAGCTCCCACGACTACGGAGGGAAAGCCGCTGGTCCCGTGCCCACGGCGGGAAAGCCGCCAACGGCGAAGCACCCCACAGGAGACGCCCACCCCTCTCTCCACTGGAAACGGGCGGTGCGCGAGTGGGAGACGAAACCCGGCGAAGCCGAAGGCGAGCCGAACAGCGCACCCCCACCCCCCAGGGAGCGCACGAACACACGCACACGCCCCCACCCGTGACCAGCAGAGCGTAAAGGCGTTGGGTCAAGAAAGAGTTGACCACAACGGGCCGCACCAGCGGCCCGATCCTTTTCAACTTCAACGCCGGTTCGAGAGGCTTGTTCATGGCCGACCACGCAACCCACGACGCCCAGGCTCGCGCCAGCCTGCACTTGCTGGTGCGGGACATCGAGCGGGTCCGCCGGCAGGTGGACGCACTGCGCACGCTCACCGCCCAGTTGGGCAACGTCTACCGCCCGCGCCGCTCCGGCCCGTCCACAGGCTTCGTCGTCTACGGACGCGCCCCCGCCCCGACCGTCCGCCTCGCCCAGGAGCTGCGGGACAGTGTCGAAACCCTGGTCACCGCCGCCGTGGACTTCGATCGCTCACTGGGTTTCTCGTGGGACGCGGTGGGCTCCGCACTCGGAGTCACCAAACAGGCGGTACACCGCCGTTACGGCGCACGCCGCGCCGCCGCCCAGGCCGCCGCCGAGGCCGAGCGCGCCACGGAACCATCGGGCTCCCGCACGGCCCCCGTCAACGCAGGGGTGCCCACGGTCCCCGCGGCCCGCTC
>NZ_JAAKZX010000004.1 GCF_011045025.1 Streptomyces ureilyticus
GTCCTCGACGGACTTGGCGAGCGCGTACACGGCGCCGCCGACGGACACGTACGACGACGATCTGGCGTACGTGCGCGATCTGGGGCTGGTCGCTCCGGACGCGCCGCACGCCCGGCGGTGTCGGTCACGCCCGTAGGGCCGTGTACGAGAAGCTGGACGGGAACATCACGGCGGACGAGGCTGCCGCGGCCGAGCTCGCTCGGTACGAGAAGGAGCGGCCGACCGCGTTGGTGAAGGACGCGCAGAACATCCTGCTGATCGGGTCCGACTCCCGCTCGGGTGAGGAGAACCGGAAGTACGGGCGGGACTTCGGCACCGAGCGCTCCGACACCGTGATCCTGCTGCATCTCGCGGCGAACCGGCGCCGTGCGACCGCCGTTTCGATACCGCGCGACCTGATGGTGGACGTGCCGGGCTGCCGGCGCCGGGACGGCGGCCGCAGCGAACCGGTGTTCGCGGTGTTCAACTACGCCTTCCAGGCCGGGGGTTCGGCCTGCACGATCCGTACGGTGGAGAAGCTGACGGACATCCGGATCGACCACCACATGGTCGTGGACTTCAACGGCTTCAAGGACATGGTGGACGCGGTCGACGGCGTCGTGGTCTGCCTCAAGGAGCCGATGAACGACCGCGCCGCGAAACTGCGGCTGCCCGCGGGCAAGGTAAAGCTCAACGGCGAGCAGGCCCTCGGCTACGTACGCGCCCGCAAGAGCGTCGGCGACGGCAGCGACACCGAGCGGATGGAACGCCAGCAGCGGTTCCTGGGCGCGCTCGTCAGCAAGGTCCGCAGCAATGACGTACTGCTGAATCCCGTGAAGCTCTATCCGGTACTCGACGCGGCGACCTCGTCCCTCACCACGGACCCCGCGCTGGCGAACCTGCGGGGCCTGTACGACCTGGTGCGCGGCCTGCGCGATATCCCCACCGAACGTGTGCAGTTTCTGACGGTGCCGAGGGAGTCGTACCCCTACAACCCCAATCGCGACCAATTGGTGGAAGCCGAGGCGGAGAAACTCTTCGAGCGGCTGCGCAGGGATGCTCCGGTCGAGGTATCGGACAACTCGGACGATCAGGAAGGCAAATCGGGCGGAAAACGTAATGACGGACCCTCACCCTCGACGAGCCCCGCGCCGACTTTCCGGGGGAACACGGCGGCTGAGGACCCGTGCGGTTAAGCGCCGAACGCGTCTGCGAGTAAAGGGCACACCAAGTTGGGGAACATTCGTCCAAAAAAATGGGGCAGATTGACCGGTTGTAAGACGTGGAATTTGTCACCGGCGTCCCTTGACCGTGATCCGGCCGGATAGTGTGAGCGGTCCGGTGCACCCGGCCATGAGGTCGTGCACCTGCTTGAACGAGACCGGGCGCTTTTTGAGGGGAGAAGGCGCCGCGTGGCCCCGACGGAGGACTGACACAACCGTGGACGCGCAAGGCCGAGGGCGGGCGGACAATATCGACCCCGCAGACCAGTGGGTACTCAATCCGAACACCGGCGACTACGAATTGCGACTGGGCCCTTCCACAGCGCAGCCGTCGGTACCCGGCCCCCGCTCCTCCAGAACCGCCACCGCAGGTGCCGCCGCGCCCCCGCGCGGCCGTACGGCGCCGGGGCGGGAGTACCGGGGATCGCCGGAGGTGGCGCCGGCACCCGAGGTCGTGCCCGGCCCGCGCAGGCGGCGCCCGCCACAGGGGCCGCCGCCGAGCCGTCGCAAGGGCCGGCCGCAGAAGCCAAAGGGCAAGAAGATAGCGCTGTGGACCGGCGGCACCATGGCCTTCGCGCTGGTCGCCGTCTCCACTGCGGGCTACGTCTACGTCAAGCACCTCGAGGGCAACGTCTCCACGACGGACGTCGGGAGCGCGGGCGCGGGGAACTTCAGCAAGGACGAGGCCTTCAACATCCTGATCATCGGGACCGACAAGCGCACCGGCAAGGGCAATCAGGGGTACGGCGACACCGGCAACATCGGGCACGCCGACACCAACATCCTGCTGCACGTCTCCAAGGACCGTACGAACGCGACCGCGATGAGCATTCCGCGCGACCTGATCGTGGACATTCCGGACTGCGCCACGAAGCAGGAGGACGGCGGCTCCAAGGTCATCGCCGGCTCGCAGGACGTCCGCTTCAACACGAGCCTCGGGCAGAGCGGACGGGATCCGGGCTGCACGATGCGTACGGTCAAGGAGGCCACCGGCATCTCGGTGGACCACTTCATGATGGCCGACTTCAACGCGGTGAAGACGCTGACGTCGGCGGTGGGCGGGGTCGAGGTCTGTCTCACCAAGCCCGTCGACGACCCGGAGTCGAAGCTCAAACTGCCCGCGGGCACGTCGACGGTGGAGGGCGAGCAGGCGCTCGCCTTCGTCCGTACCCGGAAGAGTTTCGGCAACAGTGGAGACCTCGACCGGATCAAGGTGCAGCAGCAGTTCCTGGGTTCGCTCATGCGGAAGATGTCCTCCAGCGACACCCTGACCAGCCCCACGAAGCTGCTGAATCTGGCGGAGGCCGCCACCAAGGCGCTGACCGTCGACACCGGCATCGGCAAGGTCAGCACGCTCAAGGACGTGGCCCTGGAGCTGAAGAAGGTACCGCCGAAGAACGTCTCCTTCATGACGGTGCCGGTGATCGACAATCCGACCGAGCAGGTCAAGGCCACGGTGGTCATCGATGAGACGAGGGGCCCCGAGATCTTCTCGATGATCAAGGACGATGTCTCGTTCACCGAGGTGAAGAAGAAGCAGCAGAAGGAGAAGGCCGCGGTCGCCGCCCGCCTCAAGGGCACAAAGGCCGATCCCGCGGACGTACGCGTACGGATCCTCAACGGCGGCGCGGCCCCGGGCTCCGCGCAGGAAACCCTCACCTACCTGCAGAACGACGAGGGCGTGCTCAAGTCGGAGAACGCGGGTAACGCCGAGACCTCCCTGAAGAAGACAACCCTCGAGTACGCTCCCGATCAGGCAGACCAGGCACGCAGGCTCGCCGACATCATGGGCCTCTCCGGGTCTGCCATGAAGCCGGGCGAGAGCGTGACCAACTCCCAGGGCCTGCCGGCGATCACGCTGACCCTGGGAGAGGACTTCAAGGGGGCCGGGGAATCCCTCACCGCTCCGTCGACGGCGCCGGATGTGGAGAAGTCCACGGCGGACAAAGTCGAGTGCGCCAAGTGACCTGAACGGCCTGCCATACGTCTACCAAGGCGTATGGCAGGCCTGTTCAGTGGTGCAGGGGTGGGGAGGCAGCGGACATGACGCAGAGTGGTGTGCGTGGGGAGCCGGCGCGACCACGCGTCCAACAGGCTCAGGACCTGGGCCGGGACGACGGTCCGCGCGATGATGCCGCGCCGGACGGCGGCGGTGACAACGGTGACGGCGGCGGTGCGGGAGGCAGACGGCGCGGCGGCAGAAGACGGCCGCGGGGCAAACGCGGCATACTCCGCTGGTCCGCGATAACCCTGTCGGTACTGATACTTGGCACGGCCGGCGCCGGATACTTCTACTACTGGCATCTGAACAACAATATCGACAAGGGCGAGCGCAGCAGCGGAGACTCCAAGGCCAAGAAGGCGGAGCCGAACGCGGCGGGCCAGACGCCGCTGAACATCCTGCTGATCGGTTCCGACAGCCGAAACTCCGAGGAGAACGTGAAACTGGGCGGCAGCCGGGATCAGATGGGCAGCAAGCCGCTGGGCGACGTCCAGATGCTCATCCACCTGTCCGCGGGCCGGAAGCACGCCTCGGTGGTGAGCGTTCCGCGCGACACCCGGGTCGACATCCCGGAGTGCAGGGACCCCGAGACCGGCAAGACCTACCCGGCGACCAACGACATCATCAACGCCTCGCTGGCCCGCGGCGGAGCCGGCTGCACGCTCGCCACCTGGGAGAACCTGACCGGCGCCTATATCGACCACTGGATGACGATCGACTTCGCGGGCGTGGTGAAGATGGCGGACGCCATCGGCGGTGTCGAGGTCTGTGTGGAGCACAACGTGCATGACCGTGCGCTGCCCGGCACCCCGGGCGGCTCCGGCCTCAAGTTGAAGGCCGGAAAGCACAAGGTCAAGGGCAAGCAGGCCTTGCAGTGGCTGCGTACCAGGCACGCCTTCGAGAGCGACCTCGGGCGGGCCAAGGCGCAGCACATGTACATGAACTCGATGATCCGCACGCTGAAGAAGCAGAACGTCTTCACCGACACCGGCCGGCTGATGGGCCTGGCCGAGGCGGCCACGGACTCCCTGAAGGTCTCCGAGGAGATCGGCCAGGTCGATGAGCTGTACGGCCTCGGTATGCAGCTCAAGACGGTGCCGACCGACCGCATCACCATGACGACCATGCCGAACGACGTTGACCCGCAGAACCCCAACCACCTGGTGCCGAAGGGCGCGGACGCCGAGCAGGTCTGGTCGATGATCCGCGACGACGTGCCCTTCGACAACAAGGGCAAGGACGAGAAGAAGCCCGCGAAGGAGCAGGAGCAGGCCTCCGCCGACCCGGCCGCCGAGGACGGCGAAATCGGCATCGTGGTGCAGAACGGCACGCGCTCCGCCACCCTCGCCCCGGTCGGCGGGCGGGCGCACGCGGTGGGCCAGGCGCTCGTGGAGAAGGGCTTCAGCAGGGCGACGGCCGACGGGACGGTGACGCTCGCCGAGGACAAGACGGTCGTCCGCTATCCGAGTGCCGAGCTGGAGGGCGATGGCCAGCGCGTCGCCAAGTCGCTGGGGATTCCGCTGAGTTCGGTGAAGAGGTCGACCGACGTCTCCGGCGTCACCCTCGTCGTGGGCGCCGACTGGCGCGAGGGCACGGCCTACCCGAAGCAGTCCAAGCCCGAGGCCGGGGATGTGCCCAAGACCGCCGACGCCCTGAACGGCTCGGACAGCGACAAATGCATGCCCGTGTACGAGCCCTACCGCTGGTAGTTCCCCGGCGTCGCCGCGGTGCTCAGCTCTCCGCGAGCACCGCGGGCCGCCGTGACGCGATGACCTTCCTGGCCAGTGAGCGTGGGCTGGTCAGGAAGCCCCAGCCCCAGGACATGTGCATCGTGGCGAGGGCTACGGGGATCTGCAGGCGTGCCTTGAGCGGGAGGCCCTTGCCCGCCGGTACGGAACCGGCGGTGATGGCCGCGAGATAGCCGCCCGGGACGACGAAGCCCCACGGGGTCAGCGCGGCGCCCGCCACCAGGCCCGCCGCCATCGCGCACACCGCCACCGGCGGAGCGAGGTAGCGCAGGTTGATGGAACCCTCGTGGTAGCGGGCGACGACGTGGCGCCAACGGCCGTAGTCCTTGTACTGCTTGGCGAGCGCGCGCACCGAAGGCCTGGGCCGGTACGACACCTTCAGCTCCGGTGAGAACCAGATCAAACCGCCCGCCTCACGGATCCGGAAGTTCAGCTCCCAGTCCTGGGCGCGGATGAACTCCTCGTTGTAGCCGCCCTGTTGCTCCAGCGCCTCGCGCCGGAAGACGCCGAGGTAGACCGTTTCGGCCGGGCCCGCCTGACCGCCTGTGTGGAAGGCGGCGTTGCCGACGCCGATCTTCGAGGTCATCGCGGCCGCGACGGCGTGCTCCCAGTCGTTCTCGCCTTCGGCGTGCATGATGCCGCCGACGTTCTGCGCGCCGGTCTCCTCCAGGAGTCGTACGGCCGTGGCGATGTAGTTCGGCGAGAGCATGCCGTGGCCGTCCACGCGGACGACGATCGGATGGCGGGAGGCCTTGATCGCGGCGTTCAGGGCGGCCGGCGTACGGCCCGTCGGGTTCGGGACGGTGTGCACGCGGGGGTCTTCCCGTACGAGCTCGGCGGCGATCTCGTCCGTACGGTCCGAGGACGGACCGATGGCGATCACGACCTCCATCTCGCCGTCGTACTCCTGGGCGAGGATCGCTTGGACGGCTCCGCGCAGATGCCGCTCCTCGTCGAGGACGGGCATGATCACGGATACGGCGGGGAGGCGCCCGTCGGAATTCACGTGCTGGGGTTCCTTCTCGTCTTTTCGGCCGGGGGTCCGGCTCGCCGCGCAGCGGCTGTCAGGCGCAGCGCCCCCAGGAAATCAGCATCAGGCCGTACGTTACCGCGAACGAGGGACACGGACGCGCGCCGCCCGGCCGCTGCACCGGGCCGCAGATCGTATGGGCCTACGGTACTCAACGGCCCCCCACACACACCCACACCCGCCGACGCGGAGGTGTCCCCCTTGCCCGCACCGCCCCGCAGACCCGTTCGCCCGCCGCGGCAGCGCCCAGCGCGGCCGCTCGTACGGCGCAAGCGACCACGGTGGGCCCTGCGGGTGGTGACCTCGCTCTCCGTGGCGGTGCTCGCGGCGGCCGGCATCGGGCACGCGGTGGTCACCGGCGTCGACGCCGACATCGACCGCGTCGACCCCTTCAAGGACATGAAGAACCGGCCCGCGCAGGGCGACGGCATGAACGTCCTGCTGGTCGGCACCGACGGCCGCGAGCGGATCAGCAAGGCGGAGCGCGCGAAGTACCACCTCGGCGGCGAGCCCTGCCACTGCACGGACACGGTGATGATCGTGCACATCTCGCAGGACCGGAAGCGGGTCAGCGTCGTCAGCCTGCCGCGCGACTCGTACGCCAGGACACCCGCGCACACCGACCACACCACCGGCGAACGGCACCGCCCGCACGCGCTCAAGCTCAACTCCGCGTACGCGGAGGGCGGGCCGCAACTGACCGTGCGTACCGTCGAGAACATGACACGCGTGAAGATCGACCACTACCTGGAGGTCGACTTCACCAGCTTCATGAGAACGGTGGACGAGCTCGGCGGCGTACGGATCTGCACGGTGCGCCCGTTGAAGGACCGGTACACCCGGCTGAACCTGCCCGCCGGCACGCACGATCTGAATGGCGGTCAGGCACTTCAGTACGTACGGTCCCGGCACCTCGACGGCGCCTCCGACCTCAGCCGGATGCAGCGCCAGCAGCGTTTCCTGGCCGCGCTGGTCGATCGGGTCACCTCGACCCGTGTGCTGCTGAACCCGATGAAGTTCCGCGATGTGACGCAGACCGTGCTCAGCTCTGTGCGGGCGGACAAGGGGTTCGGCACGGACGATCTGGTCGATCTGGGGTGGGCGATGCGGAACTTCTCGCCGTCGTCCTCGGAGTTCGCGACCGTCCCGATCGCGCGGATGGAGTTCCCCGTGAAGGGCGTCGGCTCGACCCTGAAGTGGGACGCGAAGAAGTCGGAGCGGCTCTTCCGTGCGCTGCGCGAGGACCGGCCGCTGGCCCCGCATCACTCCCCGTCCAAGGCCGTACGCGTCGATGTGGCCCCGCAGCAGATCCACGTCCAGGTCGAGAACGGCACGACCACGCCGGGTCTCGGCCGCCGCGTCGACAACGCGCTGTCCGCGACGGGCTTCAACACGACGGGCGCCCCGAAGAACGCCCTCGACCGCTCCGTCAAGCGCACCCTCATCACGTACGACCCCGGCTGGAACCGTTCGGCCAAGTCCCTGGCGGCGGCCCTGCCGGGCAGCCGGTCGCGGGCGGTCAAGGGCCAGGGCCCGACGCTGAAGGTGATCGCGGGCTCGGACTTCAAGCGCGTGACGAAGGTACGGGCGGAGGATGCGCGGCGCGGGGAGGCCGGAGTGGCCACCGGGGACGAGGTGACGTGTCCGTGAGGCCACGGATCGCGAACCGATCGGGCTTGACCGGATAGCGCCGCCCGGCTTGTTCGACCTGACCGGAATATTGCATTCCGGTCGAGGAGAGTGTTCTGTCATGGCGTTTCTCTTTATGTCAGTCTCCGCAAGGTCCGGTTTGCATCAGCTTTGCAACGGGGGTGGTGTGATTTTCCGTGGACTCTTGTAAGCCGGACAGCTGAGCACTGCACACTGGGGCGCATGAACAATTGGCCCGAGGGATGGCACGGAGACAACGGCGGCGACCGTTACGGCCGCGGCAGCGCGAGCGCCCAGCCCGAGGGCGCCCGCGCGATGCGACAGGTGGGACGCGGCCCGGGCTCGGGCCCGTCGGCACCGCCACGGGGCGGGGTCCCGCAGCAGCCCACCTACGACGACGGATACGGGCACCCCGACGACAACTTCAACAGCGACTACAACACCGGCCAGGTGTACGGCTCGCCGGGCGGCGGAGGGCCCGACGGACCGGGACCCCGCGGCCACCGTCCGCGGCCCGCGCCGAACTGGGGCCGCCGGATCAAGTGGACCGCGATAACCGTGGTCGTACTGCTGGTCGTGGTCTCCGTCGGTACGTACTTCTGGGCCGACTCGAAGCTCAAGCGCGAGGTCGACCTGTCCAAGGTGATCGACCGGCCCGAGGCGGGCGAGGGCACGAACTACCTGATCGTCGGCTCCGACAGCCGCGAGGGCCTGTCCGCCGAGGAGAAGAAGAAGCTCCGCACGGGCTCCGCCGAGGGCAAGCGCACGGACTCGATGATGATCCTGCACGTCGGAGACAACGGGAACACGATGATCTCGCTGCCCCGCGACTCGAACGTAGAGATCCCGTCGTTCAAGGGCTCCGACTCCGGCAAGCTCTATGAGGGCACCGGCCGCCAGACGAAGCTGAACGCGGCTTACGCGGAGGACGGGCCCGAGCTGCTCGTGCGTACCGTCGAGGCCAACACGGGCCTGCACATCGACCACTACGCGGAGATCGGCTTCGCCGGCTTCGCGAAGATCGTCGACGCGATCGGCGGCGTGGAGATCACGATCCCCCCGGGCGGCATGAAGGACACCAAGTCCGGCGCCGACTTCGAGGCGGGCAAGCAGACCCTCAACGGCGAGCAGTCCCTGGCCTTCGTCCGTACGCGATACGCGCTCAAGGGCAGCGACCTGGACCGTACGAAGAACCAGCAGAAGTTCCTCTCGGCCCTCGCCAGCCAGACGGCGACGCCGTCCACGGTCATGAACCCCTTCAAGCTCTACCCGACCATGGGCGCCGGCCTCGACACCCTCACCGTCGACAAGGACATGTCCCTGTGGAACCTGGCCTCCATGTTCTGGGCCATGAAGGGCGTCACCGGCGGCGAGGGCAAGTCCATGAACATGCCCATCTCCGGCAACTCCGCCAACGGCAACCTCCAGTGGGACGAAGCCAAGATGAAGACCCTGGTGGAGCAGCTGAAGAACGACGAGAAGGTGACGGTCACGGAGTAAGAGCTCCTGAGGACTCGTACGGCAAAGCCCGCTTCGCAGGCACCTGACGGATGCCTGGGAAGCGGGCTTTCGCGTTGTTCAGGCCGTGGCGCCGGACATCGCGCGGCAGGTCTGCGCACAGCGGCGACACGCCTCGGCGCAGCGCATCATCTGCGCGTCGTCCGGCATCGCCATACACGCCTCCGCGCACATCTCGCACGCCCGCGCGCACATGGCGCACATCTCGGCCGACATCGGCGACCTGCGCATCATCATGTCCGCGCACATACGCGTCATCTCGGAGCAGTCGATGAGCGCGCGCATGATCTGCATCTGGGCCTGGCCGCCCATCTGCATGCAGGTGCTCATGGTCTCCTCGCACACGTTGTGGCATGACATGCACGCCTCGACGCAGTCCTGCATCTCCTTGCTCATCGGGCTCATGGTCTCGGGCTGCTGCTGCATGGCTCCTCCTAGAGGGGTCGGGGTCCCAAGGGCGGGTCCCCATGCCCTTCCGTGGTACGCCTGCCGCCCACCGCGCGCCATCCGGCGGACGCCACCAATCCACCACAAAGCCCGCCAAGGCCCCTCAAGAGCACACTTGCCGCGAAGTCACTCCTTGCGGGGCTGGTTGAAACGCAGCATGTTGCCGGCGGGGTCGCGGAACGCGCAGTCGCGGACGCCGTACGGCTGGTCCATCGGCTCCTGCAGCACCTCGCCGCCCGCGGAGCTGATGCGTTCGAAGGCGGCGTCGACGTCGTCCGTCACGAAGATGACGCCGCGCAGCAGGCCCTTGGCCATCAGCTCCGCCAGGGCCTGTTTGTCGGCCGGTGAGGTGCTCGGGTCGGCGGCGGCCGGCTCCAGGACGATGTTCACGTCCGGCTGGGTGGGCGAGCCGACGGTCACCCAGCGCATCCCCTCGAAGCCGACGTCATTGCGTACTTCGAGGCCGAGTACGTCGCGGTAGAAGGCGATCGCCTTGTCGTGGTCGTCGACGGAGATGAAGCATGTGGAGAGTTTGATGTCCATGCCGTTCACGCTACGACCGGGCGGCTGGGGGCGCTTCTCCATTCCTGACCGGTCGTGTGTGGATCTTGGCGATGCAGGCCGGGATGGCCGCGCCGTCGTCATGGTTACGGGCCCGGTAGGCGCTCGGGCTCTCCCCGACCAGCTCGCTGAAGCGCGAGCTGAACGACCCCAGCGACGTACAGCCGACCGCGAAGCAGACCTCAGTCACCGAGAGGTCGCCGCGCCGCAGCAGCGCCTTGGCCCGCTCGATACGGCGGGTCATCAGATAGCTGTACGGGGTCTCCCCATAGGCGGCGCGGAAGCTGCGGGAGAAGTGGCCCGCCGACATCAGGGCGTCCCGCGCCAGCGCCGGGACGTCGAGCGGCTCGGCGTAGTCACGGTCTATACGGTCGCGGGCCCGCCGCAGCCGTACGAGGTCGTCGAGATCCGGCCGTTTCACCCGGTCAGTTTCCCATGGTGGGCGGCCGGACCGGTCAGGAATCGAGAAGCGCGGGAGGCCGGGCCGCTCATAGCCTGTGGATTACGGCGAACCGTTGCCGTGCACAGCGCCGACGAAGTAGAACCAGACGTACTGCCAGAAAGCCGATCAGATCGAGCCGGGGCGACGCCGACCGGGACCACGCCGGCGGCCGCCCAGCAGAAGCCCCTCTCAGGGGTCCAACAGAAGACGGAGACACGATGAACAGGGCCACAAGCACGGGCACGCAGTCGCCTGCGCCGCACGTCGCCGACAGCCACGATCTGATCCGCGTGCACGGCGCGCGCGAGAACAACCTCAAGGACATCAGCGTCGAGCTCCCCAAGCGCCGGCTGACGGTGTTCACCGGCGTCTCCGGCTCGGGCAAGAGCTCCCTGGTGTTCGCCACGATCGCCGCCGAGTCCCAGCGGATGATCAACGAGACGTACAGCGCCTTCCTCCAGGGCTTCATGCCGAACCTGGCCCGCCCCGACGTCGACATACTCGACGGCCTCACCACCGCGATCATCGTCGACCAGGAGCGAATGGGCGCCAACTCCCGCTCCACGGTCGGCACCGCCACCGACGCCAACGCCCTGCTGCGCATCCTGTTCAGCCGGCTCGGCAAGCCGCACATCGGCTCGCCCCAGGCCTTCTCCTTCAACGTCGCCTCGATCAGCGGGAAGGGCGCGGTCACGCTCGAGACCAGTACCGGCAAGAAAGTGGAGCGGCGGAGCTTCTCGATCACCGGCGGCATGTGCCCGAAATGCGAGGGCACGGGCCGGGTCACCGACTTCGACCTGACCGCGATGTACGACGACAGCAAGTCGCTGAACGAAGGCCCGTTCAAGGTTCCCGGCTACAGCGCCGACGGCTGGTACGGCCGTATCTACAGCGGCTGCGGCTTCTTCGACCCGGACAAGCCGATCCGCGAGTTCACCGAGCGCGAGCTGCACGACCTGCTCTACAAGGAGCCGACCAAGATCAAGGTCGAGGGCATCAACCTGACGTACGAAGGCCTGATCACGAAGCTGCAGAAGTCGATGCTGTCCAAGGACCGGGAGGCGATGCAGCCGCACATCCGGGCCTTCGTGGACCGGGCGGTCACCTTCACCGCCTGCCCCGAGTGCGACGGCACCCGGCTCAGCGAGGCGACCCGGTCGTCGAAGATCAAGGGGATCAGCATCGCCGACGCCTGCGCGATGCAGATCAACGACCTGGCCAAGTGGGTGGGCGGCCTCGACGAACCGTCGGTGGCGCCGCTGCTCGGCACGCTGCGGCACACCCTCGACTCGTTCGTGGAGATCGGCCTCGGCTACCTCTCGCTCGACCGTCCCGCGGGCACGCTGTCGGGCGGCGAGGCCCAGCGTACGAAGATGATCCGCCACCTCGGCTCCTCGCTCACGGACGTCACGTACGTCTTCGACGAGCCCACCATCGGCCTGCACCCGCACGACATCCAGCGAATGAACAACCTGCTGCTGCGGCTGCGGGACAAGGGCAACACCGTGCTCGTCGTGGAGCACAAGCCGGAGACGATCGCGATCGCCGACCACGTCGTCGACCTCGGCCCCGGCGCCGGCACGGCGGGCGGCACCGTCTGCTTCGAGGGCACCGTCGAGGGGCTGCGCGGCAGCGACACCATCACCGGCCGCCATCTCGACGACCGGGCCACCCTCAAGAAGACGGTCCGCAAGCCCACCGGCGCGCTGGAGATCCGCGGCGCGACGGCGAACAACCTGCAGAACGTCGACGTCGACATCCCGCTCGGCGTACTGACCGTCGTGACCGGCGTCGCCGGCTCCGGCAAGAGTTCACTGGTGCACGGCTCGATCCCGGCCGGCGCGGGCGTGGTGTCGATCGACCAGGGCGCGATCAAGGGCTCGCGGCGCAGCAACCCGGCGACGTACACCGGCCTGCTCGACCCGATCCGCAAGGCTTTCGCCAAGGCCAACGGTGTGAAACCGGCCCTGTTCAGCTCCAACTCCGAGGGCGCCTGCCCGACTTGCAACGGCGCCGGCGTCATCTACACCGAGCTGGGCGTGATGGCCACCGTCGCCACCCCCTGCGAGGAGTGCGAGGGCAAGCGGTTCCAGGCCTCGGTCCTCGAGTACCGCCTCGGCGGGCGCGACATCAGCGAAGTCCTCGCCATGCCGGTGACCGAGGCCGAGGAGTTCTTCGGCTCCGGCGAGGCCCGTACGCCGGCCGCCCACAAGATCCTCGACCGCCTGGCCGACGTAGGCCTCGGCTACCTCACCCTCGGCCAGCCCCTCACCACCCTCTCCGGCGGCGAACGCCAGCGCCTCAAGCTGGCCACCCACATGTCCGAGAAGGGCGGCACCTACATCCTGGACGAGCCCACCACCGGCCTCCACCTCGCCGACGTCGAGCAACTCCTCGGCCTCCTCGACCGCCTCGTCGACTCCGGCAAGTCGGTCATCGTCATCGAACACCACCAGGCGGTCATGGCCCACGCAGACTGGATCATCGACCTGGGGCCGGGCGCGGGGCATGACGGCGGCAGGGTTGTGTTCGAGGGGACGCCGGCTGATTTGGTCGCGGCGCGGTCGACTCTTACGGGGGAGCATCTGGCGGAGTATGTGGGCGGCTGAAGCATCCCCTACCGTCAACGCAAGTTGACAACCCCATAGTGTCAATCTAGGTTGGCACTATGGGGAATCAATTACTGCTGGCCTGCGGGGTACTTGCCGGTCCCCTCTTCACCGCCACGTATCTACTGGCAGGCGCCACACGGGCGGACTACAAGTCGCTGCGCCATCCCATCAGTTCGCTCACCCTCGGCCACGCGAGGTGGGCGCAGACGGTCAACTTCCTATGCACGGGCTTGCTGTCGCTGGCTTCCGCCGCAGGCCTGTGGCAGGTCGGACCTTCCCGCTGGGGCGCGCTACTGATCGGCGTATGGGGCATCGGCCTGCTGGGCGCGGGCACCTTCCGGACCGACCCCGTGCGCGGCTACCCTCCCGACACTCCCGATCAACTCCTGCGGCCCACCCGCGCCGGAACTCTGCACGACCTACTCTCCCTCATCGCCTTCCTGGCCCTTGTCGCGGCCTGCCTCGTACTCGCCTCACAAGGCTCACTGGGGTGGACCATCTACTCGATCACCAGCGCGGTGCTCTTCGCGGCGACCATGATCCTGGCCAACGCCGCGTTCAGCCATAGCCAACGCCTGGCCGGCGTCGGCGGACTGATCCAGCGCGTCTCCATCACGGTCGGCTGGACCTGGCTAGCCGTGCTCGCCGTACGGACTTTGCACGCCTGACAGCCCCTCGCCGTCGTCAGTGTCAGCACGCGAGCCTGCCAGAACAGGGCGCGGGGTGGTACGGGACAACTCTGAGACTCAGGGCGGATTGCACGGTTTCCTGTTCCGTCAACCGTGATCGCTTGACCTGCGTGGCCTGGCCTCGGCAGCATCAACTCTGATGCGGGGTAGGGGCAGCAGCACGGGAGAGGGGAACCCGGACCATGAAGGTCACCAAGCTGGTCAGCACGTGCGACATCAAGGATTGCCCGACGATCTATGCGACGGATCGCGGCACGCTCTTGGTCCAGGGGGAGACTCCGACCGACCACTGGCTGCAGATTCCCGCTCACGAGACCCTGGTCGAGATCCCGATGGAACTGATCCAGAAGGCCATCCGTGACAACCTCATCTAGGAATCTTGGCGATCTGTTCGACACGTTCCAGCGTGAGGCGTTCCGGCTCGAAACCCTCGACGACTACAGCAGGTCCGGGAACGTCGATGCCTATCACGCGTTCCTGGCCGGGGAGCCGCAGCCGGACGACTACAACGCGGGCTGGGTCGAAGAGCTCCGCACACACACCGGAAATGGGAAAAGGATCTACCGGGTTCACGTTCTGCGCCGCCCGCTTACGCACTACCTGAGGTTCGAACTCGGGTGGGGATACCAGAAGAACATGTCCGGAGGCGAGGAGTTCTTCATTCTCGACATCACCGACAGTCCCAACCCCCTGGAGAACGTTCCAGACTTCTGGCTCTTCGACTCCAACTCGGTAGCCGTGATGAACTACGACGGCACCGGAAAGTTCGCCGGCTCGGAAGTCCTGCTCTCAGCCCGAGCAGCGGAATTCACTCGGTACCGTGACACGGCACTCGCCCACGCGGAGCCGTTCCCCGATTGGTGGGCCAAGTACGGGGCGTGAACAGAGCACAGCTTGGGGCCGCGCTGCGGGCGCTTCGCCAGGCGTCCGGAAAGGAAGCCAAGGCAGTAGCCCGTAGCGCACTCATGTCTCCGTCCAAGCTGTCTAAGATCGAAAACGCGAAACTGGCGCCGAGCACAATGGACGTCGAGCGCATCCTCACAGCCATCGGTGTCTCGGACGAGGTCAAAGCGGAGTACACCGACGCCGCCCGCGCATCGGCGACAGAAGCGACAGCATGGCGGCTCCTGAAGCGCACCGGCGTCCACAAGGGCCAGCAAGCCGCCAAGGCCCTTGAGTCGCAGATGTCCATGCTGCGACTGTTCCAGCCCGCACTGGTGCCGGGATTGCTTCAGACGCCGGAGTACATCCGGGCTGTCCTCCAACGCCACAGCCTCAGCGAGGACTCTCTCTCCCGAACAATCAATGGCAGGCTTGAGCGTCAAGCGGTGCTCTACGACACCACCAAGTCGCTGCGATTCGTCATCACCGAACCGGTCCTACGGTGGCGCATTGTCCCGCCGCAGATGATGGCGGCACAACTCGACCGCATCGTTTCCATATCCCGCCTGTCTCATGTGGACATTCGAATAGTTCCATTGGGGATTCAGCAGCACGACATTGCGAATCATGCGTTCGTCATCCGCGACGAGCGAATGGTCACGGTCGAGACCGTCCACGCTGAGGTAGTCGTGACGGACCCCAGAGACGTATGTCTCTACGCAGAGAAATTCGGCGGTTTCGAACGGGCAGCGGTGTCCGGTGACACCATGCGGAACCTGGTCGAGGGCATCCGCGACGAATTCTTGCAGGAACAAGAAACAGGCTAGAACCGCATCCGTGGCCCACTCAAGATAGCGCCATGGAAAGCGAAGAGAGAACTTCCGATCCTGAAACCCGGACCACGGCAGGTACGTGCTTGTCGGAGCCGCACTATGAGCCGTCGCCCAATCCCGGTTGCTCTGTCTGCCTGTCCTTCGCGGTGGCCCGCGACAACGCCCGTTCCAGGATGGACTACAGCGCTGTATCCGACGCCAACGTAAGGATGCGCAGGCACCAGGCAGAGGCGCACTGATGGACATGCAGACGTAGCGGGACAGTCGCAGCCGGGCGGACAACGCCACCGACGCACTACGTGAAGCTCTGGCCGCACTCGGCATTCCTGAGCGTGTGCAGCGGCACCTGCGGCCGATGGTCACCCATCACGGCACTCCGCTCGTGCACATAGGCATGCTCCAGGCCGAGCACGTCGAGCAGATAGCGGAAGCCCTTCGTGTCGCGGCCGGGTCGCGGAATCTGACGGCCGCCTCCCAGAAAGCCGGGTCGTAACTCCGCACATCCGACGCCTGCCTCTTCTCCCATGAACTCCCGCCCTCGTGGCGGCGGCGGTCAGCCATGGCCGCGCTTAGTTGAGCAGGAAGGTGCAGCGATGCAGAACGGAATCGACCTGTACGCGCTCGACATCGAGCGGACCTCGTTCGTGAAGGCGTGCGGCGGCCCCTGCACCGAAGGGTGCGTGACCCTGGCCCGGATCGGTGACGGCTCCTGGGCCCTCGGTGACAGCAAGCGGCCGGACATCGAACCGCTGCGGTTCACCACGGAGGAACTGGACGCGGCGGGTATCGACCCGGCGCGGTTCGGCCTGTCGGTCTGATCCTCCCCCTCCAGTCGGGCCGGCCCCTCCATCGGGTCGGGCCCGACTGGTCCTTCGTCCCTTGACACCGAACGGGATCGACTGGTGCACCATCACGGGTATCTCTGGACCGGCCCGAAAGAGCGTTTCGACCACGAAGCCCTACGGCGGCCCCCGCACCCCGACCCACCTCCGGCCGGAAGCAAGCCGGAACTGATCCAGCGCTACCGCGAGGTGGCGGCGGAGTTCCCCACTTCGGATCTGCCGCCACTGGAAACGGCGTACTGGCTGATCAAGCCGCGCACCTTGGTTCGAGGTACCTGGGGAGACGCGAAGGAGGCAGCGGCATGGCTGGGGGAACAACTGGCCCAGTACGCACCCCGGTTCACCTCCGAGAAGGACCGCGACACCACCCACCTGGCGCTACGCGTCAACGATGCCAAAGAGCGGCTGGGTTGGGGCGGTGACGTGTCACTCGGCTTCTACCTCGACCGCCCCTCGTATCTGTCCCTGGCTGTGGTGACCTGCTCCCCAAATCGCGCGGCCCCTGAACTGACGTGCCCTCTCGGATAATTGAAGCAACGAGCGAACCGGCACCGGATGGCATCATGGGCGACGCAGTCGAGGGTGACGACACTGCGGGCAGAGTTGCGCGAGGTCATCTATCTGTCGGACGGGAAGCTGCGCCAGTTCCTTATGTCACCCCGTCGTGTTCCCAGGGCCAGTGCACTGCGTCTGACCACGCCGCTCGGCGGTGTCGATCTCGACGCCGCCACAGCCGATGACGCCCGCAGCCGCTTGCGGCACCTTCAGGAAGTGGACAACCACCTCGCGACCTTGGCGCGGTGGTTCGCCGAGCCGGATCTACGGCCTGGCCAGTGGGTCCAGTTCGAGGCACCGTTGCGCTGCGTGACACTCAGAGGCGAATACCGCCACCTCGCACTCTTTGCAGACCCAGGCCCTGGCGAAGACCCGGACCATGAGCGTGCGGCCAACTGCCGACTGTTGATGCATGGCTCGGTCCGCCATCTGGTGGGTTACATGCCCGTGCCCGTCGACGGACCACCACTTGAGGAGATCGATGGAGGAGGTGCGGACAGCGCTGGCACGGCGTTCATGACCAACGCCGGTCGTGTAGTGAGGGCACTGGCGGAACAGGACGGCCAAACAGCCATCGCCTCCCCAGAGGGCACATCCACCGACGGCAACGGCCTAGGCAGGAGCGGCGTACGGAAACTGCTCCACGCCATCGACTCGCGCACTCCGGCGGGGACCGCAGCGTGGATGCGTGGATACGCGCGGGTGACGGCCCTGCTGCCGGCCGAGGGCACGAATGCTCGATGCCTCGTCGCCAGCCCGCTCACCGTGGAATACGCACGTGAACTGTCCTGACCGGGTTGTCATTGACGACACCACCGGCCCCCGGACACGTACGTAGCCCTCCACCCGAGGTGGACGGAGGGCTACGGAATCGGAAAGTGAAGGGCGTGCCCTACGGCAGGTTGCGCGCCATCACGATCCGCTGGATCTGGTTGGTTCCCTCATACACCTGCGTGATCTTGGCGTCCCGCATCATCCGCTCCACCGGGTAGTCCCGGGTGTACCCGTACCCGCCCAGCAGCTGCACCGCATCGACGGTGACCTCCATCGCCACGTCCGAAGCGAAGCACTTCGCCGCCGCACCCTGGAACGTGAGGTCGGAGTCGCCCCGCTCGGACTTCGCCGCAGCCGCATACGTCAGCTGGCGCGCGGCCTCGATCTTCATGGCCATGTCGGCGAGCATGAACTGGATGCCCTGGAAGTCGGCGATCGCCTTGCCGAACTGCTTGCGCTCCTGGACGTAACCCTTGGCGTAGTCCAACGCCCCCTGGGCGATGCCCAGGGCCTGGGCGGCGATCGTGATGCGGGTGTGGTCCAGGGTCTTCATCGCCGTCGCGAAGCCCGTGCCCTCCTCGCCGATCATGCGGTCGGCGGGGATGCGGACGTTGTCGAGGTACACCTCGCGGGTCGGCGAGCCCTTGATGCCGAGCTTCTTCTCCGGCGCGCCAAAGGAGACGCCCTCGTCCGACTTCTCGACCACGAAGGCCGAGATGCCCTTCGAGCGCTTGGTGGGATCGGTCACGGCCATCACCGTGTAGTACTCGCTCACGCCCGCGTTCGTGATCCAGCGCTTCACGCCGTTGAGGACGTACGAGTCACCGTCCCGCACCGCCTTGGTCTTCATGCCCGCCGCGTCCGAGCCCGCGTCCGGCTCGGAGAGGCAGTACGAGAACATCCCGTCGCCGGCGGCCAGCGGGCCCAGGTACTTCTTCTTGAGGTCCTCCGAGCCAGAGAGGATCACGGGGAGCGAGCCGAGCTTGTTCACGGCCGGTATCAGGGAGGAGGAGGCGCAGACGCGGGCCACCTCCTCGATCACGATCACGGTGGCCAGCGCGTCCGCGCCCGCGCCGCCGTAGCTCTCCGGTACGTGGACGGCGTGCAGGTCGGAGGCGACCAGCGCGTCCAGGGCCTCCTGCGGGAAACGGGATTCCTCGTCGACCGCGGCGGCGTACGGCGCGATCTTCGCCTCCGCGAGGGCGCGGATCGTATCGCGGAGCATGTCGTGCTCCTCGGACGGGCGGTACAGGTCGAATTCAGCCGATCCGGCCAAGGTATCTCACGCTCCAAGGACGCTAATTACCGTTAAGTAACTCAAATTTTAGGGGCCCGCCCACGCTAGTGATACGTGAGCTTCGCGACAGCGGGACAGATAAAGAAGGGACAGACAAACAACCGGGAGCGACAGCGGGGCGTTGCCGGATGAGCCGCAAGCCGCCCCCCGCCCGCCCCCGACTATGCTCAGGCAGCGCATCTCATCCGCCACCTACTGGAGCACCCATGGCCCTGAAGATCACCGTGATCGGCACCGGCTATCTCGGCGCCACGCACGCCGCGGCCATGGCCGAGCTCGGCTTCGAGGTGCTCGGCCTCGATGTCGTGCCCGAGAAGATCGAGATGCTTCAGCGGGGCGAGGTTCCGATCTACGAACCCGGTCTGGAGGACTTGCTGCGCAAGCATGTCGCCGGGATCGAGGGGGCCAGCGGGCGGCTGCGCTTCACGATGGACTGGGCCGAGGTCGCGGAGTTCGGTGACGTCCACTTCGTGTGCGTGAACACACCGCAGAAGCATGGCGAGTACGCCTGTGACATGTCGTACGTCGACGCCGCCTTCACCTCGCTTGCCCCGCATCTGAAGGGCCCCGCCCTGGTCGTCGGCAAGTCCACCGTGCCCGTCGGCTCCGCGGACCGGCTCGCTCGTACGCTGGCCGGACTCGCGCCCGCCGGCGAGGACGCCGAACTCGCCTGGAACCCCGAGTTCCTGCGCGAGGGCCTCGCCGTCAAGGACACGCTGCACCCCGACCGGATCGTCGCCGGTGTGCGCAGCGAGCGCGCGGAGAAGCTGCTGCGTGAGGTGTACGCGACGCCGCTGGCCGAGGGCACGCCCTTCGTGGTGACGGACTTCCCGACCGCCGAGCTGGTGAAGACCTCGGCGAACTCCTTTCTCGCCACCAAGATCTCGTTCATCAATGCCATGGCCGAGATGTGCGAGGCCTCGGGCGGTGACGTCGCCAAGCTGGCGGAGGCGATCGGGTACGACGACCGGATCGGGAAGAAGTTCCTGCGCGCGGGAATCGGTTTCGGTGGCGGGTGTCTGCCGAAGGACATCCGGGCGTTCATGGCGCGGGCGGGCGAGCTGGGCGCCGACCAGGCGCTGACGTTTCTGCGAGAGATCGACTCCATCAACATGCGGCAGCGCGGGCAGATGGTCGAGCTGACGCGTCAGGCGCTGGGGGGCGGCTCGTTCCTCGGGAAGCGGGTGGCGGTGCTGGGAGCCACGTTCAAGCCGGACTCCGACGACGTACGGGATTCGCCGGCGCTGAATGTCGCCGGGCAGATCCATCTTCAGGGCGGGCAGGTCACGGTGTACGACCCGAAGGGGATGGAGAACGCGCGGCGGCTCTTCCCGACGCTCGGGTACGCCGATTCCGCCATCGAGGCCGTACGGGGCGCCGATGTCGTCCTGCACCTCACCGAGTGGCGTGAGTTCCGGGAACTGGATCCGGCGGTGCTGGGCGGGGCCGTATCGCGACGGCTTGTGCTGGACGGGCGCAACGCGCTGGACCCGGCGGTGTGGCGTGCGGCCGGCTGGACGTACCGGGCGATGGGGCGTCCGGCGGCTTGACCGCCCCCGCACGTCCGCCTGTTGGCCGGGCGGCAATCTGTGGCTGAACGCGCTGGTTGACCCCGCTGAGCATCACAGTTGGTTGTGACCTCGCTTCCGTGGCATGCCGGCCGGATGTTGTCGTGGGCGATGAGCATCTGGCGTAGCCATCACCGGCGTCGGCCTTCAGGAGGCCGCCAACGACTTGTGGAAGTACACGTCTTCGTGCCCGCCGGGGACGCCTGTGAGTCGACCGGTCTCGCGATAGCCCTGTGCGCGGTAGAAGCCGGGGGCCTGGAACGTGTAAGAGGAGACGATCGCGTCGATGCAGCCGCGCCGCGCGCCCTCCTCCTCGGCGGCCCTCAGGATCCTGGCGCCCCAGCCGGCGCGCCGCTGGTCCTCGCGCACCCACAGCATCTCGACGGCGCAGAGGGTGCCCCAGGTCCAGCCGGTGAGCCCGCCGACCAGTTCTCCGGCCGTGTCGGTCACCCGGACGGAGAGCTCGGTCGGCCGCCCGGCCCCGCTCTCGCCGGCGTTGAAGGCGGTGAGTTCGTCGTCAAGCCGCTGCTGCAGTTCGTCGTCCTGGGCGCCGACCTGCAGCGACGCAGCGAGCGTGGGGTGCTGTTCAGCGGTCATGCGACGGAGTATCACAGCGGCGTTGGGGCCTCGCCGAGTGCTTTCCGGCGTCATACGAGGAATCAGGCCACGGATGCTGCTTCGACAAACCGGGCTCCCTGTCGTCCAACTACTCACCGACCCGTGACGCGCACCACACCCGCCCGGCCGGCCACCACACTTCCGGCACACCCTTCATGCGTGAGCGATGAGTTTGGGCGGCGGATCGGGTCTGCCCTGGTATGACTCGCATCATCGCTGACATCTCGGTCTCTCTCGACGGTTTCGTCACCGGGCCCGATCCCGGCCCGGACAACGGTCTGGGCACCGGCGGTGAGGCCCTGCACACCTGGGCATTTTCCGACGACCACGACGACCGCCGGGTCCTGCGCGAGGCGACCGCCCGCTCGGGCGCCGTCGTCCTCGGCCGTCGGCTCTTCGACGTGGTCGACGGGCCGGGCGGCTGGGACGACAAGACCGGCTACGGCGCCGGCGAGGTCGGCAAGCCCGCGTTCGTCGTCGTGACGAGCTCGCCGCCGGAGTCGGTGCGGCTCACCGACCTGGACTGGACGTTCGTCACCACCGGTCTGCCCGACGCCGTCACCGCCGCGCGCGAGCGCGCCGAGGCGGCGTCGTCGGACAGCGGCAAGGACCTCGACGTCGTCCTCATGGGCGGCGGCGCCACGATCGGCTCGGCGCTCGAGGCCGGGCTGGTCGAGGTGCTGACGCTGCACCTCGCGCCCGTCGTGCTGGGTGCCGGGACGCCACTGTTCACCGGCGGAACGCCGCGCATGCTGGTGCAGCGGAGCGTGATCTCGACATCGACCGCGACGCACCTGACCTACGACGTCCAGAGGTGACCCGATGACCACCGTCAACGTCAATGAGATCGCCCTGGGCGTCGAGTCGTTCGGTGACGACGACGCGCCGCTCGTCCTGCTCGCGGGCGGGACCACGATGCTCTCCTGGCCCGACGCGCTGTGCGAGCGCCTCGCCGCCGGCGGGCGCCGCGTGGTGCGCTACGACCTGCGCGACAGCGGTGAGTCGACGACGGCGGACCCGGAGGCGCCCGCCTACACGCTGCGCGACCTCGCCGCCGACGCGGCGGCCCTTGCCGGCGCGCTCGGCGGCGGGCCCGCGCATCTCGCGGGGATCGGCGTCGGCGGGATGGTCGCCCAGGTGGCGGTGCTCGACCATCCGGGCGCGTTCTCGGCGCTCACCCTGGCCGGCACCCGCGCGGTTGCGCCCGGCCCGCCCGATGACGACCTCCCCGACCATGACCAGGCGACGATGAGCCGGCTGTTCGCGCATCCGATGCCCGACTGGACCGACCGCGAGGCGGTGGCGGAGTTCGCCGCCGCCGGCGCGGAGATCCTCGGCGACGACCCCGTCGCCGCGCGCGCGATCGCCGCGCGCATCTGGGACCGCACGCCCGGTACCGCAGCCCCGGTCCAGATGGCCAACCAGATGGGCATGGTGTTTTCCCGGCTCGACTGCACACCCCGCTGGCGCGAGCGCCTGCCCGAGATCGAGATCCCCACGCTCGTCGTCCACGGCCGACGCGACCGGTTCTTCCCCGTCGGCAACGGCGAGGCGATCGCGCGCGAAATCCCCGGGGCACGGCTGCTCGTCCTCGAGGGCGCCGCCACTGCGATCCCCGATGCGGCGGTCGGTGAGGTCGCCGAGGCGATGCTCACGCTCAGGTAGAGGACGGCGCGTGCCGCGCGGGCACGGCAACCGCACGGCAGCGAGCGTCGGAGGCTCGACCCGGCCGCGCGCCCGCGATCGGCGCCCGCGGAACTCCCGAAGGCGGTTCCGACAGCCGCGGTGGTTGGCGGCGGCCCAGCGTGGAGGCGGGCGCCGTCCTTCTGGCGCAGTCGTCACGGAAGCGCGGTCACAACCAACTGAAAAGCTCAGTCACACTATCCGCCGAGCTCAGAGCACTCCGCGGCCCGCGCCAGCAACAACCCCCGCTCCCGCTCATTGCGCGTAAGCGCCGCCGCCCGCTCGAACTCGGCCCGTGCCTCGGCCGTGCGGCCCACGCGGGCCAGCAGATCGCCGCGCACGCTCGGCAGCAAGTGGTAGTCGCGCAGGGCGGGTTCGGTGGTGAGGGCGTCGACGATGGTGAGGGCCGGTTCGGGGCCTTCGGCCATGGAGACGGCGACGGCGCGGTTCAGTTCGACGACGGGGGACGGGGTGCGGGCGGCGAGGAGGCCGTACAGCGTGGCGATGCGGCTCCAGTCGGTCTCCTCGTACGTGTAGGCGTGGGCATGGCAGGCGGCGATGGCGGCCTGGAGGACGTACGGGCCCGGACCGCCGCCGGTGGTGACCGACTCGGCGCGGGCGAGGGCGGCGAAACCTCGGCGGATCAGCATGCGGTTCCAGCGGGACCGGTTCTGGTCCTTGAGGAGCACCGGCTCGCCGGACGGCCCGGTACGCGCGGCCGAGCGTGACGCCTGAAGCTCCAACAGCGCGGCCAGACCGTGCACTTCGGGCTCCTTCGGCATCAATTCGGCGAGTACGCGGGCGAGTCGGAGCGCGTCCTCGCAGAGCGCCGGGCGCAGCCAGTCGTCGCCGGCGGTGGCCGCGTACCCCTCGTTGAAGATCAGGTAGATGACCTCCAGTACGGACCCGAGCCGGGCCTCGCGCTCCGGCCCGTACGGAACCTCGAAGGCGACCCCCTTCGTGGCGAGCGTCCGCTTGGCACGGACGATGCGCTGGGCGATGGTCGCCTCGGGGACGAGGTAGGCGCGGGCGATCTCGGGGGTGGTCAGGCCGCCGAGCAGGCGCAGGGTGAGGGCGATGCGGGCCTCGGCGGAGAGCACGGGGTGGCAGGCCGTGAAGACGAGCCGCAGCAGGTCGTCGTCGATGTCGTCGGGATCGGACGGTTCGTCGACGTGGCCGTGCGGCGCGGACGTCTCCAGGTCGCGGCCCATCTCCGCCAGCTTGCGCGCGTACCGTTCCCGCCGCCGTACGAGATCGATCGCCCGGTGCTTGGCCGTGGCCGTGAGCCAGGCCCCGGGGTTGTCCGGGACGCCGTCGCGCGGCCACTGCTCCAACGCGGCGACCAGCGCATCCTGCGCAAGCTCCTCGGCGATACCGACGTCCCGCACGATGCGGGCGACGCCGGCGATGATGCGGGGGGACTCGATGCGGAAGACGGTTTCGATGGTGCGCTGGGCGGCGGCTTCCGTGCCGTCAGTGCCGGCATCGGCGCTGACGCCGGCGGGGCCCGCGGGATCTGTCGGCTGGTCTGTCGACTCTGGTCTCACGCCACACCATCAGATCACCCGCGGGCCGTACGGCCAAGGCGCTCAGCCGTCGGGGAGGGCATTCATCAGTAGGCGAACTCCTTGAGCTCGTCGGTCTCCAGGGTGAAGCCGACAGGGTCCGGCAAGTCGATCGCGACGCCGAAGGCCCGGCTGGTGACCGAGTCGTACCTCCCCTTCTTCGGGTCCGGGTCCGCGTGCACGACAACGCTGTTCGCATCCCGGTCAACGAGAAGGTAGACGGGGATTCCCGCGGCCGCGTAGCCGTACGGCTTGTCGATGCGGTCGCGCTGGTTCGCGTCCCGGTCGCGGGAGGTGACCTCGACGGTCATCAGGACGCCGTCCGGCTCGGCCCACTCGTCCGTCCCGACGAAGTGCTTACGAGGAGCCAGTACCCCGTCCACCTTGGCCCGCCCCCTGCGGTATTGCTCGATCTTGAGTTCCCGCTCCGCGTACAGCGTGAGATCCGGACGATGCTGCATGCACACTTGCTGGAGCCACGCGATGATCTCGCTGTGGTTACCGTCCGGCACGGGCTTGACCACGACCTTTCCGTTGATGAACTCCAGTCGCACAAGCTCGGGTGCGTTCCGGGCAAGCTCTTCGAATTCCTCGACGAGCATCTGGGGCTGGTGATCGGCAGTGCTGGGGGTCATGGCGTCGCCTCCTCCCTCCCATCCTGCCCCGAGTTCGGGCGGACTGTGTTGCACGATCGTCATGCGCGTGATCCTTTCTCTGTACGTGTCCCTGTGCGCAGGGCGGCACGCAGCCGCTCCGCGTGGTCGTGAACCTGGTCGGCTCCGAGGCCGGGCCGCTCTCCCCAGCAGCCGCCGCACAGCCCGCCCCGCAGCCCGCCGGAGGGCCCCGGCTCGCCGCACGCCGTGCAGACCATCTCGTAACGCGGCTGCCTGGGCTGATGCTGCTCGGGCGGAAGCTTGGCGATGAGTCGGGCTCGTACGAAGCCGTAGGCGTGCTCGACCCGTTCGGGGAGCCCGGCGGACACCGCCTGCACGAGCTGCGCCTCCCCCGCCCCTCGCGTGAACCACTCGGCCGCCTGCTCCTCCAGCGCCCCGCACTCGGCGGCCGAGAGCGTCAGCCGGGCGTCGTTTCGGCCGAGCTGGGCGAGTGCGTCGTACGCGGCTGACGGCGCCGCCGGTGTCGGCTCGGTGACCGGTGCCTCTCCGGCGAGGAAGGAGTCCCACCAGGCGTCGTCGCGGGCGGTGCGCGAGAAGAACGTGTGCCACACCCAGCGCGGGCAGCCGTCGACGGTGACCGGACGGCGTACACGGCGCAAATGCCCTGCCGCAGAAAGGTTGTTGAGGGCGGTGCCGATGGCGCACTGGCCGTACGGGAGGTGCTTGGCCAGCGTCTTGATGGAGATGTCGGCCTCGTCGTCGAGCCGGTCCAGATACGTCGCGATGGAGGCCTCGCGAGCGGGCAGATGACCGAAGTCCCGTCCGGTACGGGGCTCTTGGTCGGGCGCCGACTTCTTTCCGTACCCCGGATTGGCCATGGGGTGGGCGGAGGGGCGCGGGGCAGCACTAAGCTGGGCGGTAGCCATGGATCGAAGGGCTCGTTTCGATTCGTTGGTCAGACCCCCGCGCGGTGCTCCAACACCCACGGGGGTCATTAGTTTCCGCGAACGCTACACGCTTGCCACACTCCGTCGCGACTCGATCGCAAAAAGTCATCTCCCCTGGCCCGAGCGGCTCTTGGGCCCTCCGCATACAGCCACAGGGGAGGGAGGGCGGGTTCAACCAACCCACCCATTCCTTGCAAAAGAGTCTCGAATCCCGACTCCCGAAGCTCAAGCGGCGACGCGCCCGCCGAACTCCGTCCACGCGGAGGCGGTGATGGTCAACTCGTGGGCGTCATCGATCGAGTTGAGCTTCGAGCCTCGAGTGCTCGCTACCTCCGCCCGCCGAACTCCCAGTCGTGCACCTCGATATCGGCGTACCGATCCGCGGTCAGTACGGCCCGTGCCGTGTCCGAGTCCGGGGCGCGGACCAGTACTGCCGTGCCCAGCCAGGTGGCGTCGTCGTCGGACAGCAGGGGCCCGTACGCGATCAACTCGTTCTGGTCGGGCGGGAGTACGAGGTCGGCGGCCTCGCCCGAGCCGAGGCCGAGCACCAGGTAGCGATTGCCGCCCTCCCGGCCGCCGGGGAAGTCCCACATCGTGCGGCCCAGCAGGTTGCGCCACCGGCGCAGCAGTACGTCCCGGTACGCGCCCGCCTGGTAGTTGGGCTCGTCGAAGGCGAACGCGCGGGCGGCGGCGGGATTCGGGAGGTCGACTATGTGCACGCTGCCGGTGGGCGTTTCGCCGTCGGTGGCGAAGGTCGGGCCGCGGGCGATCAGCTGGGGCGCGTAGCCGTCCATGTAGGACCAGTGGGCTTCCTGCAGCTCGTTGCGCAGCTTGAGGGAGTCGGGCCGATCACGGTGGTAGCAGAAGAACTCCATGGCCACAGACTCTCAGGGTCGCGCCTGCCAGGAGCACCTCATCTCAGCGACTCCCACAGTCGCGTCGCCTCCGGCTCGTCCGCGATCACCCGGTTGCGGTCGAAGGGGGCCGGGAGTACCGGCATCGTCACCGTTCTGGTGTCGGCCGAGGAGAGACCCTGAAGGCTGCGGCCCAGGCTCATCAGCTCGGTCAGGGAGTCGAGGCCCGTGTCCGTGGTGAGGCTGCCGGTCAAGGTGTCGGCGACGTTGTAGAGCTTGGCCGGGTTGGTGAGGAGGTCGGTGGCGGAGACCTGGTCCAACAGGGCCTTGACCAGGGTTTGCTGGAGGCCTATGCGGCCGAGGTCGCTGCCGTCGCCTATGCCGTGGCGGGTGCGGGCGAGGGCGAGGGCCTGCTCGCCGTCGAGGTGGTGGGTGCCCGCCTCCAGTTCGAGATGGCTGTCCTCGTCGGAGATGTCCTCGTCCGTCGTCACCGTGACGCCGCCCAGCGCGTCCACCAGGTCCGCGAAACCGGCGAAGTCGATCTCTATGTAGTGGTCCATGCGGACGTTCGTCATGGACTCGACCGTCTTGACCGCGCAGACCGGACCGCCCACGGAGTAGGCGCTGTTGAACATCGCGTTGTACGCCACCGAGGTCGAACCGCCCGACTCCCGCGGGCAGGCCGGGCGCGTGACGAGCGTGTCGCGCGGGATGCTCACGATCGTCGCGCCCGTACGGCCCTCGTCGATGTGCACGACCATCGCCGTGTCGGAACGGGCACCGTCGCCTTCGCCGCCCCCGCCGAGCGTGGCGTTGCGTTCGCCGCTGCGCGAGTCCGAGCCGAGGACCAGGATGTTCAGGGCGCCGCTCGGTAGCGGGGAGGCGGCGCCGTCCGGTGTCACCATGGCGCGCGCCGGGCGGTCGTCGCCGAGCGCGCTGTTGATGTCGACGCTGTCGATGTTGCGGTTCAGGTGCCAGTACGCCCAGGCCGCGCCGGCGAGCGAGGCGACGAGCACGCAACCGAGCGCGATGCCGGCGGCCTTGAGCAGCCGTGAGCGCCTGCCGGTACGGCGGTCGACGACATCGCCGGGGCCGCCTCCGCGCCCGCCGCCGTCGTCGTTCCCGTCCTCGTTCCCGCCGCCGTTCCCAGCGTCGGTCCCGCCTTCGCCGTCTCCGCTCACAGAGAGGAACGTAAGTCCGAATTGTTACGGCCAGAAACCCCTAACCGGTTTTACTGAGGAAACTCTCATTTTTCGGTGGTTTTCTCCCAGACTTTCGAAAGTTTCGCAACGTCCCAGGCAGTGCGCCCGGTCAGTACGTCCCGGTCAGTACGCCCCGCTCAGCCGGCTACACCGAAGGCGCCCCCGTGCTGCTCCGCACCACCAGACTCGTCGCCAGTTCCACCCGCGTCGCCGTCGTCGGCGGCTCCCCGCGTCCGAGGTCGAGGACGAGCCGGGCCGCCGCCTCGGCCATCTCCGTGAGGGGCTGGCGCACGGTGGTCAACGGCGGGCCCACCCAGCGGGCCACCGGCAGGTCGTCGAAGCCGACGATGCTGAGGTCCTCGGGCACGCGAAGCCCCAGCTCACGGGCTGCCTCGTACATCCCGAGGGCCTGGAGGTCGTTGCCCGCGAAGACGGCCGTCGGGCGGTCGGGCAGCTTCAGCAGTTCGAGCCCGCGGCGGTAGCCGGCCTCGTGGTGGAAGTCGCCGGTCCGGATCAGCGAGGGGTCGACGGGCAACCCGGCCGTGTCCAGCGCGGCCCGGTAGCCGTCGAGCCGCGCCCGGCTGCACATCATCCGCGAGGGCCCGCTGATCACGCCGATCCGCCGGTGGCCGAGGTCCACGAGATGGCGGGTCGCGGCAAGCCCGCCCTGCCAGTTGGTGGCGCCGACGGACGGCACGTCGTCACCGGGGTCGCCGGCCGGGTCCATCACCACGAACGGGATGGAGCGGCTGGTCAGCAGCGCCCGCTGGGACTCGTCGAGCCCGCTCAGCACGAGGACGACACCGTGCGGGCGGCGGGCCGCGACCTGGTCGGCCCAGGTACGTCCCGGGGTGAGGCGGCCCGCGCTCTCGGAGAGCACCACGCTCAGCCCCTCGTCCCGCGCGATGTTCTCGACGCCCCGGATGACCTCCATCGCCCAAGCGCTCTCCAGCTCATGGAAGACCAGGTCGATCAAGGGCGAACGGGACGCCTCGGCCCGGCGCCGCCGATAGCCGTGGTGGCGCAGCAGCTCCTCGACGCGGGTGCGGGTCGCGGGGGCCACATCGGCACGGCCGTTGAGCACCTTCGAAACAGTCGGAGCCGAGACTCCCGCATCGCGGGCGATCTCGGCGAGCGTCGCGGACCGGGCCACGGCGGGATTCGGGTGAGTCATGGGCGCGATCGTATCCCTGCTCACCCTGTTGACGAAGCCCCTTGACGGCTACACATTCCCGTAATATTCGAAACGGAATTCGCAACATTCGGATGCCTTCGGATGAGGCAACGAGGCACAGCCCGGCCCTCTCACTTCACCCGCACTTCGCACCGCATGCGCCGCTCCCTGCCCACGACCCGCTCCGGCCCGGTCAGCGTGACCGGCACCGTATACCGCGCGCCTCCCTCGGCGCAGGACGCGGCCAACCGCAGCTCCAGCGCTCCGGGTTCCACGATCCGGTTGCCGTCCGGCCCCGTGTACGCGGCCAGGTCCGCCGGAAACGTGAAGTGGACCTCCGTCGACTCCCCCGCCTCCAGCGGCACCCGCGCATAGCCCACCAGTCGGGCCACCGGGCGGGCCACTTTGCCGACCGGGTCGTGGAGATAGAGCTGGACGACCTCCGCGCCGGGCCGCTTGCCGGTGTTGCGCACCGTCAGACGCAGCGTGGTCTCGCCGTCCGTCGGGAACTCGTCGGCGTCGACCGCCGGTTCCTGCCAGTCGTACGTCGTGTAGGACAGCCCGTGTCCGAACGGGAACAGCGGCGTGGGGTCCAGGCTGCTGGCTTCTCCGCGTTGTCCGAGCTGCGGGGCGAGGTACGTCCAGGGCTGGCCGGCGGGGTCACGCGGCACGCTCACGGGGAGCCTCCCGGACGGGTTGACCCGACCCGACAGTACGCCCGCCACCGCGGGCCCTCCCTCCTCGCCCGGGAAGAAGGCCTGAACCACCGCGGCGCACCGGTCCGCCCAGCGTCCGAGTGCATAGGGGCGGCCCGAGAGCACGACCAGGACGACCGGCGTTTCGGATGCCAGCGCCTTGTCCAGCAACGCGCCCTGTCCGTCGGGAAGTTCGAGGTCCGCCGCGTCGCAGCCCTCGCCCGACGTGCCGCGCCCGAACAGCCCCGACCGGTCGCCGACCGCGACCACGCACAGCTCGGCGGCCGCGGGATCGTCCACGAACTCCACGTCCGGCAGCTCCGCGCGCAGCGCTTCGAGCAGCGTCGGCACGGCGACCCCCATCGGAACCTCGGGGTGGTCGAGGAGGACGTGGCGGGGGAACGTGTAGCAGCCGAGCATGGCCGCCGGGTCGTCGGCGAGCGGGCCGAGGACCGCGATTCGCCGCGCTTCGGGGGCCTGCCGGGGCACTAGCGGCAGCGTGCCGTCGTTGGACAGCAGGACGACCGACTCCTCCGCCAACCGCCGTGCCAGTACCCGCATGTGGGGTGGATCGAGATCGACCGGAGCGGATGGTGCCGCGGGCGTCGCCCAGTCGGGATCCAGCAGCCCCAGCTCGCACTTCTGCGTCAGAACGCGCAGCACCGCCCGGTCCACCAGTTCCTCGTCGAGGGGTCCCGCTCCCATGCAGCGAACCGCCGGCAGTTCCACGTCCACTCCCGCCGCGAGCGCGAGCGCCGCCGCTCCCGCCGGGGAGTCCACGAGTTGGTGCGCCGTCTCCAGGAAGGACACGCCGAAGTAGTCGGCGACGACGGTTCCCGTGAACTGCCAGTCGTCCCGGAGGAGTTCGGTGAGCAGCTGACGGTGCGCGTGCGCGGGCACCCCGTCGATGTCGTTGTACGCCGCCATCACCGACCGTGCGCCGCCGTCCCGTAGGGCCATTTCGAACGGCGGCAGGATGACGTCCGCCAGTTCGCGCGGGCCGATCGACGCGGGCGCGTGGTTGCGGGCGCCGCGCGAGGCGGAGTACCCGGCGAAGTGCTTGAGCGTGGCGACGATGCCCGCCTCTTCAAGGCCCTGTACGTACGAGGTGCCGACGGTCGCTACGAGGTAGGGGTCCTCGCTGATCGACTCCTCTGTGCGGCCCCAGCGCGGATCCCGTACGACGTCGAGAACGGGAGCCAGCCCCTGGTGGATGCCGACCGACTTCATCGAGGCCCCGATCGCCGACGCCATCTCCTTCACCAGGGCCGGGTCGAAGCTCGCGCCCCAGGCGAGCGGTGTGGGAAAGATCGTGGCCTGCCAGGCCGTGAATCCGGTGAGGCACTCTTCGTGCGCGAGGGCGGGCAGCCGGAAGCGGTTCGCGCCGCGGACGCGTTCCTGGAGGGAGGCCAGCCGGGCGACGCCCTCGGCCGGTTCGACCGGTGACGTGCCGAAGGGGCGGGTCAGCTGGCCGAGGCCGTGTGGAAGCAGCTCGGTGAGGTCCACGTCCTCGGACAGGGCGTGCTGCAGCGGCGCCATGTCCCCGCCCGGGGTCTCGTTCGAGCCGGGCCAGACGCCGTAGAGCTGCGCGATCTTCTCCTGCGGGGTCATGCGGGCGAGCAGATCGGCGGCGCGGACGCCTGCGGGCAGAGCGGGGTCCTGCCAAGGGTGGATCATGTAACTCCTCACATCCGTAAGGGGATCAAGGGGATTTCGTCCGCCGGGGTTCGGGTCAGCCCTTGGTCGCGCCGAGCGTGATGCCGCCGATCAGCTGGCGTTCGGCGACCGCGTAGAAGGCCAGGGCGGGTGCCATGGCGAGGACCAGGTACGCGAAGATGCGGGCCACATCGGAGGCGTACTGACCCTGGAACTGCTGGATGCCGACCGGGATCGTCCACCACGTGGGTTCGCTGAAGACGAGCAGCGGGAGCAGGAAGTTGTTCCAGCTCCCCACGATGGCGAGGACCGAGACCGTGCCGAGCGCCGGGCGTGCCAGCGGCAGCAGGATGCGCCAGAAGAAACCGAAGGAGGAGCAGCCGTCGATCGTCGCGGCCTCCTCCAGTTCCCCCGGTATCTCCCGGAAGAAGCCGCGCAGGATGACGATCGTGATGGGCAGGCCGAAGGCCGCCTGGGGCAGGATCACGCCCCACGGGTTGTCGAGGAGCCCGAAGGAGCGCAGCAGGACGAACAGCGGCAGGATCGCCACCGCGAAGGGGAACATCAGCCCCATCGTGAACAGGGTGAACAGCAACTCCCGTCCCCGGAAGGCGAACCGGGCCAGCGCGTACGCGGCGAGCGCCGCCGCCCCCACCGTCAGCACGGCGGTGGCCAGAGCGATCACGGTGCTGCTGCCGACGGCCCGCCAGAACGGGCCCGACCCGAGCAGCGACGTGTAGTTCGAGGTCACCCACGGGTCCGGCAGGCCGAAGGCGTTGCTGGAGAGCTGCTCGGTCGATTTGAAGCCGGAGACGAGGGCGTACAGGAGCGGAGTGACCATGAACACTCCGACCAGCCACAGGATCGCGTACACGGGGAGGGCGCGGAGCCTTCGGCGGCGTACGACGCTCTTGGGGACGTTCCTCTTCGGCGCGCTCGCCTTCGGCGCGTTCGTCTTCGGCGCGTTCGTCTTCTGCATGTCCGTCTTCGCAACCGCGCTCATCGGTTACCTCGCATGGTGGTGATGGCTCCTTCGGTGTCGCGGCGCAGCACGAAGCGCTGGTAGGCGAGGGCGAAGACGAGGCTGATCAGGAACATCGCCACGCTGATGGCGCTGGCGTAGCCCATCTGGTAGCGCTTGAAGCCGTACTGGAAGAGGCTGATGACCATGGTCTCTGAGGCGTGGTCGGGACCACCCGCCGTGATCACCCACACCAGGTCGAAGAGCTGGATGGCACCGATCACGGCCAGGAAGACGCTGATCCGCAGCGTCGGCGCGAGCAGCGGCAGCGTGATGTGACGGAAGCGCTGCCAGGTGCTCGCCCCGTCGATGCGTGCCGCCTCGTGCAGCTCGGCCGGGATGCCCTGCAGACCCGCCAGGTAGAGCATCATGTGGAAGCCGAAGTACTTCCACGTCATGACGAGGAACAGCGTGGGCAGCACGGTGTCCTGGCCCGCGAACCAGTCCCCGCCCAGACCGGCGAGCCCGACCGCGTCGAGGACCCTGTCGGCAAGCCCCTCGTCCGGCGCGAAGATCATGCTGAACAGCACGCCGGTGATGACCTCGGACAGGATGTACGGCGCGAAGAACAGCATCCGGTAGACAGCTCGGCCGCGCAGCCTCTGGTTGAGCAGCACGGCCATGGCGAGCGCGAACGGCAGCTGGAGGACGATGGAGAACGCGATGAGCAGGAATCCGCGCCACAGGTCGCCCAGGAAGACCGGGTCGTCGAAGAGCCGGGTGTAGTTGTCGAACCCCACGCTGTCCGTGGGCGTATCGAATCCGCCCCAGTTGAAGAAGCTGATGTAGAACGCGTAGCCCATCGGCACAAGGACGAGCAGGCCGAACAGGACGAGGGCCGGGACGGTGAAGACGAAGGCCGAGAACCAGGCGCGCAGGCGGTGCAGGGCGGACGGCCGGATCTTCGGTACGGGTGACTCGGGCGCCGCGCCAGGGGATCTACCGAGCCCTGGCGCGTACGTCGATGTCGATGCGGTCGAGGTCGGGTGAGTCATCGACGGCCGTTAACCCTCGCTCTTGGCGACCTGCGTGACCGAACGCGTCACCTGCTCGGGCGACTTGGAGCCCGCGATGAGCGCTGCGACGCTGTCGTTGATCTCCTGGCCGACAGCGGGGGCGTAGGCCTGGTCGAGGTAGAGCTGGAAGCCGGTGGACTTGCTGAGCGCGTCCGAGACGGCGATGAGGTTGGGGTCCGTCAGCGCACCCTGCGCGGCCTTGGACACCGGAACCAGACCGGTCTCCTTGACGAGCTTCTCCGCGAACTCCTGCTCCGCGAAGAACTTCAGGAACTCCACCGCGGCGTCCGGCGCCCCCTTGCGCACCGCGTGGCCGTTGCTCCCGCCGAACACCTCGGTGAGCGCGCCCTTGCCGCCTTCCACTTCGGGGAAGGAGAAGAAGCCGAGGTCCTTGCCGAGGCCCTTGCCCGCATCCTCCTGGACGACCGGCGCCCACTGGCCCATCAGTTCCATGGCGGCCTTGCCGTTGCCCATCGCGGCCGCCTCACCGGTGGGCGTGGAGTAGGCGGCGCCGAGGAAGCCCTTCTGGAAGGGCTTCAGGGCGACCAGCTCCTCGAGGTGCGCACCGGCCTTGACGAAGTCCTCGCCGGTGAAGTCGGCGTCGTCGGCGGCCTTCTGCATCGCGTCGAGGCCGGCGACCCGCATCGAGAGGTACGCCCAGTAGTACATGCCCGGCCACTTCTCCTTGCCGGCCAGCGCGATGGGCGTGATCCCCTCGTCCTTGAGGGCCTTGACGGCGTCGAGGTAGCCGGACCAGGTGGTGGGCGGGGTGTCGATGCCGGCCTGCTTGAAGAGCGCCTTGTTGTACCAGAAGCCGACCATGCCGACGTCGAAGGGGACGGCGTACATCTTGTCGTCCAGCCGGAACGGCGCCACCGAGGCGGGCAGGTAGTCCTTCGTCCAGGAGGAGATCTTGCCCGACAGGTCCTCGACCAGACCGGCGTCGATCTGCTGCTGGAGCACACCGCCGCCCCAGGTGTGGAAGATGTCCGGCAGCTTGCCCGAGGCGGTCTGCGCGGTCATCTTCGACTTGTACGCCTCGTTCTCCAGCGTAACGATCTTGATCTTGACGTCGGGATGCGCGGCCTCGAACTCCTTGGCCCGCTGCGCCCACAGCTTCTTCGCGGGCTGGGTGGTGGTGATGTTCCACCATTCGATCTCCGTCTTGCCGGAGCTGTTCCCACCGCCCGAGGAGCCGCACGCGCTGAGGGCGGCGGCCCCCAGGCCGGTCGCCGCGGAGGCCGCCAAGAACCCGCGGCGGGAGAGTGAGGTGTTACCCAACGCTCGCATCGCACACCTTCCGGAAGAGAACCCGAAAATTATCGGTCGAGTTGCGCACGGAAGTTACGGGCGCGCCGACGGGTATGTCAACGCTCCTGACAAACATCGGAATTATCGAGACCCGGGCGATGCGAGACCGGGTGGATCGAGGCCGGGTGGATCGAGGCCGGGTGGATCGAGGCCGGGTGGATCGAGGCCGGGTGGATCGAGGCCGGGTGGATCGGCAGGCGCCCCAGGTTCGTCCGGAACGTCAGGAACGCCGGGCCTGCCGGGCCAGCGGCGCCGTGCTCGCCCGTACGACGAGCTCGGTGGCGAGCTCGACCCTGGGGGACGCGGGCTCCTCGCCCGCGGCGAGGCGCAGCACCGTACGCGTCGCCAACTTGCCCATGTCCGCGAGGGGTTGGCGCACGGTGGTGAGCGGCGGCGCCGACCAGCGGACCTCCGGCAGGTCATCGAACCCCACGACGCTCATGTCTTCCGGCACGCGGAGCCCTCGGCACCGCAACGCCTCGATGGCGCCGAGCGCCATCTGGTCGCTGGCGGCGAACAGGGCGGTGGGCGGCTCGTCCAGGTCGAACAGGGCGTTGCAGCCGTCGAAGCCGGACGCGTGGTAGAAGTCGCCCGGCACGATCAGCGCGTCGTCGACCGCGATGTCCGCGCCTTCGAGAGCGGCGCGGTAGCCGTCGAGCCGGGCCCGTGAGCACAGCAGTCGCTGGGGCCCGGCGATGAGGCCGATCCTGCGGTGGCCGAGACCGAGCAGGTGTTCCGTCGCGGCCATGCCGCCCGCCCAGTTGGCCGCTCCGACGGTCGGCGCGTCCAAGGACGGCGAGCCAGCCGGGTCGACGACGACGAGCGGGACACCGAGCCGCCGCAGTTCCTCGTGCATACGGGGTTCGAGGACGGAGGTCACGAGGATCACCCCGTCCGAGGCGCGGGTACGCAGATTGGTCATCCACTGCCGCGCCGAGCCCTGCGCGTCGTGGATGGCGGACACCACCGTGCCCACACCCGAGGCGTGCGCGACTTCCTCCACCCCCCGGATGATCTCCACGGCCCAAGGGCTGTCGAGGTCGTTGAAGACCAGGTCGATGAGAACCGCCCGGCCGCCCGGCGGGGAGGACTTGCGCTGGTAGCCGTGGTGTCTGAGCAGGTCCTCGATCCGGGCCCGGGTGTCCGGCGACACGTCGGAGCGGCCGTTGACGACGCGCGACACAGTGGGCACCGAGACCCCGGCCTGCCGGGCGATCTCGGTGATGGTCACCTTGCTCTTGATGCTCTCCCGGGCCACGCGCCCACCTCCGTTGCCGAAACCTTGCAGCAGTCTTCCGGAAAACCGGGGTCGGCGTGAAGGCTACAGGGGGCCCGGGTGGCTTGGGTCAGTCCACCTGGGCGGCGGCGCGTGCGATGAAGGCACAAACTCCCCGGCCAAGAGGCCACGCCACAACCGAGTCGCGGTCCCGACGGCTGTCCCGACGACGGTCGGACGATCACCATCCGCCCTGATCGGCGCCCACAGAATCGAACCGCCACCTGTGCACCCCCCGCGTCACCAGCGCCCCGTCCGGCTCAGGCAGTTCGGGAAGGTCGGCGTCGTACGGAGCATCCCACCAGGTGATGACCAGGACGCGGTCCTGCGGTGCCCGGAAGGTCTCCCGGCGCAGGGGCCTCACGGCGAGGTCCTGCGCCCGGACCCAGGCCAGCAGCTCCTCGCCCCGGCCTGCCGCCGCCCGCGCTTCCCACATCAACGCGACCGTCACGAGTACAGGTTCTCCTTGCTCACCTCGTGCACGTGATCGTGATCACGATCGCGCCCGGGCACATGCGGCTCCGTCACCGGTAGCGACGAGTCCGCCGACAGATCCCAGTCGGAGGCGGCCCGGTTCCGCGCCACCATCTCCGCACCGAGCGCCGCCACCATCGCCCCGTTGTCCGTGCACAACTTCGGCCGCGGCACCCGCAGTTGAAGTCCGGCGGCCTCGCAGCGCTCCTGCGCCAGGGCCCGCAGCCGCGAGTTGGCCGCGACCCCTCCGCCGATCATCAGGTGCTCGACGCCCTCGTCCTTGCACGCCCGCACGGCCTTACGCGTCAGCACATCCACGACCGCTTCCTGGAAGGAGGCCGCCACGTCACGCACCGGCACCTCCTCCCCCGCCGCCCGCTTGGCCTCGATCCAGCGGGCGACCGCCGTCTTCAGCCCCGAGAAGGAGAAGTCGTACGCCGCATCCCGCGGCCCGGTCAGCCCGCGCGGGAACGCGATCGCCTCCGGGTCGCCCTCGCGCGCGTACCGGTCGATCACCGGACCGCCCGGGAAACCCAGGTCCAGCACCCGCGCGATCTTGTCGAAGGCCTCGCCCGCGGCGTCGTCGATGGTCGCGCCCAGCGGCCGTACGTCGGAGGTGACGTCCGAGGAGAGCAGCAGAGAGGAGTGGCCGCCGGACACCAGCAACGCCATGGTCGGCTCGGGCAACGCCCCATGCTCCAGCTGGTCGACGCAGATGTGCGAGGCCAGGTGATTGACGCCGTACAACGGCTTGCCCAGCGCGTACGCGTACGCCTTCGCCGCCGAAACTCCCACGAGCAGCGCGCCCGCGAGCCCCGGACCGGCCGTGACGGCGATCCCGTCCAGGTCCCGCGCACTCACGCCTGCCTCTTTCAGCGCCCGGTGGATGGTCGGCACCATCGCCTCCAGGTGCGCGCGGGACGCGACCTCCGGGACGACGCCGCCGAAGCGCGCGTGCTCGTCGACGCTCGACGCGACCGCGTCCGCGAGCAGCGTGTGGCCGCGGACGATGCCGACGCCGGTCTCGTCGCAGGAGGTCTCGATGCCGAGGACGAGTGGTTCGTCAGCCATGGATCTCGGTTCCTTGCACTGAGGTTGAGGGATCTTGCAGGCGCATCACGAGCGCGTCGACGTTGCCCGGCTGGTAGTAACCGCGCCGGAAGCCGATCGGCTCGAAGCCGAAGCGCTCGTACAGCTTCTGGGCGCGGATGTTGTCGATCCGGCACTCGAGCATCACCTCGGCACACTCGAAGGTGGTCGCGGCCCGCAGCAGCTCGGTCAGGATCAGCGCACCGAGCCCGGTGCCCCACTGGTCACGGGCGACGGCGATGGTCTGTATGTCACCCACGTCCGCGGAGGCGGCGAGTCCCCCGTACCCGACGATCCGCTCACCGTCCTGAGCCACGACATACCGCTTCGTCGCCGTCGGCCCCCGGGAATGGGCCAGCTCGGACCAGAACATGCCCCGCGACCAGGCGTCCTCGGGGAAGAGGGCCTTCTCGAGATCCAGTACGGGATCGATGTGCCACCAGCGCATCTCGCGCAGCACGGGAGTCACTACGGGAGTCACTTGGGGGTGACCACCTTGTAGTTCTTGGGCACCTGGGCGTCCGGGCGGCGCAGATACAGCGGCCGGGGCGCGGGGAGTTCCTCGCCCTTGGCCAGCTTCTCGGCCGCGAGGGACGCGAGCGCCGACGCGGAGACGTTCTCGGGCTCGTACACATCCGGGAAGGTGTCTGGGTAGAGCAGCGCGCCCGCGCCGACCGCCGGCAGACCGGCGACGGCTTCGGTGATCTCGGCGGGCCGGTCCACGGCGGGCCCGCTGACACGCGTACGGGAATCGGAGTACCGCGCCCAGTAGACCTCCTTGCGCCGCGCGTCGGTCGCCACGACGAAGGGACCCTGTATGTCGGCCGCGAACGCGAGTCCGTCGAGCGTGCACAGTCCGTACACGGGCACGCCCAGCGCGAGCCCGAAGGTGTCGGCGGTCATCAGGCCGACCCGCAGCCCCGTGTACGGGCCGGGTCCCACGCCCGCGACGATGCCGGTGACGGCGTCCAGCCGCAGCCCGGACTCGGTGAGCACCCGGTCGACGGCGGGCAGCAGCAGCTCCCCGTGCCGGCGGGCGTCCACCTGACTCGACGAGGCGACGACGCTCGTCCCGTCATGCAGGGCGACGGTGACGGCGGGGGTGGCGGTATCCAGAGCGAGCAAGAGCACGCGAACAGCCTACGGCGCCCGGGGCGAAGGCACCGTCGCCCAGGTCCCACGCGCCCCTGCTGCTACCGTCACCTCAACTGTCACGTTGACACGTATGCCGTACGAGAGGTGGGCACCCAAGGTGGCTAGGAGCAGCTCGGGATTCGTGGCCGGGCTCACCGTGGCGGCGGTCGCCGCAGTCGGCTTCCTCGCCTACCAGGCGTCCGCCAATGTGCCGGACACGCTGGGCGCACCGGATCGGACGTCGTCGTCCCCCGGGGCTTCCGCCCCGTCCCCGCGCGCCAAGCCGAACACGGCGGCGGCGCTGCCGGGCCGGTCCGGCAGCGGTCAGCGGGTCGTGTACTCGGTACAGGCCGACCGCGTCTGGCTGGTCGCCGCGAACGACAAGGTGACCCGCACCTTCTCGGTCACCCCCGGCACGGTCGACCCCGCGCCCGACACGTACACCGTCACCTCGCGGTCCGGCTCCATCACCGGCTCCGACGGAGTCGCCGTCGAGCACGTGGTCCGCTTCGCGAGCGTGGACGGCACGACGATCGGCTTCAGCGCGGCGGTGGACGGCTCGACTCCCGCGCCCGACACCGGCAAGAAGCTCGGCGGGATTCGGGAATCCCGGGCGGATGGCGATGCGATGTGGGAGTTCGCGACGGTCGGCACGAAGGTCGTCGTGGTCGAGTAGCTCGTCCGTGCGCGACCAGCCACGACGAACCGTCAGCCGAAACCCCCTGCTTACGCGGCCTCGCGATGCTGCCGCTCCCCCGGCGCGGGCGCCCGCGGCGCAGGCGCCGGGTCCCGCGGCGGCGTGGACACGACGCGGGCGGCGGCGCAGGCCGCAAGCAACTCGCGCACCGACACCCCACCAGCCTCCGCAGGAACCCGCACAGGTTCGCGATCCGACGTCGACATGGCCGCCTCCTGGGGCTCCCGGAGCAGACGTAGTTAGGTAACCCTAACCAACACCGCTACCCATAGGAACACGCCGAACCCACCCCACGCAACCTCTTGCCGACGCCACGTCGGAACGTTACGAAACCCGGCCCTCAGGCCCCGCCCTCAAGCCGAAAGCACACTCAGATCCACGGCGGCCCACCGCTCCCCCACCCCGCGAAGCGTCACGTGCCGGACCTCGTCCGTCTCCGGGGGTCCGGGGGTCGCCCCCCGGGAAGACGCAGTTCCGACCGCCCGGTGGATGAACACATGCAGCCGCTCCTCGGTCAGCTCCTCGACCTTCCCCTCGCCCCACTCCACGACGATCACCGAATCGGTCAGCGAGACATCGAGGTCGAGGTCCTCCATCTCGTCAAGGCCGCCGCTCAGGCGGTACGCGTCGGCGTGCACGAGGGGCGGCCCGTCGCCGAGGGAGGGGTGAACGCGCGCGATCACAAAGGTGGGCGACGTGACCGCGCCCCGTACGCCGAGCCCTTCGCCGAGCCCACGGGTGAACGTCGTCTTGCCCGCGCCGAGCTCGCCGGTGAGCATCACAAGGTCACCGGGGCGCAGCAGCTTGGCCAGGTGGCGGCCCAACTCCTGCATCTGTTCGGGGGAGTTGACGGTGAGCTCGGCGGTGGCGTACGGCATCGGGTGATCAGCCGGGCTGTGCGGTGCTGCTGGTGCTTCCATAGCCCCCCACGTTAGCGCCGGCCGGGACGGCTCCCGCGCGCGTGAGGAGGTCGGCGAGACGGTCCGTGACGACCTCCGGGTGCTCCAGCATCACCAGGTGCCCGGCGTCCGGCACGAGCACCAGCTCCGCGTCCGGCAGCAGGTCCGCTATCGCCTCGCTGTGCTCGCTCGGCGTGACCAGGTCCTTGACGCCGGACAGTACGAGGACGGGCAGCTCGGCGAAGTACGCCAGCGCCTCCGTCTTGTCGTGGTCGGTGAACGCCGGATAGAACTCGGCGACCACATCGATCGGCGTGCCCTCGATCAGCCGCTCGGCGAACCGCGCGACCGCCGGATCGACGTCCCTGGACGCGAACGAGTACCGCTTGATGATCCCGGCGAACAGATCGGCCGTGGCCCGCCGCCCCTTCTCCACCAGATCGGCCCGCTGCCCCAGCGCCTTCAGTACGCCGGGCAGTACGCGCCGCACCGCGTTGACGCCCGCGACGGGTAGCCCGAAGTTGACCTCGCCGAGCTTCCCCGACGACGTACCGACGAGAGCGACACCGACCACTCGCTCGCGGATGAGGTCGGGGTACTGGTCGGCAAGGGCCATCACCGTCATTCCGCCCATCGAGTGCCCGACGAGCACGAGCGGCCCCTCGGGGGCGGCCGCGTCGATCACGGCCTTCAGGTCGCGGCCGAGCTGCTCGATGTCGAGCGGCACACCGTCCTGGACCTGTGCGACACCACGTCCGGAGCGTCCGTGGCTGCGCTGGTCCCAGTGGACGGTCCGTACGACACCGCGCAGTGCGGCCCGCTGGAAGTGCCAGGAGTCCTGGCTGAGGCAGTAGCCGTGGCTGAAGACGACGGTGACGGGTGCTGGTGCCTTGCGGCCGAACAGTCTGCGGCGGCGGGGGGAGAGCGTGGCGTCCTGCTCGACGTCGTCGATCTCGTAGTAGAGCTCCGTGCCGTCGTCCGCGGTCGCCGTGCCGGGCATGCCGCGCAGTGCGCCGTACGGACCTGCCGAGTCGAGGGCGAGGCGGGCCTTCTTGCGCATGCCGCGGCCGACGGTGAGCCGCTCTATCGCGACTCCGGCGGCAGCGCCCGCGGCGACGACGCCTATCGCGGTGCCGACGATGCCCGCCTTACTCCAGTTCCCGGCACCCCCTGCGGCGGCGCTCCCCGCGGCAGAGGCCACCGAGGCGACGGCCTCCGCCCTGCTCTCGCTCACGTACCGCTCCTCTTCGCCGCTGTGTGGTCCGGGGGCCGTCCCCGGAAAGCTGAGTACCCGTCCTGTGCGTTATTCACTATTCACATAGACGCGCGGTACGCGGGTTCCGATCCGGGTCACGATTTCGTACGCGATCGTGCCCGCGGCCTGGGCCCAGTCCTCGGCGGTCGGCTCACCCTCATCGCCGGGCCCGAACAGCACCACGCGTTCTCCCACCGCTGGCTGGTCCCCGCCGAGATCGACGGCGAACTGGTCCATCGCGACCCGCCCCGCCACCGTCCGCCATTTGCCGCCGGCCAGGACGGGCCCGGTGCCGGAGGCGTGCCGCGGGATCCCGTCCGCGTATCCCACGGGCACCAGGCCGAGCGTCGTGTCGCCCGGTGTGACGTAGTGATGCCCGTAACTGACGCCGTGTCCCGCCGGAACGCGCTTCACCAGCGCGAGCGAGGCCGACAGTGTCATCACCGGCCGCAGCCCCAGCTCGGCGGCGGTGCCGAGGGCGGGGCTGGGTGAGATGCCGTACGTCGCGATTCCGGTGCGTACGAGATCGAAGTGGGTCTCCGGGAGTGTGAGCGTGGCGGGCGAGTTGGCGATATGCCGTACTTCGGGTTGTATGCCCTGCTTCTCCGCGTACGTCAACATCTCGTGGAAGGCGGTGAGTTGGGCCCCGATGGAGGGATGCCCCGGCTCGTCGGCGCAGGCGAAGTGCGACCAGAGTCCGGTGACCCGGACCAGCCCGTCGGCCTCGGCGCGCAGGGCTGCGGCGACCAACTCGGGCCAGTCACCGGGCTGGCATCCGTTGCGCCCGAGCCCGGTGTCGGCCTTGAGCTGGACCCGGGCGGCGCGTCCCGCGGCGCGCGCGCCCTCGACGGCTTCCCGCAGCGCCCAGAGCCCGCTGATCCCCAGATCCACATCGGCCTCGACGGCCTCCCGCCAAGGGCCTCCGGGCGTCCACAGCCAGCACATGATCCGGCCCGGCAGCCCCGCGGCACGCAGGGCCAGGGCCTCCTCGGGCGTGGCCGTCCCGAGCCAGGTGGCCCCCGCGTCGAGCGCCGCCCGTGCACACCGCACCGCCCCGTGTCCATACGCGTCGGATTTCACCACCGCCATCAGGGCGGCGTCCGGTGCGCAGGCGCGCAGGGTCCCCAGATTGGCCGCCAGAGCGGCCAGATCGATCTCGGCGCGGGCACGCGCGGACGCTGTCTCATTCATTGCGCCCAGTGTCTCAGAGCCCACTGACAGCCCTGCCGAGCCCGTACCTCTGTGAGCAGCGGGCTCACCCGGGGTACCGGCCCGCTGCACGCGAGGCCGCCACGTACGCGAGACTCGGCGTATGCGTAGTGCGTACGGAGTGGAGACGGTACGGGCGGCCGAGCGGGAGTTGATGGCGCGGCTTCCGGAAGGGGCGCTGATGCAGCGGGCGGCGGCCGGACTGGCCGCGGCCTGCGCGGAGTTGATGGGGCGGGTGTACGGCAGCCGGGTCGTGCTGCTGGTGGGCAGCGGAGACAACGGCGGAGACGCGCTGTACGCGGGAGCCCGCCTCGCCCGCCGCGGCGCGGGCGTCACGGCCGTACTGCTGTCCCCCGAGCGAACCCATCCCGGCGGCCTGGCCGCGCTGCGCCGGGCGGGCGGCCGCGTCCACTCCACTGAGGACAGCGAAAGCGACGCAGCCGTCGAGCGGGCGATCCGTTCCGCCGATCTCGTGATCGACGGAATCGTCGGCATCGGCGGCAAGGGCGGACTGCGCCCCGACGCCGCGCCGCTGGCCGAGTTGGCCGCGTCCTCCCGCGCCGCCGTCGTCGCCGTGGATCTGCCGAGCGGTGTCGAGGCCGACACCGGCGAGGTACGCGGCGCGGCGATCCGTGCCGACCTGACCGTGACCTTCGGCACGCACAAGCCGGGGCTGCTGATCGATCCGGCACGGGAGTACGCGGGCTCGGTGCGGCTCGTGGACATCGGGCTCTCGCTGCCCGACGAGGCCGAGACGGAGGCCCTGCAGCATGCCGATGTGGCGGCGCTGTTGCCTGTTCCGGGCGCCGAGAGCGACAAGTACCGGCGGGGGGTCGTGGGGATCGCCGCCGGGTCCTCGCGTTATCCCGGGGCGGCCGTACTCGCGGTGTCGGGTGCGCTACGGGGCGGGGCAGGGGCCGTACGGTACGTCGGTCCCGCCGGGGACGCCGTGATCGCCCGCTTCCCCGAAACCCTCGTCTCGGACCAGGGACCGAAGCGGGCCGGACGCGTGCAGGCCTGGGTCGTCGGGCCCGGAGCCGGAGACGACGCGCAGACCGTGGCCGAGGTGCTCGCCCAGGACGTACCCGTCCTCGTCGACGCGGACGGCCTCCGGCTCGCGGACCGGGATCTCGTACGGGCCCGGAAGGCGCCCACGCTGATGACGCCTCACGCCGGTGAGGCCGCCGCTTTGCTGGGCGTCTCGCGGGAGTCGGTCGAGGCGGCACGGTTGCACTCCGTGCGGGAGCTGGCGGAGCGGTACGGGGCGACGGTGTTGCTGAAGGGCTCGACCACGCTGGTGGCTTCGGCCGGGGGCGGGCCGGTCCGGGTCAACGCGACGGGGACGTCGTGGCTGGCCACGGCGGGCAGCGGGGACGTGCTGTCGGGGCTAGCCGGTTCGCTCCTGGCCTCGGGGCTGAGCGCCCTGGACGCCGGGAGCGTCGCGGCGTACCTCCACGGGCTCGCCGGGCGGTTCGCGGCGGACGGGGCGCCGGTGGGCGCGCACGATGTGTCCGAGTCGGTCCGCTCCGCGTGGCGGGATGTCATGAGCTGAGGTGGCGACGGGAGCCGCTACCCCTCCGCGACGACCACCGCCGAAGCCACTCCCGCATCGTGACTCAGCGACACGTGCCAGGACCGCACGCCGAGCTCCGCGGCTCGAGCCGCCACCGTCCCCTGCACCCGCAGCCGTGGCTGCCCGCTGTCCTCGACGTATACCTCGGCGTCCGTCCAGTGCAGCCCGCTCGGCGCCCCGAGCGCCTTGGCGAGCGCCTCCTTGGCCGCGAAGCGGGCCGCGAGTGACGCGACCCCGCGTCGCTCGCCGCTCGGCAGCCACAACTCCCGCTCGACGAAGAGCCGTTCCGCGAGCGCGGGTGTCCGCTCCAGCGACGCCGCGAACCGGTCGATCTCGGCGACATCGATTCCCACTCCGATGATCACGAGACCACTCCCACGGGGCCGCAACCCACCACTGCGCACATGCGCGCAGCTTAGGCCTCCGGCCGTTGGGTGGGTGCCTACGGGGGGGGCGGGGTTCGGCGCGCTCAGCGACCCCGTTCAACCCGCTCTATAGCCTCCTGCACCAGCTCCAGGTACTCCACTTCCTCACACCGCGGCTTGCTCCCCATCTCGTACAGGTCGATGCAGTCGTAGAGGTACTCACCCAAGTCCTCGTCCGGCAGATCCACCGCCAGCTCGCTGCTCACGCGCCCCTCGAAGTCCGCGTCACCGCGCGCGGATCTCCACCGCACCGCATCACGAATACGCATGGCCACAGCCACCACCCCAACCCCCGGAAACCGCCGGAAGGCGGCTCGCTCCCGGCTGCCCGGACCGTATCCCCACCGGCCTCGCAGGTCCATACTTTCCTCACAACTCATCCACAGGAAGCGCCATCCACGGACGTGACGGACCCCACCCGCCACCGCGTCCCCGCTCCCGTAACAATGGACTGTGATCTCTTCGGTCTCCTCGTCGCCACGGAGCGCCCACCGGTCCAGGCCGGAGGCGACTCCCTACGTCGACCTCACCCGTGCCGAGTGGAGTGCGCTTCGCGAGAAGACGCCGCTCCCGCTGACCGCCGAGGAGGTCGAGAAGCTGCGCGGCCTGGGCGATGTCATCGACCTCGACGAAGTGCGGGACATCTACCTGCCGCTGTCCCGGCTGCTGAACCTGTACGTGAAGGCCACGGACGGCCTGCGCGGCGCGCTGAACACCTTCCTCGGCGAGCAGGGCTCGCAGTCCGGTACGCCGTTCGTCATAGGGGTCGCCGGCTCCGTGGCGGTCGGCAAGTCGACCGTCGCCCGTCTCCTCCAGGCCCTGCTGTCCCGCTGGCCCGAGCATCCACGCGTCGAGCTGGTCACCACGGACGGCTTCCTGCTGCCGACCAAGGAGTTGCAGGCGCGCGGCCTGATGTCGCGGAAGGGCTTCCCGGAGTCGTACGACCGACGCGCCCTGACGCGTTTCGTCGCGGACATCAAGGCCGGCAAGGGCGAGGTCACCGCGCCCGTCTACTCCCACCTGATCTACGACATCGTGCCGGGCAAGCGGCTCACCGTGCGCCGCCCCGACATCCTGATCGTCGAGGGCCTGAACGTTCTGCAGCCCGCCCTGCCCGGCAAGGACGGCCGCACCCGCGTGGGCCTCGCCGACTACTTCGACTTCAGCGTGTACGTCGACGCCCGGCCCGAGGACATCGAGCACTGGTACCTGAACCGTTTCCGCAAGCTGCGCGAGACGGCCTTCCAGAACCCGTCCTCGTACTTCCGCAAGTACACCCAGGTCTCCGAGGAGGAGGCCCTCGACTACGCCCGCACCATGTGGCGGACGATCAACAAGGTCAATCTGCTGGAGAACGTGGCCCCCACGCGCGGCCGCGCCACCCTCGTCCTGCGCAAGGGCCCCGACCACAAGGTGCAGCGTCTGAGCCTGCGCAAGCTGTAATCGAGCCCGGTTACTCTGCCGGGCATGCTGCATCTGCGCCTGATCACGCCGCCCGACAAGACCGACGGCGTGGTCCGCCTCATCGAGGACACCGTCGGCACCACGCATCTCGTCGTGATGCAGGGCGCGGCCCGCAACCCCGCCGGGGACGTCGTGATGTGCGACGTGGCGCGCGAGGCGGGCGACGAACTGCTGGGCGAGCTGCGGGCGTTGGACATCGACAAGTGCGGCTCCATCGCCATCGAGAACATCGACCTCTCGCTGTCGGAGCGTGCCGACCAGGCGCGCGACGACGCGCCGGGCGAGGGCGCCGACGCGGTCCTGTGGGAGCACCTGGCGGACGCGACCCACGAGGAGTCGACGCTCTCGGTCACGTACATCGCCTTCATCACACTGGCCACGATGATCGCGGCCTGCGGTGTGGTCCTCGACAACGCGATCCTGATCGTGGGCGCGATGGCGGTCGGCCCGGAGTTCGGACCGCTGGCCGGTCTGTGCACGGCACTGGTGCGGCGCACCCCGCGGCTCGCGCTGCGCTCGGCGATCGCGCTGCTCGTGGGCTTCGCCTTCGCCATGGGGGTGACGGTCCTCTTCAGCGACTTCATGGACGCCGTGGGCCTGTTCACGGAGGACCGGCTGGAGAGCGAACGGCCCAACACCGCCTTCGTCTACGCCCCCGACTGGTTCTCCTTCGTCGTGGCCGTCCTCGCCGGCGCCGCCGGCACCCTCTCGCTGACCTCCGCCAAGTCGGGCGCCCTCGTCGGCGTCGCGATCTCCGTGACGACCGTCCCGGCCGCCGCCAACGCAGCGGTGGCCCTCAGCTACGGGGACACAAAACAGATGGTGGGCTCCACCGAGCAGCTCCTGCTCAACCTGCTCGGCATCATCCTCGCCGGCACCCTCACGCTGCTCACCCAGGAGTTCTTCTGGGCCAAGCAGCGTGAACGCAACGCCAAGAAGGCCCAGACTTAACAGCCGAGCGCGGACTTCACCACATCGGCGAGCCGCTCCGCCACCCTCCGCGCCTGGTCGAGATCGGCGGCCTCCACCATCACCCGTACCAGCGGCTCCGTACCCGAGGGACGCAGCAACACCCGCCCGGTGGAACCGAGTTCGCGCTCCGCGTCGGCGACCGCGGCCGTCAGTTCGGCCGAGGTGTTCACCCGGGACCTGTCGACGTCCGGCACATTGATCAGTACCTGCGGAAGCCGTTCCATGACGGATGCGAGGTCCTTGAGCGTACGTCCCGTCTGGGCGACCCGGGCGGCCAGCAGCAGGCCGGTCAGGGTGCCGTCGCCGGTCGTCGCGTGGTCCGAGATGATCACGTGCCCGGACTGCTCGCCGCCGAGGGCGTAGTCGTGCTGCTTCATCTCTTCCAGGACGTAACGGTCACCGACCGCCGTCTGCACCAACGACAGCCCCTCGCGCTCCATGGCCAGCTTGAAGCCCAGGTTGGACATGACCGTCGCGACAACGGTGTCGGAGCGCAGTGCGGAACGCTCCCGCATCGCCAGCGCGATTACGGCCAGGATCTGGTCCCCGTCGACCTCGGCGCCCGTGTGGTCCACGGCGAGGCAGCGGTCGGCGTCGCCGTCGTGCGCGATGCCCAGGTCGGCGCCGTGCTCGACGACGGCGGCCCGCAGCAGGCCCAGGTGCGTGGAGCCGCACCCGTCGTTGATGTTCAGCCCGTCCGGCTCGGCACCGATGGTGACGACCTCGGCACCGGCCCGGGTGAAGGCCTCGGGCGAGACCTGGGCGGCGGCGCCGTGCGCCTCGTCGAGGACGACCTTCAAACCGTCCAGACGGTTCGGAACCGCCGTGATGAGGTGCGCGACGTACCGCTCGAAGCCCTCGTCGTACGACTTCACCCTGCCCACCCCGGCACCCGTCGGGCGGTCCCAGGGAGCGCCGGTGCGGTGCTCCTCGTACACGGCCTCGATCCGGTCCTCCAGCTCGTCGGCGAGTTTGTGGCCGCCGCGCTCGAAGAACTTGATGCCGTTGTCGGGCATGGCGTTGTGGCTGGCGGAGAGCATCACGCCGAGGTCGGCGCCGAGTGAGCCGGTGAGATACGCCACCGCCGGCGTCGGCAGCACGCCCACGCGCAGGACGTCCACGCCCGCGCTGGCGAGACCGGCGACCACGGCGGCCTCCAGGAACTCCCCGGACGCCCGCGGATCCCGACCGACCACCGCCGTCGGCCGATGGCCCGCGAAGGTGCCCGCCTCGGCCAGTACGTGCGCCGCCGCGACGGACAGGCCGAGCGCCAGCTCAGCCGTCAGGTCCGCGTTGGCAACACCGCGCACGCCGTCCGTGCCGAAGAGTCGTCCCACTGGTGTCCTCCGAACATGCTCAGAAATTGCGGCTCAAGCAGAGTGTCCAGGTAAGGCCCTGATAAATGCCTACTTGGCGTAAATGCCACGCCCCGGCGGCACGAGAGTGCCGCCGGGGCGGATGCTGCGTGCAGAGCACGCGGTACGACTAGCGCTTGCTGTACTGAGGCGCCTTGCGGGCCTTCTTGAGACCGGCCTTCTTGCGCTCGACCGCACGGTCGTCGCGACGAAGGAACCCGGCCTTCTTCAGGGCGCCACGGTTGTTGTCGACGTCCGCCTCGTTCAGCGCGCGGGCGACACCGAGACGGAGCGCACCGGCCTGACCGGAGACGCCGCCACCCGAGATGCGGGCGACAACGTCGTAACGGTCGTCGAGCTCGAGCACCTTGAAGGGCTCGTTGACTTCCTGCTGGTGCACCTTGTTGGGGAAGTAGTCCTCAAGGGTGCGACCGTTGATCTTCCACTTGCCGGAGCCCGGGACGATCCGGACGCGGGCGATGGCGTTCTTGCGGCGGCCCAGTCCGGCGGCCGGCTGCGGCTCGCCGAAGCGGGAGGCCATGGACTCCGAGGTGTACTCGCCCTCGACGGGGGCCTCGGACTCGGTGGTGTACTGCTCGATGTCGACGAGCTCGGTCTCGGTCTCTTCGACCGGCTGCTCGGTAGTGGTCTCGGCCACGATTCTCCTCAGATTCTCTTCTGGTCTTAGGGGTGGCCGGACTTACTGCGCGACCTGGGTGATCTCGTACGGCTGCGGCTGCTGCGCGCCGTGCGGGTGCTGGTCACCCCTGTAGACCTTCAGCTTCGAGAGCATCTGACGGCCCAGGGTGTTCTTCGGGAGCATGCCCTTGACGGCCTTCTCGACCGCTTTCTCGGGGTTCTTGTCCAGCAGCTCGTCGTAGCGGACGGAGCGCAGACCACCCGGGTACCCGGAGTGGCGGTAGGCCAGCTTCTGGGTCCGCTTGTTGCCGGACAGGTGGACCTTGTCCGCGTTGATGATGATGACGAAGTCACCAGCGTCGACGTGCGGAGCGTAGATCGGCTTGTGCTTGCCCCGCAGAAGGGTGGCGGCGGTGGTTGCCAGACGGCCGAGAACGACGTCCCGGGCATCGATGACATGCCACTGGCGAGTGATGTCGCCGGGCTTGGGGCTGTACGTACGCACGGTTCGTAGCCTTCGCTTCTTCAGTGAGTGGGTCCTGACAAGGCCACCACGGACGATCACGACAGCCCTGACCGCACGGCGGCGACGCAACCGCATGCAGATCGCTGGTCATCGGCCCCGGTGGACCGGTGTAAGGGCCTCTCACGTGAGAATGAGCAAGCCAATACACATAACGAAGGGCAAGAATAGCTCTGGCAGCCCACACGGGTCAAAACGCGCGACCAGCCGAGAGTTGGCTCTGTTACTGGTGTGAGACCAGTACACCCCCTGTCCCGTCTAAGATGCGCCCCATGAGCTTTGGGCAGGGGGGACCCCAGTGGGGTTCCGGGGGATCGGGTTCTCAGCAGCCGCAGTGGGGCAGCCAGACCCCCGACTGGGCTGCGCTCGCCGAGGCGTCCGAGTCGCGCAACAGGCGCCGCAGGTGGCTGATGGTGGGCGGCGGCGCGCTGGCCACCGTCGCGATCGGCGCGGCCGTCGCCGTGGCCGTGGTCTCGACGGACGGCAACGGCCAGGCGGCGAACCGGCCTGCCTCCGATCTGCCCGCCACCTCGGACATCCCGCCGGACACCACCGGGCCCGAGCCGTCGTTCGCGGAGACCTCGGCGCCTCCGCCGCTGGACCCGAAGGACTTCATCTCCAACGTGAAGAAGGACACGGCTCCGCTCAGCCCGGACACCCTCTTCCCCGGTTCGCGGCTGACGATGGGCGAGAGCCGCTACGAGAAGGGCAAGACCGCGTCCACGAAGGACTGCGCGTCGGCCGCCCAGGGCACGCTCGGCACGGTCCTCACGAAGAACGACTGCACGCGGCTGATGCGCGTCACGTACTCCCTGGACGGTGTGGCGGTGACGGTCGGCGTGGCCGTCTTCGACACCGAGGCCCAGGCGACGAAGACCAAGAAGGACGCCGACGACAAGAGCGTCGTCCAGGCGCTGTCGGGCGACGGCGTTCCCGCCTTCTGCAGCTCGGCGGTCTGCCGCTCGACGACCAACTCGTACGGCCGCTATGCCTACTTCACGGTCGCCGGCTTCACCAACGGCAAGGACGTCACCCAGAAGGACACGAAGGTCTTCGCCACCGGTGACGACCTCGGGGAGTTCACGTTCCGCCAGATCCGACGCCGTGGCGAGGCTCAGGCTTCGGCCGCGGCCAACGAATAGCGGCACCGGCAAGCTGGCGGGTAGCGGGAAGGCGGCGGCCATCCGTGGGCGACCGCCGCCAACCACTGTTCCCAGCCGACTACTTGTGCTTCAGCCGCAGCCGTACGGGCACGACCGCCGACTCCAGCTGCGTACGCAAGGTCATCTTCGACACGCCCTCGGTGCGCTCCTCGAAGCGGATCGGGATCTCGACGGCGCTGTGACCGGCTCGTACGGCTTTGTACTTGAGCTCGACCTGGAAGCTGTAGCCCGCGCTGTCCAGGGAGCGCAGGTCCACGTCCCTCAGGGTCTGGGCCGACCAGAGGTTGAAGCCGGCCGTGATGTCGCGGATCTTCGTGCCGAGCACGGTGCGCGCGTAGCGGTTGGCGAAGCGGGACAGCAGGACGCGGTGCGCGCCCCAGTCCTCGTCGAGCGAGCCTCCCTCGACGTACCGGCTGCCGACGACCAGTCCGACGCCCGAGGCCACGGCGGTGCCGAGCATCCGTGGGACCGCTTCCACGGGGTGGCTGCCGTCCGCGTCCATTTGCACGACGTACTCGGCGCCTTCGTCGACGGCGGCGCTCATGCCCGCCACGTACGCACGCCCGAGGCCGTCCTTCTCGGTACGGTGCAGCACGCTCATCCGGGGCTGCCAGGCCGGCGCATCGGCGTTGTACTTCTCCGCCAGCTCTTCGGCTATCCGGCCGGTGCCGTCCGGGCTGGAGTCGTCCACTATCTTCAAGTGCAGCCCGTTCAGCGGTAGTTGAAGCACCGCTTCGGCCATTCTCGGCAGGTTGGCTGCTTCGTTGTACGTAGGCATCACCACGGTGACCGCCGTGCCCGCCCCCAGGTCGTACGTCATCTTTTCCCTCCCCTTGTCCCCATGCAGGAACCCCTACGGACGCGGGCGATTCCGGCGTCCGTCCCAAAGCCAGCTCAGGTGTGCACCTTGCGCTTGCCGGCGTCGTCCTTCTCCTCGGTGGAGTCGTCCGTCGCCTCGCGTGTCCTTTCGAGGAGCACGAGCTGGAGACTGTCCAGCTTCCGTGTCTTCACGGTGCGGAAGCTCTTCTTGATCGCGGTCGCCGATTCCTTCGGCATGCCGCTGAACGGATTCCCGTCGAGCGTCGTCGACACGAGCCAGAGTCGGTCGGCCTTGGCCAGGCACTTCTCGGGCTGCGGACATTCGGCCGCACCGAACGAGCCCAGCGCCTGCGGAGTGCGGTACATCAGCGAGTCCCGCGGGCGGCCCGCGTCGTTCCGCAACTCGTAGGCCATGGCCCGGCGTTCGACCACGTCACCGTTGAAGACGATGCCGTCGCGCTTGCGCTGCTCCGCCTCGATGACCCGCGCGGCGCCTCGGAAGTCCGACTCCCCCGGCGCGTCCTGGCGAGCCTCGCGAATGCCGGGCCGCGCCTGAAAGACGATCCCGGCGACCGTGGCCACCACGAGCACCCAGCCGAACCCGCGCCGGGCCGCCGCCCCCGTACCGGCCTTCGCCCCGGCCACCGGACCGGCGAGCCGGCACGCTGCCACGGCCGCCAGCAGCACCCACGCGGGTGCCGTGAACACCAGATAGCGCGGCAGGAAGAGATGCAGCTGCGCGGCGGTGACGTACGTCGCCACGGGTGGCAGCACGATCCAGACGGCCAGCGGAAGAGCCAGTCGGCCGGCGAAGAACAACCCGATCGCACCGAGCGCCATCACCGGCAGGGCCACCGCCCAGGAACCGAAGAGGTCCTTGGGGAAGTCGATCAGGTCCGTCAGCCCCGGGTTGTTCCCGGCGATCGTCCCGCTCTGCGACGAGCCCGACACGGCCATGGGGATGACGAAGCACATGCCCAGGGTGCAAGCCGCGGCATAGGCCCAGCCCACGATCTTGTCGCCCGCGCGCCGTGCGATCAGGATCATCACCAGATGTGCGCCGAGCACCGCGAGCGAGGCGAGATGGCTCCAGCCGATCAGCGGCACCGACAGCGTGTAGGCGACCCATACCTTGAACGACGGCTGGTCCAGCGCCCGGGCGAGCAGCAGTGTCGACAGCAGCACCGCGGCCACCGCGAAGGGGTACGGCCGGATCTCCTGCCCGTACCGCGTGGTGAGCGGGACGACGGCGAGGGCGAACCCCGCGAGGACGCCCACCTGTGTGGTGAACAGCCGCCGCCCGAGCAGGGCGAGCAGACCGGCCGACGCCGCCATGGCCACCGCGCCGGGTATGCGCATCGCGGTCGGTGAGTCCCCTGCGACGGCGACCCAGAGGTGCATGAGCACGTAGTACGGAGTGAGCACCACGTCGGTGGAGCGGATCAGCAGGCTCAGGTCGTGCAGCGACAGCGAGGCCGCCCACCAGGTGGCGTGCTCGGCCGTGGACAGCTGCCGGTCGCCGATCCCGCGCTGGATGAGCACGAGAGCGAACACCGTGGGCAGCAGAAAGGTCACCGCGGCGGCGAGCCGGCTGCCCTCCGGCTCGTCGGGCGGCTCTTCGTCGCCCTTGGGCTCCTCCGCCTTGGAGCCCGCCTCGGCCTCGGGCGCCCGGCGCCGGCGCGGGGTCGGCTCGACCGGAGAGGGCTCGGGGGTGTAGGTGTCCTGGCCGGGAACGGCGTACGAGCCGGGGTGAGGGGACGCACCGGGGTCGGCGTACTGACCAGGAGCCGCGTACGCGCCCTGCGACGGGTCGGCATAGGTGCCCTGGTGGCCGGGTTGGGCGTAGCCGCCCTGGCCACCGGTGTACGCGTCCTGCCCGCCGTAGGCGTAGGCGCCCTGACCCGCGTACGGATCATGGCCGCCCTGGGCATCGGGGTATCCGCCGCCGTACGGAGGGGAGGCATTGGTACTCATCGCTTCACCCAAATCCGGTAGGCGTTCTCTCCGTAGCTCGAGGTGTAGGGGAACACGGCGGCCAGCCGGTAGCGGGAGTTGCCCTTCAGCCCCTCCTTGACCGCCGCGTACGTGGCCGGGCTGATCGCGCCGTGCATCACGATGGCGTCGAACTTTCCGTCGCGAACGGCCTGCCGGAAGGCGCCGGCGCCGGCGTACTGCTTGCCGTCCTTGCCGCGGTAGTCCATGAAGTAGGTGTTGTTCCACTGGGTCCAGTAGGTCTTGTCCCGCAGGTAGTAGCCGGGGACCTCCGCCTCTTCCGCGAGGTACTCGCCCTTCTTGTCGACGATCGTGCGCATGTACGCGATCATCTGCGTGGAGTCCGCGAAGCTGTGTGCCCGTTCTTGGGCCTGCACCATGCCGAAGACCAACGTCAGGACGTACAGCAGGATCCCGAGCTGCGGATGCCGGAAGTGCGGGCCGACCAGACGGGCCATGCCGAGGCCGGCCAGCGGCGCGGCGAAGAGAAGACCGAAGCCGACGTGCTTGTAGAGCGAGATCTCGGTCTGGAGGTTGATCTGGTACGCGGGGGCGAGCAGCGTGGTCCCCGTCAGCACCAGGCCGAGTGCGGCGCGCCGCCAGCGCCCCGTGGTCTCGCCGCCGATCCACGGCATCTCGCCCATCCGTGCGCGCAGCACGTACGCGATCGATCCGACCAGCGCGGCCAGGAAGAGGAGACCGCCCCACTCCGCGCTGTGCTGGAGCATCGTGGCCGCGGTGTCCGCGCCCTTCTCACGGTCGGTGGTGGTGGAGCTGATGCCGCCGAGCGGACCGGAGAAGTAGTAGCCGACGGCGAGCAGGGCCACGGTGCCCGCGCCCAGCACCACACCGCGGCCCAGCGCGCGGATGCCGCGGTGCCGATGCGCGGTGATCACGGCGAGGACCACCAGGGTCGGCAGATACAGCCCGGACGCGTACTTCACCCCGAACGCGAGGGCGGCCGGCGGCGCCGCGAGCAGCACCGCCAGGGCGTTCATCCGGTCGGTGCGCACCACCGCCCAAGCCGACAGCGCGAGCAGGAAGACGGCGGCGGCATCGTACGTGGCGAGGTTGCCGAGCACCACTGTCGACTGGACCACCGAGAACAGCGCGGCCGCGCCGAGCGCGGCACGCAGGTTGAACAGCCGCCGGGTGAGCGAGTAGAGCAGCCCGGTGGCCCCCAGCATGAACAGCAGGCTGACCACTCGTACGCCGAACAGGCCGAACCGGTCGTCCACGACGGCCGCGAGGATCGGGTACAGCTTCGGGTGCCCGGAGAAGTAGGCCGCGAAGTCCACCGGCAGTTTGGTGCCGTGCAGCAGGTTGTCCAGCTCGTAGTGGCCCGACGCGATATACAGCGCCTCGTCCTGGAAGGCCGTCCCGCCCAGTCGCAGGGAGAGCCCGGCCTGCACGAGCAGGATGCACAGCAGTATCAAGCGCCCCAGCAGCCTGCTGCGCCGGGTGTCCACCGACCAGGCCGACTCGGGCACTGCGGGCAGCGTGTACCCCGGCTTCTCCTCCTGCGCCTCGGGCTCCGGCTCGACCGCGGTGTACTGCGCGTACGGGTCGAAGGGCGCGTAGATCTGGAATGTCGCCTGGTCCAGGTACTTGGACGTCCGGCCGTTGAACCGCCAGGTGCCGGTATTGGTCAGCTGCCGCCCGCCCGCGGCGCCCTCGTCGTACTCGGGATGGTGCGGGTACAGGGGAGGCGGCGCGTTCTGCACGTACTGCCGCAGGCTCTCGTTCCCGACCTGCCGCTGCTGCGCCTGCGGGTACGACTGCTGGTGCCCTTGCCCGTACGGCTGCTGCCCCGGCTGTGCGTACGCCTGCTGATCCCCGTGCCCGTACGCCTGCTGGTTCCCCTGGTCGTACGCCTGCTGGTTCCCCTGCCCGTACGGCTGCTGCTGTCCCTGGTACTGCTGTTGATTCCCCTGGTCGTAGGCCTGTTGATTCCCCTGCTCGTACGCGTACGGGCGCTCGTGCCCCCCGCCGCGCACCTCCGAGTCCTCCGCCCAGGTGGGCGTGCGTCGCTTCGTCATGGCTTGGTCACATCGAATCCGAAGCTGTCGCTCTGGGCCTGCTCCCGGAAGGTCTTCTGGGACAGCGGCCCGCTGCTGATGCGCCAGTCGGTTTCCTTGTCGTAGTTGAACCAGACGAACCCGATGACGTCGTCGCGCTTCGCGGTCCCCTGGAAGAGGTCCTTGATGTCGGCGGGCTTGCGCTCGCCCGCCTGCGCCGCGGTCTCCGCGATGATGAACGGTTTCTTCGTGAAGGTCCGGATCTGGGTCATCGTCGGTCCGTAGAGCGACTTGTACGTGTGGGGGCCGTACTCCGCGTAGTAGCCGATGACGCCGACCCAGTCGACGTATTCGTCACCCGGCCAGTACGGCTTGAGCTTCACCTTCGGCATCGGGTTGATGACGTTCGGGCTCCACACCCAGATGACCTGCGTCGCGCCCTCCTCGGCGAAGAGGTCGTGGATGTGCTTGTACGCGGCGGTGAAGTCGGCCGGGCTGGTCTTCTTGGTGCCCCACGGGTACCAGAAGCCGTTCATCTCGTGGGCCCAGCTGATCGCCACGGGCAGGTTGAGCTCCTTGACGGAGCTCGCGTACTCGCGAATGTACTTGTCTTCCTTGCCTGCGGCGATGTCCTTCAGACTCGTCTCGAAGGGCTCCCAGGCGATGTACGCCACCGCGCCGTAGTCCCAGGCGTTCTGCACGAGCTCCCGCTCGTACTGGTCGCCCCAGGCGGAGTAGAACTCCATCAGATTGGGCTTCTTCCCGGCCCGCTTCGCGAAGTCCTCGACGGCGTTCATCTTGGCGGGGGCACCGTCGGCGGCCACCCCCAGGTACTTCTTCTTCGGCTCCAGCAGCGGCCGTACGTCGTACGGCTGATCCACAGACTTCGCGGACTCGCTGGCCTCGCCGCCGGCACCCTCGGCGCCTTCCGCCCCTTCGGCAGCGGGCGGCTCCCCCTGGCTGCGCTCGTACTGGTCGCGGCCCTCCTCGGAGAAGGTGCTGCATCCGGCGAGCAGCGCACCGGCCAGCAGTGCGGCGGCGAGCGCCCGCACGGTCCTGAGCGTGTGGACGGAACGTACGGAGAAAGTCATGCGGTCACTTCCTGCGCTTCCTGGGCACGGGGCTGTACGAGGACGCGACCGACGACCATCGCGTAGAACAGCCCGGCCGACAGCATCAGCGCGAAGTCCGGCGGATAGAGGGTGAGCATGCGCCAGGCGGCGACGACGATCCAGAGCAGGGCGGTGCCGCCGGTCCAGAAGATCATGCAGTTCCAGTAGCGGCGCATGCCGTTCTTCTTGGCGCCGTCCGAACCGGTGGGCTTCCAGCCCATCGGACGGCCGCGCAGCACGTCCCAGACCGCGAAGACATGCGACCACCCGTACATGATCCGGACGGACCAGGCCTCGAGCCGGTACGGCGCCCGGTGCCACAGCGGCAGCACCAGCGTCACGTACGCGACACTCGGCAGCACCCACAGCGCGGCCTCGGCCCGCAGCAGATCGGGGCGCAGGATCATCAGCGCGAGCGGGATGACGGGCGCGATGAACGTGGCGAGCGCGGTCTGCAGGTAATAGAGGAAGCCCGAGACGTAGCACAGCCGCGTCTTGAACTTCAGGTCCATCTCCCAGAACCGCTTGCTGGTCAGCAGCTCAAGCGAGCCCATGCACCAGCGGTACTGCTGGTTGTGGAAGGCACCGGCCGTGTCCGGGCACACGCCCGCGGACAGCGCGACGGGCACGTAACGCAGCTGCCAGCCCAGCGCCCGCAGATCGAAGCCGGTGTACATGTCCTCGGAGTGCTCGATCAGCGTGATGCCGCCGATCTGCGCCAGGGCCTCACGCCGGTAGACCGCGCAGGAGCCCACGCAGATCGACCCGTCCTTGTCCTCCCGGGACGTCTGCACGGACCGGTAGAACTGCTCCTGCACCGCGCCGGCCCCGCGCTCGATCCAGTTCTGCCGGTCGACGATGCGGAAGAACTGCGGCGACTGCACGATGCCGATCTTCGGGTCGTCGTCCATGTACGGCAGCAGCTCGTCGAGCAGATCGGCGCGCGGCGCGAAGTCGGCGTCCAGGATGAGGATGTGGTCGCCGCCGGTCTTCTCGAAGGCGTGATTGAGGTTGCCGGCCTTCTTGAACCAGCCCCGGTTGGGCCGCACCACGTAATGGAAGCCGAAGTCGTTCGCCATGGCCCCGACCTCGTCCTCGGCCGCGTCGTCCAAGACGTACGTCTTCACCTCGCCCTGATAACTGGCCGCGAGCCGGTTCACATGGACCCAGGTGTTGTGCAGCACCTCCAGCGGCTCACCGCACACCGGCAGGAAGATGTCCACGCTCGGGTACACGGCGGGCTGCCACTTGCGGACGAGCCGCTTGTGCCCCTTGAGGTCGAAGTCCTTGCTGAGCCCGTCGAGATACAGCGAGATCAGATAGTCCGCGATGATGAACGCCAGCAGCGGCAGCGTCAGCCAGAACCACGGACTCGACGCCGTGAACAGAAACTGACTCACCGCCAGACACGCGAAACTGATCAGCGAGCCGATCGTCAGCACCCACAGATACCGCCGCGCGTACGAGTACTTCTCCACATCGTCCGGCGGCTGCGGCAGCAGCCCATGACTCTGCGGCGCCCGCCTACGACGTCGGTTCTGCGGAACACGAGCAGTCCCCACTGCACTCATGCACAAACCCCCCGGGCTGGTCAGCCCGATACCCCCACCCAAGCCCGACCACTACACATGAAACTCAAAGCCGAGCAGCCGCATCGTAACCGAGTTTCAGTAGGTACACCCGAACATACGTGTTACACAGGGGTTTCCCTCACCGCCGCAGTGGGCATAAGAGCGCCTTCTCGCTCAGCAGCACCCGGCCGCCCCCGGCAACGACCGCCGGTTCCGCGCCTCCTTGTTCCGCGCCGCCAGCAACTCGTCCGCCGGGTACCCGACTTGCTCCAAAGTCAGCCCATGAGGCCGTACGACGTGCACCGCAGAGTCCCGCACCCCGGCAGCGAGCACCTTCCCCGGCCAGTCGGTACCCCGGTGCCCGTCCCCCACGAACAGCAGCGCCCCGATCAACGACCGCACCATGTTGTGGCAGAAGGCATCGGCCCGCACTGTGGCCGTAATCACCCCGTCCTCCCCGCGCGCCAGGCTCAGCTCCTGAAGCGTACGAATGGTCGTCGCCCCGTCCCGTTTCTTGCAGTACGCGGCGAAATCGTGCTCCCCGAGCAGGGGCCGCGCCGCCTCGTTCATGGCATCGACGTCGAGCGGCCAGTCGTGCCAGAGGACATGGCTGCGCAACAGCGGATCGACGCCACCCGGGTTGTCGGTGACGCGATAGGCGTACCGCCGCCAGACCGCCGAGAACCGCGCGTTGAAGCCGCTGGGCGCCTCCCTGAGCGACCACACCCGCACATCCTTCGGCAGCCGCCCGGCCAGCCGCTTGAGCAGCTTCTCCCGATGCTCGGCCCACAGCCCCTCGGGCAGATCGACGTGCGCCACCTGTCCCCGGGCATGCACCCCGGCATCGGTCCGCCCGGCCACGGTCAGCTCGTACGTCGTCTCCCGCGACCGCGTCACCGTACGCAGCGCGTCCTCGACCTCCCCCTGCACGGTCCGCCGTCCCCCGGCCTGCTTGGCCCACCCGGAGAACGCGCTCCCGTCATACGAAAGATCAAGCCGCACCCGTACGAACCCGGGCTCTACCTCGTCACTCACACCTGGTTCCTTTCAGGGACACGAAAACGGGCCCGCCCCCTCAGGGGCGGACCCGCACGACGCGAGGTGAAACCTCAGGCGTCCTTGGACTCGTCGCCCTCGGCAGCAGCCGGCTTCGCGTCCTCGACGACCTCTTCGGCCTCGGCCTCAGCGGCCTCGTCCTTCTTGAGAACGTCTTCCTTCTGGAGGGTGTCCTCCTTCTTGAAGGCGTCCTCCTTGACGGCACGCTTGGTGGCCGCCTCGGCCTCACCGGTGGCCTCCTGGGCCACGGTCAGCGCCTCCACCAGCTCGATGACAGCCATGGGCGCGTTGTCGCCCCGACGGTTACCGATCTTGGTGATACGGGTGTAGCCACCCGGACGGTTCTCGTACCGCGGGCCGATCTCGGTGAAGAGCGTGTGCACGATGCTCTTGTCCGTGATGACCTGGAGCACCTGGCGGCGGTTGTGAAGGTCGCCCTTCTTCGCCTTGGTGACCAGACGCTCGGCGTACGGCCGCAGACGGCGGGCCTTCGCCTCGGTGGTCGTGATCCGGCCGTGCTCGAAAAGCGCCTTGGCAAGGTTCGCAAGAAGCAGCTTCTCGTGCGCGGCACTGCCGCCCAGACGGGCACCCTTGGCGGGCTTCGGCATGGTGTTTCTCCTAGGTGTCTGCCCCGGCCGTATCAGGTACCGAGGTCAGTATCCGAGCAGGCGGTCGCCTGTCGGAGATCCGGGGGCCTCTGCGAGACCCCCGGAAGTGGTACCGATCAGTACTGCTCGGTCTCCACGAAACCCGCGTCCGCGTCGTCGTCGGCGCCAAAGGCGTCGGCGGCGGCAGTCGGGTCGAATCCGGGCGGGCTGTCCTTCAGAGCAAGGCCCATGCCGGCCAGCTTCGCCTTGACCTCGTCAATCGACTTCGCACCGAAGTTACGAATGTCGAGGAGGTCGGCCTCAGAACGCGCAACCAGCTCACCCACACTGTGGATGCCCTCACGCTTGAGGCAGTTGTACGACCGAACGGTGAGCTCCAGCTCCTCGATCGGCAGCGCAAGATCGGCGGCAAGCGCGGCGTCCGTCGGCGACGGACCCATGTCGATGCCCTCGGCGTCGATGTTCAGCTCGCGGGCGAGACCGAACAGCTCGACCAGCGTCTTACCGGCGGAAGCCATGGCGTCACGCGGACGCATGGCCTGCTTGGTCTCGACGTCGACGATCAGCTTGTCGAAGTCGGTGCGCTGCTCAACACGCGTGGCCTCGACCTTGTACGTGACCTTGAGCACCGGCGAGTAGATCGAGTCGACCGGGATACGCCCGATCTCCTGACCGACCTGCTTGTTCTGCACGGCGGAGACGTAACCACGGCCACGCTCGACCGTGAGCTCCATCTCCAGCTTGCCCTTGCCGTTGAGCGTGGCAAGAACCAGATCCGGGTTGTGCACCTCGACACCGGCCGGCGGCGCGATGTCGGCGGCGGTCACCAGACCCGGCCCCTGCTTGCGCAGGTACATCACCACAGGCTCGTCGTGCTCACTGCTCACGACCAGCTGCTTGATGTTGAGGATCAGGTCGGTGACGTCCTCCTTGACGCCCGGCACGGTGGTGAACTCGTGCAGGACACCGTCGATACGGATGCTCGTGACAGCAGCACCGGGGATCGACGACAGGAGAGTCCGACGCAGGGAGTTGCCGAGGGTGTAGCCGAAGCCCGGCTCCAGCGGCTCGATCACGAACCGTGAGCGGAATTCGTCGACGACCTCTTCGGTCAACGAGGGACGCTGAGCGATCAGCATGTTGCGTTCCTTCTGTCAGGGGCGCCCGCTATTTGACGCCCTGATGTGTAACAAGGGTACGGGCGATACGACCCGAAGGAGCCGTACCGCCCGAAATCCTCAAACCAAGCAGCCGTACGTCAAGTCAGACGCGACGGCGCTTCGGCGGACGGCAGCCGTTGTGCGGGGTGGGCGTGACGTCCTGGATGGAGCCGACCTCGAGCCCGGTCGCCTGAAGCGAACGGATGGCGGTCTCACGACCCGAACCCGGGCCCTTGACGAACACATCCACCTTGCGCATGCCGTGCTCCTGCGCGCGGCGGGCAGCCGACTCGGCGGCCATCTGCGCGGCGAAGGGGGTCGACTTGCGCGAGCCCTTGAAGCCGACGTGGCCGGCGGAGGCCCAGGAGATCACGTTGCCGGTCGGGTCGGTGATCGAAACGATGGTGTTGTTGAACGTGCTCTTGATGTGCGCGTGACCGTGAGCGACGTTCTTCTTTTCCTTGCGGCGCACCTTCTTGGCAGCGCCCTGACGACCCTTGGGGGGCATCTATAACTCCTACGGGGAGGTGGTCGGTCCTACAGCGAAGACCGCTGATGAAGCGTTGTCCGCTGAGGACTACTTCTTGCCCGGCTTCTTCTTACCGGCGATGGCGCGACGCGGACCCTTGCGGGTACGGGCGTTGGTGCTGGTGCGCTGACCGTGGACGGGCAGGCCACGACGGTGACGCAGGCCCTGGTAGCAGCCGATCTCCACCTTGCGGCGGATGTCGGCCTGAACCTCACGACGGAGGTCGCCCTCGGTCTTGATGTTGTTGTCCACGTACTCGCGGATCTTGACCAGCTCCTCCTCGGAGAGGTCGCGAACGCGGGTGTTCGGGTTGACGCCGGTCTCGGCCAGCGTCTTCTGCGAGAGGGTCCGGCCAATGCCGAACACGTAGGTGAGGGCAACCTCCACGCGCTTTTCGCGCGGGATGTCAACACCGGAAACGCGTGCCATTCAATGGCTCCAGTTGTCGTTCGGAGGTCTTCCGCAGAACCGGCTCTCAGCCGCCGTACCAGGTACGAACTGAGTCCCCGGCCTCCGACCGGGGGTATCGGATCCTCGCTGAACACGGGATCCGGGCCCTGCGTATGAACATGTACTGCTTGCGTCGCGCGAAGTCTGCGGATGCAGAAGGTTGGTCGTGCGTCAGCCCTGGCGCTGCTTGTGGCGCGGGTTTTCGCAGATGACCATGACCCGACCGTGACGGCGGATCACCCTGCACTTGTCGCAGATCTTCTTGACGCTCGGCTTGACCTTCATTGGGTGAGGTTCTCCGGGTCAGTGCCACCGCACCAGGCGGAGGCGGGGCGCATCAAAAGATCTACTTGTACCGTTGGAGTTCTCTTCCTGACACGTCAAGAAGACTCTCTCCTGGATCGCTCCGGGGAGTTTGACAGGACGAGCCTGTCCGACGACGACCCTCCCGGCCGCCGAGGCAAGTACAGGACTCGCCCAAGCTCACTTATACCGGTAGACGATCCGGCCACGTGTCAGGTCGTACGGAGACAGCTCCACCACGACCCGGTCGTCAGGGAGGATGCGGATGTAGTGCATACGCATCTTGCCGCTGATGTGTGCCAGGACCTGGTGGCCGTTCTGGAGCTCGACCTTGAACATGGCGTTCGGAAGAGACTCGACGACAGTGCCCTCGATCTCGATGGCACCTTGCTTCTTGGCCACGCTTCGCCCTTCGAATCGACTACCTTGATCGACTCCAACAACCGCATGCAGACATGCGGGTACACAAGAGCCGACGAGTCAGTCTACGTCAGGGCCATCGGAAACACGAATTGAGAGCCTGCCCACGCAGGATGATCCTTAAGCGCCCCGTCAGAGGCGCGCCCCTCTAGGGGCGCGGGGCTGTCAGCCCAGCGGATCAGGCGCAGCCACAATCCCGTACTCGGCGAGCTTCGCCTTCCCCCCGTCCGGAGCCGTCAGCACGAGCGGGCCCGCCTCCGTCAGAGCAACCGAGTGCTCCCAGTGGGACGACCAGGTCCCATCAGTGGTGATGACCGTCCAGTCGTCCGAGAGAACCTCGGTCTTGGCCGTCCCCAAGGACACCATCGGCTCAATGGCAAGACAAAAGCCCGGCACCAACTTCGGCCCGCGCCCCCGCCGCCGCTCGACATAGTTCAAGAGATGCGGATCCATGTGCATCTCCGTACCGATGCCATGCCCGCCATAGTCTTCGATGATCCCGTACCGCCCACCACCGGGCTTGGGCTGCCGCCGGATATACGTCTCTATGGCCCGGGACACATCAACAAGCCGATGCCCCACCTTCATCGCGGCGATCCCCGCCCACATCGACTCCTCGGTCACCCGAGAAAGCTCAACGAGCTCGGGCGCATGCCCACTCCCCACAAACGCGGTGTAGGCGGCATCCCCATGCCACCCGTCCACAATCGCGCCGGCGTCGATGGAGATGATGTCGCCGTCCTTCAGAACGACGTCGTCACTGGGAATTCCATGAACGACGACCTCATTCGCGGAGGTGCAGATCGTCGCGGGAAACCCCCCGTACCCCAGAAAGTTCGACTTCGCCCCGTGCTCGTCCAGCACCTTGCGAGCAACCTCGTCAAGATCCTTGGTCGTGGCCCCGGGCACCGCCGCTTCACGCGTCGCCTTGTGAATGGCGGCAACGACAAGCCCCGCCTCACGCATCTTGGCGATCTGCTCGGGCGTCTTGATCTGCACCATGGGGGGCCTGCGCTCTCCGTCTTCTGTGCCACAAACTGGGCGGCGTCACAAAGTTACGTACACAACAGTACGGCCGCGGTGCCCGGAGGGGGCACCGCGGCCGAACCAACAAGACATACGACTACGCGCTCGCGTCGCCCTCAGAGCTCTCGCCGTCAGAACTCTCGTCGTCCTCACGCTTGAGCGCGTCCATCGCCCGCCGCGTGACCTCCTCCACCTTGCCGAGCGCCGAGATCGTCACGACCAGGCCCTGGGCCCGGTAGTAGTCGATGATCGGCTCGGTCTGCGTGTGGTAGACCTCCAGCCGGCGGCGGACGGTCTCCTCGGAGTCGTCGTCGCGCTGGTACAGCTCACCGCCGCAGGCGTCGCAGACGCCTTCCTTCTTCGCCGGGCTGTACACCACGTGGAAGACATGGCTCGAGTCCCTGCGGCAGATGCGGCGGCCGGCGATGCGCTTGACCACCTCGTCCTCGGGGACCTCCAGGTCCAGCACCGCGTCCAGCTCCACCGCGTCGGCCTTCAGCGCCTGGTCCAGCGCCTCGGCCTGCGAGACGTTGCGCGGAAAGCCGTCCAGCAGGAAGCCGTTCACAGCGTCGGGCTGCTCCATGCGGTCCCGCGCCATCCCGATGGTGACCTCGTCCGGCACCAGGTTGCCCGCGTCCATGTAGGACTTCGCGAGTTTCCCGAGTTCCGTCTGCCTGCTGATGTTGGCCCGGAACAAGTCGCCCGTTGAGATGTGCGGGATCGACAGGTTCTTAGCGAGGTACGCGGCCTGCGTTCCCTTGCCGGCACCAGGTGGCCCAACGAGGACGATTCGCATCAGCGGAGGAACCCTTCGTAATTGCGCTGCTGGAGCTGGCTCTCGATCTGCTTCACCGTCTCCAGCCCCACACCCACGATGATGAGGATGCTGGTGCCGCCGAACGGGAAGTTCTGGTTTGCCCCGAACCCGGCAAACGCCATCGTCGGTACGAGAGCAATCAGACCCAGGTACAGCGAACCCGGCCAGGTGATCCGGTTGAGCACGTATCCCAGGTACTCAGCGGTCGGTCGGCCAGCCCGGATGCCCGGGATGAAGCCACCATACTTCTTCATGTTGTCGGCGACTTCCTCGGGGTTGAACGAGATCGCCACGTAGAAGAAAGCAAAGAAGATGATCAGGAAGAAATAGAGGCCGAGGTGCGCCGGAGCGTCTACATCCGCGAGATTCTTCTCGATCCAGGTCTTCCAGCCGGAGGATCCACCGGCGAACTGAGCGATCAGCGCCGGGATGTAGAGGAGCGACGAGGCGAAGATCACAGGGATGATGCCCGCCTGGTTGACCTTCAGCGGGATGTACGTCGACGTGCCGCCGTAGGAGCGGCGGCCGATCATGCGCTTCGCGTACTGGACCGGGATACGGCGCTGGGCCTGCTCGACGAAGACCACGAGCCCGACCATCATGAAGCCGACGGCAACCACGATGCCGAACTCGATCCAGCCGCCCGCGAGGTTGCCCTGCGTCTTGATGGCCCACAGCGCGGACGGGAAGGTGGCGGCGATCGAGATGAACATCAGGATCGACATGCCGTTGCCGATGCCGCGGTCGGTGATGAGCTCACCGAGCCACATGACCATGGCCGTACCGGCGGTCATGGTGATGACCATCGTCATCGTCACGAAGACCGACTGGTCGGGCACGATCTGCGTGGCGACGGGGCAGCCCTGGAACAGCGCGCCCGTGCGGGCGGTGGCCACCAGACCGGTGCCTTGCAGGACGGCCAGTGCCACCGTGAGATAACGGGTGTACTGCGTGATCTTCGCCGTGCCGGACTGGCCCTCCTTCTTGAGGGCTTCCAGACGCGGGATCACCACGGTCAGCAGCTGCAGAATGATGCTCGCCGTGATGTACGGCATGATGCCGAGCGCGAAGACCGTGATCTGCAGCAGTGCGCCACCGCTGAACATGTTGACCAGGCCGAAGATGCCCTGGTTCGCGTTGGCGTTGTCGACACAGGTCTGGACGTTCCTGTAGTCCACGCCCGGGATCGGGATGTGCGTACCGATCCGGTAGATCACGATGATGCCGAGCGTGAAGAGCAGCTTCTTGCGCAGGTCGGGCGTCTTGAACGCCCGGGCGAACGCGGTGAGCACGGTGCCTCCTGCGACCCCCGCGCAACTGCGTCAGAGGTGACGGTCTTGAGGTTCGACGAGTAACGGACAGCTAACTAACAGTCAGAAGCCGCCTGAAGTTCCCAGTGGGGAACACCAGGCGAAAAAGAGCAGTGCTGGCCACCATACCGGCGACACAGCTTTCCTTGGAACGACCGACCGGGGATGCCCCATTTGTGGGGCATCCCCGGTCGGGTGCGCTCAAGTCATCGAGGCGTCCGTGAAGTTCAGACGAGCTCGGTGACGGTTCCGCCGGCGGCGGTGATCTTCTCCTTGGCGGAGCCGGAGGCGGCGTCAACCGTCACCTGCAGCGCCACGGAGATCTCGCCCTGGCCGAGGACCTTGACAAGGCTGTTCTTGCGAACGGCGCCCTTGGCGACCAGATCGGCCACCGTGACCTCGCCACCCTCGGGGTAGAGGGAGGCCAGCTTGTCCAGGTTCACGACCTGGTACTCGGTCTTGAACGGGTTCCTGAAGCCCTTCAGCTTCGGGAGCCGCATGTGGAGGGGCATCTGCCCACCCTCGAAGCGCTCCGGAACCTGGTAGCGGGCCTTCGTGCCCTTGGTGCCACGACCGGCCGTCTTACCCTTCGACGCCTCACCACGACCGACACGGGTCTTGGCGGTCTTGGCGCCCGGGGCGGGACGGAGGTTGTGGATCTTGAGCGGGTTCTGCTCCGCCATGATCAGTCGACCTCCTCGACCGTCACGAGGTGGCGGACGGTGTGCACCATGCCGCGGAACTCGGGGCGGTCCTCCTTGACGACCACGTCGTTGATCCTCTTCAGACCAAGCGAACGCAGCGTGTCACGGTGGTTCTGCTTGCTGCCGATGTACGACTTCGTCTGCGTGATCTTGAGCTGAGCCATTACGCAGCACCAGCCCCGGCACGCGCCCGCAGCAGAGCCGCGGGAGCGACGTCCTCGAGGGGCAGACCGCGGCGGGCCGCGATCTCCTCGGGACGCTGCAGACCCTTCAGGGCCGCCACAGTCGCGTGCACGATGTTGATCGCGTTCGACGAGCCGAGCGACTTCGACAGGATGTCGTGAACACCGGCGCACTCGAGCACGGCACGCACCGGGCCACCGGCGATAACGCCGGTACCGGGGGAAGCCGGCTTGAGCAGGACGACGCCCGCGGCCTTCTCGCCCGTGATCGGGTGCGGGATGGTGCCCTGGATACGCGGGACCTTGAAGAAGTGCTTCTTGGCCTCCTCGACACCCTTGGCGATGGCGGCCGGCACCTCCTTGGCCTTGCCGTAACCGACACCGACGGTGCCATCGCCATCGCCCACTACGACGAGCGCAGTGAAGCTGAAGCGACGACCACCCTTCACAACCTTGGCGACGCGGTTGATCGCGACGACGCGCTCAACGTACGCGGTCTTCTCGGCGGCAGACGCACCGCCGTCACGGCCCTTCCGGTCCCGCCGCTCGCCGCCACCGGCACCGCTTCCGCGGCGCTGGGGTCCAGCCATTGGATTTACCTCTCTCTGTTTCCGCTAGCTACGGCAGGCTCAGAACTTGAGCCCGGCTTCGCGGGCGGCGTCCGCCAGGGCGGCGATGCGCCCCGCGTACTGGTTGCCACCACGGTCGAACACGACGGCCTCGACGCCCGCGGCCTTGGCGCGCTCGGCGACCAGGGCGCCGACCTGCTTGGCCTGCGCGGACTTGTCGGACTCTCCGCCGCGGATCGAGGTGTCCAGGGTGGACGCCGACGCAAGGGTGTGCCCCTTGAGGTCGTCGATCACCTGGGCCACGATGTGGCGGTTCGAGCGCGTCACGACCAGGCGGGGACGCTCAGCCGTACCCGAGACCTTCTTACGGATCCGGATGTGACGCCGCTTGATGGCAGCACGCTTGTAGGCGTCGCCCTTGGCGATCTTCTGCCCGTATGCCATGGCTTACTTACCCGCCTTTCCGACCTTGCGGCGGATGACTTCGCCCTCGTACTTGACGCCCTTGGCCTTGTACGGGTCGGGCTTGCGCAGCTTGCGGATGTTGGCCGCAACCTCGCCGACCTTCTGCTTGTCGATGCCCTCGACCGAGAACCGCGTCGGGTTCTCGACCTTGAAGGTGATGCCCTCGGGGGCCTCGACCAGGATCGGGTGGCTGTAGCCGAGCGAGAACTCCAGGTTGGAACCCTTGGCCAGGACTCGGTAACCGACACCGCTGATCTCGAGCTTCTTCACGTAACCCGTGGTCACGCCGGTGATCATGTTCGCCACCAGCGTGCGGGACAGGCCGTGCAGGGCCTTGTTCTGACGCTCGTCGTTCGGGCGGATGACATTGAGAATGCCGTCCTCGCCCTTAGCGATCTCGATCGGCGCCGCGACGGTGTGGGAGAGAGAGCCCTTGGGGCCCTTCACCTGGACCGTACGGCCATCGATGGTGACGTCCACGCCGGCGGGAACCGTGATGGGGAGCTTGCCAATGCGCGACATAGCTGTTTCCTCCGTTCCCTTCCGCTACCAGACGTAGGCGAGGACTTCTCCGCCTACGCCCTTCTTGCCGGCCTGCTTGTCGGTGAGGAGCCCGTGGGACGTGGAGATGATCGCCACGCCCAGGCCGCCGAGCACCTTCGGCAGGTTGGTGGACTTCGCGTACACCCGGAGACCGGGCTTGGAGATCCGCTTGATGCCCGCGATGGAGCGCTCACGGTTCGGGCCGAACTTCAGCTCGAGAACGAGGTTCTTGCCGACCTCGGCGTCCTCGACCTTCCAGCCCGTGATGAAGCCCTCCTGCTGGAGGATCTCCGCGATGTGCGACTTGATCTTGCTGTGCGGCATAGCCACGGAGTCGTGGTACGCCGAGTTCGCGTTACGCAGACGCGTCAGCATGTCTGCGATCGGATCAGTCATGGTCATGAATTGGCCTTCGGCCTCTCTCGCCGGGGTTTCCTGGTGCGCCATCCCTCTCCCCGATCCGAGACGGGACGGGTGCGGCGCGGTGGACCTACGGCGTAGTAAGTCGTACGGGCGTCCAGGCGCCCAACCCTCCAAGCCTAAGCCATGGAAGGGTGGGCACCTGACCGAGCCCTTTACTTACCGAGAGCCCTGACAATCCCCTATTTGGGGAATTACCAGGAGCTCTTGGTCACGCCCGGCAGCTCGCCACGGTGAGCCATCTCACGAAGGCACACGCGGCAGAGGCCGAACTTGCGGTACACGGAATGCGGACGACCGCAACGCTGGCAGCGGGTGTACGCGCGTACACCGAACTTGGGCTTGCGGGCAGCCTTAGCGATCAGAGCCTTCTTCGCCATCTCGCTCACGCCTCCTTGAAGGGGAAGCCGAGGTGACGAAGGAGCGCGCGGCCCTCAGCGTCGTTGGTCGCCGTGGTGACCACGGTGATGTCCATACCCCGGACGCGGTCGATCTTGTCCTGGTCGATCTCGTGGAACATGACCTGCTCCGTGAGACCGAAGGTGTAGTTGCCACGGCCGTCGAACTGCTTGGGAGACAGACCACGGAAGTCGCGGATGCGCGGCAGCGCCAGCGACAGGGTGCGGTCCAGGAACTCCCACATGCGGTCGCCACGAAGCGTGACGTGGGCACCGATCGGCTGGCCCTCACGCAGCTTGAACTGCGCGATGGACTTACGGGCCTTGGTGACGGCCGGCTTCTGACCGGTGATCGTGGTGAGGTCGCGGATGGCGCCCTCGATCAGCTTGGAGTCGCGGGCGGCGTCGCCCACACCCATGTTGACCACGATCTTGACGAGGCCGGGGATCTGCATGACGTTCTCGTACTTGAACTCGTCACGCAGCTTGCCCGCGATCTCCTCGCGGTACTTCTGCTTCAGGCGCGGGCTGGTGGTGGTCGTCATCAGATGTCCTCACCCGTCCGCTTGGCAACGCGGATCTTGTTGCCTTCGTCGTCGAAGCGGTAACCGACGCGCGTCACGACCTTGTTGCCGTCCTTCTCCACGACCAGCTGGACGTTGGAGACGTGGATCGGCGCCTCGGTGGTGACGATGCCGCCGGCCTGCGAACCGCGAGCCGTCGGACCTGCCTTGGTGTGCTTCTTGACCCGGTTGACACCCTCGACCAGGACACGCTCGTCGCGCGGGTAAGCGGCAATGACCTTGCCCTGCTTGCCCTTGTCCTTACCGGTGATGACCTGGACCAGGTCGCCCTTCTTGATCTTCATGCTTACAGCACCTCCGGCGCGAGCGAGATGATCTTCATGAACTTCTTCTCGCGCAGCTCCCGGCCCACGGGGCCGAAGATGCGGGTGCCGCGAGGGTCGCCGTCGTTCTTGAGAATGACGGCGGCGTTCTCGTCGAAGCGGATGTACGAGCCGTCCGGACGGCGGCGCTCCTTGACGGTGCGAACGATGACCGCCTTGACGACGTCACCCTTCTTCACGTTGCCACCGGGGATCGCGTCCTTGACGGTGGCGACGATGACGTCACCGATGCCCGCGTAGCGGCGACCGGATCCGCCGAGTACACGGATGCAAAGGATTTCCTTCGCACCAGTGTTGTCGGCGACACGCAGCCGCGACTCCTGCTGGATCACGTCTATCTCCTGTTTGTCTGCCGGTTCCCGCAGGGACCTTGTCGGGCCGAACCTGCGAGCCTGGCGGAACCGTCCTGCGGTTGATTGCCGCAGGAATTACTTGTGCCTCTAGAGGCGAAAACCCTCGCTGGGGACTACGGGCCCGCGGGGCTCCCGCCTCGCAGGCCCGAGGGCCTGGGGCGGTGGCCCCGTGGGCCCCGCCGGGGCCTTCCCCCACCCGGCCCGGGGGGCCTGGGGGCGGAGCCCTCAGCGGGGGTCAGCGGGGGTGGAACCCCCGCTTGATTACTTCGCCTTCTCGAGGATCTCGACGACGCGCCAGCGCTTCGTCGCCGACAGCGGACGGGTCTCCATCAGGAGAACCCGGTCGCCAACGCCGGCGGCGTTCTGCTCGTCGTGCGCCTTGAGCTTGTTCGTACGGCGGATGACCTTGCCGTACAGCGCGTGCTTGACGCGGTCCTCGACGGCGACGACGACGGTCTTGTCCATCTTGTCGCTGACGACGAGACCCTCACGGGTCTTGCGGAAGCCGCGCGCGGCCTTCGTCTCTTCTGTCACGTTGCTCTCGCTCATCAGGCGCTCTCCACCGTCTCGATGCCCAGCTCGCGCTCACGCATCAGGGTGTAGATCCGCGCGATGTCCTTACGGACCGCCTTCAGACGGCCGTGGTTCTCGAGCTGACCGGTCGCCGCCTGGAAGCGGAGGTTGAACAGCTCTTCCTTGGCCTCGCGAAGCTTCCCAAGAAGCTCCTCGTCGCCCAGTTCGCGCAGCTCGGACGCCTTGGTACCGGCCGACATCACGCTTCACCTGCCTCGCGCCGCACAATGCGGCACTTCATCGGAAGCTTGTGAGCAGCGCGGGTAAGCGCCTCACGCGCAATCTTCTCGTTCGGGTAGGACAGCTCGAACATCACCCGACCGGGGTGAACGTTCGCGACCCACCACTCCGGCGAACCCTTACCGGAACCCATGCGGGTCTCGGCGGGCTTCTTCGTGAGGGGACGGTCCGGGTAGATGTTGATCCAGACCTTGCCGCCACGCTTGATGTGGCGGGTCATCGCGATACGAGCCGCCTCGATCTGGCGGTTCGTCACGTACGCCGGCGTGAGGGCCTGGATGCCGTACTCGCCGAACGCAACCGTCGTACCACCCTTGGCCTGACCGCGGCGCTTGGGGTGGTGCTGCTTGCGGTGCTTGACCCTACGAGGGATCAGCATGTCGGTCAGGCCTCCGTTCCGGTGCTCTCAGCCGGAGCGGCAGCGGCGGCGGGAGCCTCGGCCTTGGGGGCCTCGGCAGCCGGCGCGGACTGCTGCTGCGGCTTGCGGCCGCGGCCGCCACGCTCGCCACCACGACCACCACGGGCCGGGCGGTCGCCGCCGGGGCCGCCACCGCGGGCCGGGCGGTTGCCCGCACGGGCGGCGGCGTTCTCGGCGCGGACCTCGGCGATGTTCTTGACGTCGCCCTTGTAGATCCAGACCTTCACACCGATGCGGCCGAAGGTCGTCTTGGCCTCGAAGAAGCCGTAGTCGACGTTCGCGCGGAGCGTGTGCAGGGGCACGCGGCCCTCGCGGTAGAACTCCGAGCGGGACATCTCGGCGCCGCCGAGACGGCCACCACACTGGATCTTGATGCCCTTGGCGCCGGCCTTCATCGTGCCCTGCATGCTCTTGCGCATGGCGCGACGGAAGGAGACGCGGGAGGACAGCTGCTCGGCAACGGCCTGAGCGACCAGCTGAGCGTCGGTCTCGGGGCTCTTGACCTCGAGGATGTTCAGCTGGACCTGCTTGCCCGTGAGCTTCTCGAGGTCACCGCGGATGCGGTCGGCCTCGGCGCCACGGCGGCCGATGACGATGCCGGGACGAGCGGTGTGGATGTCCACCCGCACGCGGTCACGGGTGCGCTCGATCTCCACCTTCGAGATACCGGCGCGCTCCATGCCGGACGTCATCATCCGACGGATGGCGACGTCTTCCTTGACGTAGTCCTTGTACAGCTTGTCGGCGTACCAACGCGACTTGAAGTCGGTCGTGACACCGAGCCGGAACCCATGCGGGTTTACCTTCTGGCCCATTACCGGGTTCCTTCCTTGCTGCTGACGACCACGGTGATGTGGCTGGTCCGCTTGCGGATCCGGTAGGCGCGGCCCTGGGCACGCGGACGGAACCGCTTCAGGGTCGGGCCCTCGTCGACGTAGGCCTCGGTGATGACAAGGCTGTCGGCGTCGGTGTGGTCGTAGTTGTGCGCGGCGTTGGCGATGGCGCTGTCCAGCACCTTGCCGACCGGCACGCTCGCGGCCTGCGGGGCGAAACGCAGGACCGCCTGGGCCTCCGTGGCGTCCATGCCACGGATGAGGTCCACCACTCGGCGGGCCTTCATGGGCGTGACGCGGATGTACCGCGCCTGGGCCCTGGCTTCCATGGTTGTCCCTTCAGTGTCTGTCATGGTCATTCACCCCGCCTTAGCGGCGCTTCGACTTCCGGTCGTCCTTGACGTGACCCCGGAAGGTGCGCGTCGGCGAGAACTCGCCGAGCTTGTGGCCGACCATGGACTCGGTGACAAACACCGGGATGTGGGTCTTGCCGTTGTGCACCGCGATCGTGTGGCCCAGCATGGCCGGGACGATCATCGAGCGACGGGACCAGGTCTTGATGACGTTCTTGGAACCGGCTTCGTTCTGGGCGTCCACCTTCTTGATCAGGTGGTCGTCGACGAAGGGCCCCTTCTTGAGACTGCGCGGCATCTAAACCCGCTCCTAGCGCTTCTTGTTCGTCTTGCGGCGGCGGACGATGTACTTGTTCGAGGCCTTCTTAGGCGAACGAGTACGTCCTTCCTTCTGGCCCCAGGGGCTGACCGGGTGGCGACCACCGGAGGTCTTGCCCTCACCACCACCGTGGGGGTGGTCAACCGGGTTCATCGCCACACCGCGAACGGTCGGGCGGACGCCCAGCCAGCGCTTGCGGCCGGCCTTGCCCCAGTTGATGTTGGACTGCTCGGCGTTGCCGACCTCGCCGACGGTGGCGCGGCAGCGCACGTCGACCAGCCGGATCTCACCGGACGGCATACGAAGGTGGGCCATCGTGCCCTCCTTCGCGAGCAGCTGCACGGAGGCACCGGCGGAGCGGGCGAACTTGGCGCCGCCACCGGGACGGAGCTCGATCGCGTGGATCGTGGTACCGACCGGGATGTTGCGGAGCGCCAGGTTGTTGCCGGGCTTGATGTCGGCCCCGGGACCGTTCTCCACACGGTCGCCCTGCTGCAGGTTGCGCGGGGCGAGGATGTAGCGCTTCTCGCCGTCCGCGTAGTGCAGCAGCGCGATGCGCGCGGTGCGGTTGGGGTCGTACTCGATGTGCGCGACCTTCGCCGGCACGCCGTCCTTGTCATGGCGACGGAAGTCGATGACGCGGTAGGCGCGCTTGTGGCCACCACCCTGGTGGCGGACGGTCACACGACCGGAATTGTTACGGCCGCCCTTGCTGTGCAGGGGGCGGACCAGCGACTTCTCCGGCGTGGACCGCGTGACCTCGACGAAGTCGGCGACGCTGGAGCCACGGCGGCCCGGCGTAGTCGGCTTGTACTTGCGGATTCCCATTTCTCAGTCCTCGTCCGATATCGGACCAGGGCACTCCGTTAGGAGGCCTGGCCGAAGATGTCGATACGGTCGCCCTCTGCAAGGGTCACGATCGCGCGCTTGGTGTCGGCACGCTTGCCGAAACCAGTGCGGGTCCGCTTGCGCTTGCCCTGGCGGTTGATCGTGTTGACCCCGGTGACCTTGACCGAGAAGACCGACTGCACGGCCTCCTTGATCTGGGTCTTGTTGGCCCGCGGGTCGACGATGAACGTGTACTTGTTCTCGTCGAGAAGCGCGTAGCTCTTCTCGGAGACGACCGGCTTGATCAGTACGTCACGGGGGTCCGTGTACGACTTGCTCAGCGGAGTCTCGACGGTGTTCTTGCCCTCGGTGGCGTGGCGACGCGCCTTCTTGACGCGCGCCTCCTTGGCCTTCTTCGCGGCCTTCGAGGCGATGGAGGGGTGACGGATAGCCATCAGACCTCGCTCCCTTCAGTGTCGGTGTTCCGCTCCGCAGAGGGCGCGCCGGACACGAAGGACTCGAAGGCGGCCTGGGTGAAGACCACGTCGTCCGAGACGAGAACGTCGTACGTGTTCAGCTGGCCCGGCTCCAGAATGTGTACCTGGGGCAGGTTGCGGGCGGAGAGCAGCGAGGCCTCGTCCGCGCGGTCGATCACCAGGAGCACGTTCTTGCGCTCCGAGATCTTGCCGAGCAGCGACTTGGCGGCCTTGGTGGAGATCTCGCTCTCGACCACGCCGGTGACGACGTGGATGCGGTTGTTGCGGGCCCGGTCGGTGAGGGCGTGGCGCAGGGCCGCGGCCTTCATCTTCTTCGGGGTCCGCTGCGAGTAGTCACGCGGCACGGGACCGTGCACGACGCCACCACCGGCGAACTGCGGCGCGCGGGTCGAACCCTGACGGGCGCGACCGGTGCCCTTCTGGCGGTAAGGCTTCTTGCCACCACCACGGACTTCGCCGCGGGTCTTGGTCTTGTGCGTGCCCTGACGGGCAGCGGCCAGCTGCGCGACGACGACCTGGTGAAGCAGCGGAACGCTGACCTTCTCGACGTCGAAGATCTCCGCGGGGAGCTCGACCGTCCCGGTCTTGTCGCCTGCCGGCGAAAGGATGTCAACAGTGCTCATCGGTTACCTCAGGCCCCCTTGGCCGCGGTGCGGACCAGGACGAGGCCGCCGTTCGGACCGGGAACCGCGCCCTTGATGAGCAGCAGACCCTTCTCCGCGTCAACGGCGTGGACGGTCAGGTTCTGGGTGGTGACCCGCTCATTGCCCATACGACCCGCCATGCGGAGGCCCTTGAACACACGGCCCGGGGTGGCGCAGCCACCGATGGAGCCGGGAGAGCGGTGCTTGCGCTGGGTGCCGTGACCGGCGCCGAGGCCCTTGAAGTTGTGGCGCTTCATGACACCGGCGAAGCCCTTGCCCTTGCTCTTGCCGGTGACGTCGACCTTCACGCCGGCCTCGAAGGTTTCGGCGGTGATCTCCTGCCCGAGCGTGTACTCGCTGGCGTCCGCGGTACGGAGCTCCACGAGGTGGCGGCGGGGGGTCACGTCGGCCTTGGCGAAGTGGCCCTTGAGGGGCTTGTTCACCTTGCGCGGGTCGATCTCGCCGAAGGCGATCTGCACGGACTCGTAGCCGTCGGTGTCGTTCGTACGGACCTGGGTGACGACGTTCGGGCCGGCCTTGACGACGGTGACCGGAACAACACGGTTGTTCTCGTCCCACACCTGCGTCATGCCGAGCTTCTCGCCCAGGATGCCCTTGATCTGCTTAGCCATTCTCAGATTCACCGGCCTCAGAGCTTGATCTCGATGTCGACGCCGGCCGGGAGGTCGAGTCGCATCAGAGAGTCAACGGTCTTGGGCGTCGGGTCGAGGATGTCGATCAGGCGCTTGTGCGTGCGCATCTCGAAGTGCTCGCGCGAGTCCTTGTACTTGTGCGGCGACTTGATGACGCAGTACACGTTCTTCTCAGTGGGCAGCGGCACCGGGCCCGCGACCGACGCACCAGTACGCGTCACCGTCTCGACGATCTTCTTCGCCGAGGAGTCGATGACCTCGTGGTCGTAGGCCTTGAGCCGGATGCGGATCTTCTGTCCCGCCATGGCTACTCCGTAGTCCTGTCTCTCGTTGAACGCTCTGGCGACCCCGGGGGTACGCGTCTCTCCTCCGACCCACGCGGTCGGGCGTGTCGCTCCCTCACTGACACAGATATCCACAAGGGATTCCCTGCTAGGGGGTGCGATCACCGACCGCGGAACCGAGGGTGAGACACCCACCGGGCGCCTGGCCGGTACCCCGCTGACACTTCCCGGAAGATTCCCGTACGTCCGCCTCAGCGCTGCCCTGAGAGGCAGTTGAAGCGACGAGTACTGTGGGACTCGCTTCCAGTCCTCCCGGCGGGAGGCGCGCAGCATCGGCACTCAACCGAGCAACCCGGTTAGTCTGCCACACAGGCCGCAGCGCTGGCCAATCGAGCGGTAGAGGGTACCCCCGGAGTGACGTGCGTCAAACACGGGCTTGCCCCAGGGCCGTGTGCGTCACTCGGTAACCGCCGCTAATCCGCTCGCTCCCCGCTCCCCCGCGCTCCTACGCTGATCACGTACGGCGGTTATCACGGGGGAACGTTCACATGCGTACGCACTACCCACGGACCCGGCATCTGCCGTGGTCGCCCGGCGCGACCGCGGACGATCTGCGGGTCACGGACCTGTCGGGGCTGCGGGGACGCGAGGTCGTCGTCACCGAGAAGCTCGACGGCGAGAACACCACCCTGTACGCCGACGGCCTGCACGCCCGCTCGCTCGACTCGGCCCACCACCCCTCGCGGGCCTGGGTCAAGGCGCTCCAGGGGCGCATCGGTCATTCCATCCCCGAGGGCTGGCGCGTGTGCGGGGAGAACATGTACGCCCGGCATTCGATCGCGTGCGAGGACCTCGAGAGCTGGTTCTACGGCTTCTCGGTGTGGGACGCGGACGGCCGCTGCCTGGACTGGGACCGGACGGTCACGTATCTGCGCGGGATCGGCATTCCCGTGCCGCGCGTGCTGTGGCGGGGCGTGTTCGACGAGCGCGCGCTGCGGGCGCTGCGGCTGGATCCCGTGCGGCAGGAAGGGTATGTCGTACGGGTCGTCGACGCCTTCGGCGCGGAGGAGTTCGGGCAGCGGGTCGCCAAGTGGGTGCGGGCCGGGCATGTGCGGACGGACACGCACTGGATGCACGCGGCCGTCGTGGAGAACGGGCTCGGGGCGAGGGCCGCCCTGTGGGCGGTGCGTTCGGGGGCGGCGGTCGACGTGGACGCCCTGACGCGTGCGGTGGGGCTGGCCGGTGAGGGGAACCCTGAGGCCGCCGCCCGGCTCGATCTGGTGGGGCGGTCCGGGGACGACCGGCTCGCGGGCGTGCTGGCCGCGCTGCTGCACGCAAAGCAGCGAGCACGGATCGCGGCCAAGATCGCCGCGACAGCGGACATGCCGCTCGCACGCCGGGTCGCGGATCTCGTCGGACTGCACCCGGCGCTGCATCGGCCGTATCCGGACGAGGACCGGCGGGCCGGCCTGGTGCGGCTGTCGTACGCCGCCGATCTCGGTGTTCTGCACGCGGTCGCCCGGGCCACGGCGGACACGGACGAGGCACGCGAGCAGGTGGAGTGGTCGGCACTGCACGCCGAGGACATCGGCAGCCCGGAGGGGAACGGCCTGGACGAAGGCGGGCTGCGGGAGGCCTTCGCCGGTCTGCCGGACGACGCGGCCGTCCGCTGCCGGGCCGAGGCACGCGAGGCGTACGCACGCGGGCGGATCCGCGGTCTCGACGAGGCGGTCGCCGCGACCTGGCGCTGGCGCTCCGGCGCCTTCCCGAAGCTGATCCAGACGGTCGGCCCCGCGGGCAGCGGCAAGAGCACCTTCGCCCGCGGGCTCCCCGGCGTGGACACGTACATCTGCCTGGACGACCTGCGCGAGGCCCGCGGTTCACGCGCCGACCAGCGGGCGAACGCGGACGTCCTGCGCGAGGGTCTCGACCGGCTGGACACCGCCCTGGCCACCGGTGGGACCGTGGTGTGGGACGCCACGTCCCTCAACAAGCAGCAGCGCTCGCTCGTCCACGCGATCGCCCACCGCCGCGACGCCCTGATCACCCACGCCGTGGTCCTGGTCGACGAGGACGAGCTGATACGGCGCAACGCCCACCGCGAGCACCCGGTGCCGCCCGAGGTGCTCACCGCCCAGTTGCGCCGCTTCGGCCCGCCGTACGCGGGCGACGCACACCGCACCTGGTACATCGGGGCGAGCGGGACCGTCGAGGAAGAGGTCTGAGGAACGGTGCGTACGAGCGAGGAGATCTACCACCGGGTGCGCTGGGACGCGCGCTTCGACCCGGCCCGCTTCGTGCTGGGAGTGATGCAGCGCGGCGCCGACCCCAAGCGTGTTCCGCTGCCCGCCTTCGTGCCGGGCGGCGAGATCCCGTGGCACCGGGTGCTGTTCTTCGAGGCCGACGGCGAGGTGGTGTGGGACCGGTCCACGGGCGTGGACCGGATCGACGCGACGGAGGCCGGGCGGGTTCGGGAGGCACGACGGCTTCGGGCGCCGTTCTACACGGCCCGTACGCCGTACGCCTGGGACGGCGACGACTGGCGGCCCGCGCGCCCACCCCACGGGACCGCACCCGCCCCGGGCGCTGTGCGGGTCCTGACCTGGAACACCCTCTGGGACCGGTACGACGCCGACCGCATCGACAGCGCCCGCCGCCGACCTCTGCTCCTGCGGGCCCTGCGGGACGCCGACGTGGACGTGATCGCGCTGCAGGAGGTCGAGGCGGAGCTGCTGGGCATGCTGTTGCGGGAGCCGTGGGTCCGGGCGGACTGGACGATCGGCACGGACCCCGGGTCCGGAGACGTGGACGACTGCGGCCTGCTGCTCCTGAGCCGGTTGCCCGTCCGCGAGGCGGCGCACCACGCACTGGGCCCGCACAAGGCGGTGACCTCACTGGTCGTGGAGACAGGCACGCGGCCCCTCATCGTCGCCGCGACGCACCTCAGCAGCGACCACTCCGAGAACGGCGCCGACCGCCGCGAAGCCGAACTCACCCGTATCGCCGAGGGGTTGGCGCCTCTGGACGACGACCTTGTCCTGATGGGCGACTTCAACGACGGCGGCGACACACCGCAAGTGACCCTCGGTATGCGGGACGCGTGGAGCGAGACGCACGGCGCCGACGACCGGACGCCGACGTTCGACCCGAGCGCCAACCCATTGGCCGCGGTCTCCTCCCTCACCGGCCGAGTCTCCCGACTGGACCGGGTGCTGCTGCGCACGGAGGGCCTGCGCGTGCGGCGAGCCGAGCTGTGCGGCAACACTCCCACGGCCGACGGCCTCCACATCTCCGATCACTACGGGGTACGCGTCGAGCTGACGGCGCACTCGGCGGACTCGGCCGAGACAGGGGCGTACGACGTCCTCGACGCGCGGCCGACTCCCCGTACGGCCCTGGCGTGGCTCCCGCCCCAGGAGCTGTGGCCGCCCCTCCAGGACATCCGCCGGAACCACGACCCGCAGATCCACCGCTGGCCCCCACACGTGAACGTCCTCTTCGGCTTCGTACCGGAGCACGCCTTCGAGCAGGCGGCATCCGTGCTCGCGGCGGCCAGGACGGCTCCCTTCGACGCCCGGCTGGAGGGCGTGAACTGGTTCGGCCACCGGGACTACGCGACGGTGTGGCTGGACCCGGCGGCGGCCGACGAGGAGCCATGGGCCGAGCTGCACCGCACCCTCGTACGCCACTTCCCCCACTGCCGAGGCCGCCACGCGGCCTTCACCCCGCACCTGAGCCTGGGCCGCACCACCGACCCGAACACGCTGGCCGCCGCCTGCGAGGCCCGGCTCACCCCCATGCCGGTCCGGATCGGCGAGCTGGCGCTGCTGTCGCGGCGCGGGGACGAGCCGATGCGGTTGCGGGGGACGGTGACGTTGGGCACGGGAGAGGTGCGGTGGGCGGAGGAGGCCCCGCATCACGGGTACGAGGCTGCCGAGCACTACGGGTACGACGCCGGCGATACGGGCGTGGACTACGGGTTCGGGGACGGGGACGGGTACGACGCCGTCGACATGGACGTGGCAGACACCGCTGTGGCCGACCGCATCACCCATCGCATCGCGCAGGCCCTCCCCGGCGGCGTCGTCCACGTCGTCGGCTCCCGGCGCATGGGCTGCGCGCTGCCGGGTGCGGATCTGGACCTGGTGGCGGCGCTCCCCGGCACGGTCGAACTCGCCGCCGTACAGGCGAAGTTGACCGAAGCCCTGCCCGAGGCGAGCGACGTACGGGAGGTGGTCGGGGCGCGCGTACCCGGCCTGCGGTTGTGGCTGGACGGGCTGGACGTGGATGTGGTCATCGTGGCCACCGGACCGATGGACCCCACCGAGGCGGTGAACCACCGGGCCGAACTGGGCGAGGCGGCGGCGATCGCGCTCAGCGCGGTGAGCGACGCCGACGCGCTCCTCGCTTCCGTCGGCACCCACGGACCGGCTTTCGCCCGGCTGGCCACGCAGGTCAAGGCGTGGGCGAAGGCACGCGGCCTGGATTCGGCACCGTTCGGCGGGCTGCCGGGCCTGGCCTGGTCCGTCCTGGCGGCCCGTACCGCGAGCGAGGCCGGCGACCTGCCCCCGGCCGATCTCCTACGGCACTTCTTCGCGACGTGGGCGGCCTGGGACTGGCGAGTCCCGGTCGGCGATCCAGGCAAGCGGGGCGAACCGTCTCGCCAGTCCCTCCCCCTCCCGATCACGACGCCGTCCGACCCGGTCCGCCCCTGCACGGACCAGGTCACGGCGGGCATGCGAGACCTCATCACCCAAGAGCTGTTCCGCGCCTGGGAGTTGCTGGACGCGGCCCCGGACCCGTTCCCGTGGCCCGAGCTGCTGTCCCCTCCCCCGCTGCACCGCCGCCACGCGGCCTGGGCGGTCGTGACGGTCGGCCCCGCCGCTGACGCGGGCCGGGTACGGGGCAGGATGCGAGCCCTGCTGACCGACCTGTCGGACGCGGCACCGGCCGCCCATGCCTGGCCCCGCCCCTTCACCACGGACCCACTCCGCTACGCCATCGGCCTGGGCCTCAACCCACCGGCTCCGGACCACCTCGCGGCTGTCGCGAAAAACCGGCTGCGCGGCCTACCGGGGGTGACGCTGAGCAGAGTCGAGGGCGGCGAAGTCCCGACCTTGCACTGATCGTGGCCCGCCTCGTCCCTGTGAACAGGCGCAACGACGCACGCACTTTTTCGTCGATATTCGCCGTTACACAGCGCTGTTAGGATCGACACATGAGCGAGCTGGCCACCATCACTTCCCTTTCCGATCCCGCGATGCAGCGAATTCTCGACGTCACCAAGCCGTCGAGAACCAGCATCAAGACGGTATTGATCGAGGACACCGAACCTCTTATGCAATGCCTGGGAGCGGGGGTGGAATTCATCGAGGTGTACGGAAGCGACAGCACTCCGTTCTCGCCCGAACTGCTCGACCTCTGTCGACAGCGAAATGTGCCGGTCCGCCTCGTCGAATCGTCGGTCGTCAATCAGCTCTTCAAAGGCGAGCGAAAGGCCAAGACGTTCGGCATCGCCCGCGTCCCCCGGCCCGCTCGGTTCCAGGACATCGCGGAGCGCGGCGGAGACGTCGTCGTACTCGACGGGGTGAAGATCGTCGGGAACATCGGCGCGATCGTGCGGACTTCGCTCGCGCTGGGGGCCTCGGGAATCGTCCTGGTCGACAGCGATCTCGCCACCATCGCCGACCGGCGTCTGCTGAGGGCGAGCCGGGGCTACGTCTTCTCCCTTCCCGTCGTTCTCGCCAGCCGCGAGGACGCGGTCGCCTTCGTCCGCGACAACGAAATGCCGTTGATGGCCTTCGAAGCGGGCGGCGAACTCACCGTCAAGGACCTCGGCGAAAAGCAGGAACGACTGGCCCTGCTGTTCGGCAGCGAAAAGGGCGGACCCTCCGAATTGTTCAAGAAGACGTCCGCCACAACGGTTTCCATCCCGATGTTCCATTCCACCGAGTCCCTCAATGTCTCGGTCTCGGTCGGCATCGCCCTGCACGAGCGGACCCAAAGGAATTTCACCGTCAGCCGCTGAGCTGAGTACCGGTAAGCCAAGCACCGGCAAGTCGAAGACCCGCAAAACAGCAAAAGGGCCCGTACGACCGAAGTCGTACGGGCCCTTTATGGAGCTCGCAGCGGAGCTACCAGGTCAAGTCAACAAGCTCACTTGTTGATCTTGGTGACCTGGCCGGCGCCCACGGTCCGGCCACCCTCGCGGATGGCGAACTTCAGGCCCTCTTCCATGGCGACGGGCTGGATGAGCTCGACCTTCATCTCAGTGTTGTCGCCCGGCATGACCATCTCCGTGCCCTCGGGGAGGGTCACAACACCGGTCACGTCAGTCGTACGGAAGTAGAACTGAGGACGGTAGTTGTTGAAGAACGGCGTGTGACGGCCACCCTCGTCCTTGGACAGGATGTACGCCTGCGCCTCGAACTCGGTGTGCGGGGTGACCGAGCCCGGCTTGATGATGACCTGGCCGCGCTCGACGTCCTCGCGCTTGATGCCACGAAGCAGCAGACCGACGTTCTCACCGGCCTGGCCCTCGTCGAGCAGCTTGCGGAACATCTCGATGCCGGTGACCGTGGTGGTGGTCTTCTCCTGCTTGATGCCCACGATGTCAACGGTCTCGTTGACCTTGAGGACACCCCGCTCGATACGACCGGTGACGACGGTGCCACGACCGGTGATCGTGAAGACGTCCTCGATCGGCATCAGGAACGGCTTGTCGACGTCACGCTCGGGCTGCGGGATCGCCTCGTCGACGGCCTTCATCAGCTCGAGGACTGAGTTGCCCCACTCCTTGTCGCCCTCGAGGGCCTTGAGCGCCGAGACCTTGACGACCGGCAGGTCGTCGCCCGGGAACTCGTACTCGGAGAGCAGCTCACGGACCTCGAGCTCGACGAGCTCCAGGATCTCCTCGTCGTCCACCATGTCGGCCTTGTTCAGGGCGACGACGATGTACGGAACGCCGACCTGGCGGGCCAGGAGCACGTGCTCCTTGGTCTGCGGCATCGGGCCGTCGGTGGCGGCGACCACGAGGATGGCGCCGTCCATCTGCGCCGCACCCGTGATCATGTTCTTGATGTAGTCCGCGTGACCGGGGCAGTCGACGTGCGCGTAGTGACGCGTCTCCGTCTGGTACTCGACGTGCGCGATGGAGATCGTGATACCGCGCTGGCGCTCCTCAGGAGCCTTGTCGATCTGGTCGAAGGCCGAGGCCTCGTTCAGGTCCGGGTACGCGTCGTGCAGCACCTTGGTAATGGCGGCCGTGAGGGTCGTCTTACCGTGGTCGATGTGACCGATGGTGCCGATGTTGACGTGCGGCTTAGTCCGCTCGAACTTCGCCTTCGCCACTGGGGTCCTCCTGTGGAGTGGTTCTGTACGCCTTACTCATCGGCGCCAGGTGATCTTTGCTGGAAAGCCGGGGCCCGGGGCACTCCAGCCACGATGGTGACGGAATGCCCCAGCAAGCTCCGGAGTCAAGCCTAAGGCGTGAACTCGGGTGAGTTACTCGCCCTTGGCCTTCGCGATGATCTCCTCGGCGACGTTCCGGGGAACCTCGGCGTAGGAGTCGAACTGCATCGAGTAGCTCGCGCGACCCGATGTCTTGCTGCGGAGGTCGCCGACGTAGCCGAACATCTCCGACAGCGGAACCAGGCCCTTCACAACGCGGGCACCGGCACGCTCCTCCATGGCCTCGATCTGACCACGTCGGGAGTTGATGTCACCGATGACCTCGCCCATGTAGTCCTCGGGCGTGGTGACCTCTACGGCCATCATCGGCTCGAGCAGCACGGGGCTGGCCTTGCGCGCGGCCTCCTTGAAGGCCTGCGAACCGGCGATCTTGAACGCGAGCTCGGAGGAGTCGACCTCGTGGTAGCCGCCGTCGATGAGCGTGACGCGAACGCCCGTCATCTCGTAGCCGGCGAGGATGCCGAACTGCATGGCCTCCTGGCAGCCGGCGTCGACCGAAGGGATGTACTCCTTCGGGATGCGACCACCGGTCACCTTGTTCACGAACTCGTACGAGGCGTCGCCGCCCTCGATCGGCTCGACCGCGATCTGCACCTTGGCGAACTGACCCGTACCACCGGTCTGCTTCTTGTGCGTGTAGTCCACACGCTCGACGGCCTTGCGGATCGTCTCGCGGTAGGCCACCTGCGGCTTGCCGACGTTGGCCTCGACCTTGAACTCGCGCTTCATGCGGTCGACCAGCACCTCGAGGTGCAGCTCGCCCATGCCGCCGATGATGGTCTGGCCGGTCTCCTCGTCCGAGTGGACCTGGAAGGAGGGGTCCTCCTCCGCGAGACGCTGGATGGCGACACCCAGCTTCTCCTGGTCACCCTTGGACTTGGGCTCGATGGCGACCTGGATGACCGGCGCCGGGAAGTCCATGGACTCCAGGATCACCGGCTGCTTGTCGTCGCACAGCGTCTCACCGGTCGTGGTCTGCTTCAGGCCCATCACAGCGACGATGTCGCCGGCGCCCACCGCCGCGATCTCCTCACGCTTGTTCGCGTGCATACGGTAGATCTTGCCGATGCGCTCCTTCTTGCCCTTGACCGGGTTCAGCACCGCGGTGCCGGTCTCCAGGCGGCCCGAGTAAACCCGGACGAAGGTGAGCTTGCCCAGGTGCGGGTCGCTCATGATCTTGAAGGCAAGGGCAGACAGCGGCTCGTCCTCGGACGGCTTGCGCTTGACGACCAGCTCCGGGTCCTTGACGTCGTGGCCCTCGATGGCCTCGACGTCGAGCGGAGTCGGGAGGTAGCGCACAACCGCGTCGAGCAGGGGCTGGACGCCCTTGTTCTTGAACGCGGTGCCACAGAACACCGGGGTGACCGTGGTGTCGTTGGACTTGCCGGACGCGATGGTGATGCGACGGATCGCGGCGTACAGCTGCTCCTCGGTGGGCTCCACGCCCTCCAGGTACAGCTCCATGATCTCTTCGTCGTTCTCCGCGACGGCCTCGAGCAGCTTGCCGCGCCACTCCTCGGCGGCCTCGGCGTGCGTGGCCGGGATGTCGACGGTGTCGTACATCTCGCCCTTCGCCGCCTCGGCGGACCACACGAGCGCCTTCATGCGGACCAGGTCCACAACGCCCTTGAAGTCGGCCTCGGCACCGATCGGCAGCTGCATGACGATCGGCTGGGCGCCCAGACGGTCCGAGATCATGTCCACGCAACGGTGGAACTCGGCGCCGGTACGGTCCAGCTTGTTGACGAAGCAGATGCGCGGCACGCCGTAACGGTCGGCCTGACGCCACACCGTCTCGGACTGCGGCTCGACACCGGCGACACCGTCGAACACCGTCACGGCACCGTCGAGCACGCGCAGCGAGCGCTCCACCTCGACGGTGAAGTCGACGTGACCCGGGGTGTCGATGATGTTGATGGTGTAGTCGTCGTTGTTCAGCGGCCAGTGACAGGTGGTGGCAGCGGAGGTGATCGTGATGCCACGCTCCTGCTCCTGCTCCATCCAGTCCATGGTGGCAGCGCCGTCGTGGACCTCACCGATCTTGTAGGAGACGCCGGTGTAGAACAGGATCCGCTCGGTGGTGGTCGTCTTGCCCGCGTCGATGTGGGCCATGATCCCGATGTTCCGGACCCTGGCCAGGTCAAGTGAAGTGGTAGCCATAAGGCTTCGGTCTTCTCTCGGTCTCGATGTGGGTAGCGACTACCAGCGGTAGTGCGCGAAGGCCTTGTTGGACTCGGCCATCTTGTGGGTGTCCTCGCGCTTCTTCACGGCCGCGCCGAGGCCGTTCGAGGCGTCCAGAAGTTCGTTGAGCAGACGCTCGGTCATGGTCTTCTCGCGACGGGCGCGGGAGTAACCGACCAGCCAGCGCAGCGCCAGGGTGTTGGCACGACCGGGCTTGACCTCGATCGGAACCTGGTAGGTGGCGCCACCGACACGGCGGGACTTGACCTCGAGGGTCGGCTTGATGTTCTCCAGCGCGCGCTTCAGCGTGATGATCGGGTCGTTGCCCGTCTTCTCACGCAGACCCTCCATGGCGCCGTACACGATGCGCTCGGCGGTGGAGCGCTTGCCGTTCAGCAGCACCTTGTTGATGAGGGAGGTCACCAGAGGAGAACCGTAGACCGGGTCGATGATGACCGGGCGCTTCGGGGCGGGGCCCTTACGAGGCATTCTTACTTCTCCTTCTTGGCGCCGTAGCGGCTGCGGGCCTGCTTGCGGTTCTTGACACCCTGGGTGTCGAGGGAGCCACGGATGATCTTGTAGCGAACACCCGGCAGGTCCTTCACACGGCCGCCACGCACGAGCACGATGGAGTGCTCCTGCAGGTTGTGTCCCTCACCCGGAATGTAAGCGGTGACCTCGATCCCGCTGGTCAGACGCACACGCGCGACCTTACGCAGGGCCGAGTTCGGCTTCTTCGGGGTGGTCGTGAACACACGCGTGCAGACGCCCCGACGCTGAGGGGAACCCTCGAGTGCGGGCGTCTTGTTCTTCTCGACCTTGTCCTGCCGGCCCTTACGGACCAGCTGCTGGATCGTAGGCACTACTTCTCCGGTTTCTGTGTGCCGATGGTGAAGCTAACCTGGAACGTTGCCGACCCACGCGGTCGGGTGTGTCGAATGCTGCAGATTCCCGCCGCAAGGCAGAAAGGGCGCAGATTACGGTGGCCAGTGACGGATCCCGTTGCGGTCTGAAGGCACGCACGGAAGCCAGGGCACACCCCAGGCACAAGGTCTGAGCGTACCTACCTCATACGCTGCGGTCAAAACAAATGGGCGCCGCCCAGGACCTGGGCTGTCAGCCGCCCGATGCTCCCGCCACGATCATGAGCATCAGGAACAGGCCCCAGCCCGCGACGGACAGCCAGCCGAGGATGAGTCCGGCCATCGCGAAGCCCTCACCGCTCTCGCCGGTGCGGCGTATCTCGGTGCGTGCCGTGTGGCCCAGGATCACCGCGGGGAGGCCGGTGATACCGAAGGTCATCGTGGTGAGCACACCGCAGACCATGGAACCGACCGCCTTGCCGTTGGTGGGTGGCGGCTGTGCGGGCAGGAAGGTCCGCGGTACAGGCATCGAGGCGGCCATGGGCACGGGCATGGGGCCCTGTGGCAGGTCGGCGACGAGCAGGGCCAGCTCGCCGACCGTACGGGCCTGGTAGGCCCTCGCGATCCGCTTCTCGAGCTCGTCCTGCTGCAGGCGCCCCTCACCGAAGCCCGCTCTGAGCACGTCGACTGCGCGCTCCCGGTCGGCGTGGGAGGCCAGCATCGACGAACTGCTCTGGCCCTGCCAGGACTGCGGGCTGTTGCCGCCCTGCCACGGCTGCCACTGCGATGGGTACGACACGGACACCTCCCCCGGGGGCTCAATGCCTCCATCATCCTCTAACGCGCCAATATCGGCATCGGTTCCCTTGCCCGCATTTTCAGTTCCGTGAAAGCACGCGGCACGCCGAAGGGCGGTCACCCCGAACCCGGGGTGACCGCCCTCCAACTCAAGCTGCTCGCTTACTGGTTGTACGGACCGTAGTCGTAGTCCTCCAGCGGAACGGCCTGGCCGGAGCCCGTGCCGAACGGCGAGTAGTCGATGTCGTCGTAGCCGACGGCCGAGTACATCGCGGCCTTGGCCTCCTCGGTCGGCTCGACCCGGATGTTGCGGTAGCGGGACAGGCCCGTACCGGCCGGGATGAGCTTACCGATGATGACGTTCTCCTTGAGGCCGATCAGGGAGTCGGACTTGGCGTTGATCGCCGCGTCCGTGAGGACCCTGGTCGTCTCCTGGAAGGACGCCGCCGACAGCCACGACTCGGTGGCCAGCGAGGCCTTGGTGATACCCATCAGCTGCGGACGGCCGGAGGCCGGGTGGCCGCCTTCCTGGACCACACGACGGTTCTCGGTCTCGAACTTCGAGCGCTCCACGAGCTCACCGGGCAGCAGCTCGGCGTCGCCGGACTCGATGATCGTCACCCGGCGCAGCATCTGCCGGATGATGATCTCGATGTGCTTGTCGTGGATCGACACACCCTGCGAGTTGTAGACCTTCTGCACCTCGCCGACCAGGTGGACCTGAACGGCCCGCTGACCAAGGATGCGCAGCACGTCGTGCGGGTTGGTGGCACCGTAGGTGAGCTTCTGGCCCACCTCGACGTGGTCGCCCTCGCGCACCTGGAGCTTGGCGCGCTTCGAGATCGGGTACGCCGTCTCGTCGCTGCCGTCGTCCGGGGTGACAACGAGCTTCTTGGTCTTCTCGGTCTCCTCGATCCGTACGCGGCCGGAGGCCTCGGAGATCGGGGCGACACCCTTGGGCGTACGAGCCTCGAAGAGCTCGACGACACGGGGCAGCCCCTGGGTGATGTCGTCACCGGCCACACCACCGGTGTGGAAGGTACGCATCGTCAGCTGCGTGCCGGGCTCACCGATGGACTGGGCGGCGATGATGCCGACCGCCTCACCGATGTCGACCAGCTTGCCGGTGGCCAGCGAACGGCCGTAGCACATGGCGCAGGTGCCGACGGCGGACTCACAGGTCAGGACCGAACGGGTCTTGACCTCCGAGACGCCGTGCCTCACCAGCTCGTCGATGAGGACGTCGCCCAGGTCGGTGTTGGCGGGGGCCAGCACCTTGCCGTCGGCGACAATGTCCTCGGCCAGCGCACGTGCGTACACGGACGTCTCGACGTTGTCCGCCTTGACCAGGTTGCCCGCCGCGTCCCGGTCCGCGATCTGCAGCCGGAGGCCACGGTCGGTGCCGCAGTCCTCCTCGCGGATGATGACGTCCTGGGAGACGTCGACGAGACGACGGGTGAGGTAACCCGAGTCGGCGGTACGCAGAGCGGTGTCCGCCAGACCCTTACGGGCACCGTGCGTGGAGATGAAGTACTCCAGCACGGACAGACCCTCACGGAACGACGCCTTGATGGGACGCGGGATCGTCTCGTTCTTGGCGTTCGACACCAGACCACGCATACCGGCGATCTGGCGCATCTGCATCATGTTTCCTCGGGCACCCGAGTCAACCATCATGAAGATGGGGTTCGTCTTCGGGAAGTTCGCGTTCATCGCCTCGGCAACCTCGTTGGTCGCCTTGGTCCAGATCGCGATGAGCTCCTGCGTGCGCTCGTCCTTGGTGATCAGACCGCGCTCGTACTGCTTCTGGACCTTCTCGTCCTGCGCCTCGTAACCCTTGACGAGCTCCTTCTTCGCCTCGGGAACGACGATGTCGGAGATGGCCACGGTGACGCCGGAACGGGTCGCCCAGTAGAAGCCGGCAGCCTTCAGGTTGTCGAGCGTCGCCGCCACGATGACCTTGGGGTAGCGCTCGGCGAGGTCGTTGACGATCTCGGAGAGCTGCTTCTTGCCGACCTCGTAGTCGACGAAGGGGTAGTCCTCGGGCAGCAGCTCGTTGAAGAGCGCACGGCCCAGGGTCGTCTTCAGGCGGAAGGTGTCACCCTGCTGCCACTCCGGCTCGCCCTCCTCGCGCGCCGGCGGGGTCCAGCCGCGCGGCGGGATGGTGCCCACCGGGAAGCGGATGTCCACGCGCGACTGCAGCGAGAGCTCGCCGGCGTCGAACGCCATGATCGCCTCGGCCGCGGAGCCGAAGGACCGGCCCTCGCCCTTGACGTCCCGCAGCTCGCCGTCGGTGGTGAGGAAGAACAGACCGAGGACCATGTCCTGGGTCGGCATCGTCACCGGACGGCCGTCGGCGGGCTTGAGGATGTTGTTCGAGGACAGCATCAGGATGCGGGCCTCGGCCTGCGCCTCCGCGGACAGCGGCAGGTGCACGGCCATCTGGTCACCGTCGAAGTCCGCGTTGAACGCGGTGCAGACGAGCGGGTGGATCTGGATGGCCTTGCCCTCGACCAGCTGCGGCTCGAAGGCCTGGATGCCGAGGCGGTGCAGGGTGGGAGCACGGTTCAGCAGAACCGGGTGCTCGGCGATGACCTCTTCGAGGACGTCGTACACGACCGTACGGCCGCGCTCCACCATGCGCTTCGCGCTCTTGATGTTCTGCGCGTGGTTCAGGTCCACCAGGCGCTTCATCACGAACGGCTTGAAGAGCTCCAGCGCCATCGCCTTCGGCAGACCGCACTGGTGCAGCTTCAGCTGCGGACCGACGACGATCACGGAACGCGCCGAGTAGTCGACTCGCTTACCGAGCAGGTTCTGCCGGAAGCGACCCTGCTTGCCCTTCAGCATGTCGCTGAGGGACTTCAGGGGACGGTTACCGGGACCGGTCACCGGGCGACCACGACGACCGTTGTCGAAGAGGGCGTCAACGGCCTCCTGAAGCATGCGCTTCTCGTTGTTGACGATGATCTCGGGCGCGCCGAGGTCGAGGAGCCTCTTCAGACGGTTGTTGCGGTTGATCACACGGCGGTACAGGTCGTTCAGGTCGGAGGTCGCGAAGCGGCCACCGTCCAGCTGCACCATCGGGCGAAGGTCCGGCGGGATGACCGGGACGCAGTCGAGGACCATGCCCTTGGGGCTGTTGGAGGTCTGCAGGAAGGCAGACACGACCTTCAGCCGCTTCAGCGCACGGGTCTTCTTCTGGCCCTTGCCGGTACGGATGATCTCGCGGAGGCGCTCGGCCTCCTCGTCGAGGTCGAAGGACTCCAGGCGCTTTTGCAGGGCAGCCGCACCCATCGAACCGTCGAAGTACGTGCCGAAGCGGTCACGCAGCTCGCGGTAGAGGAGCTCGTCGCCCTCCAGGTCCTGGACCTTGAGGTTCTTGAAGCGCGTCCACACCTCGTCGAGCCGGTCGATCTCGCGCTGCGCACGGTCACGCAGCTGCTTCATCTCCCGCTCGGCACCTTCGCGCACCTTGCGGCGTACGTCGGCCTTGGCGCCCTCGGCCTCGAGCTCGGCCAGGTCGGTCTCGAGCTTCTTGGCGCGGGCCTCGAGGTCGGCGTCGCGACGGTTCTCGACCTGCTGACGCTCCACGGAGACATGCGCCTCCAGGGAGGGCAGATCGCGCGTACGGCGCTCCTCGTCCACGTACGTAATCATGTACGCGGCGAAGTAGATGACCTTCTCGAGGTCCTTCGGGGCGAGGTCGAGCAGGTAGCCAAGGCGCGACGGAACGCCCTTGAAGTACCAGATGTGGGTGACGGGAGCAGCCAGCTCGATGTGGCCCATCCGCTCACGGCGCACCTTGGCGCGAGTGACCTCGACGCCACAGCGCTCACAGATGATGCCCTTGAAGCGGACACGCTTGTACTTGCCGCAGTAGCACTCCCAGTCCCGGGTCGGACCGAAGATCTTCTCGCAGAAGAGTCCGTCCTTTTCGGGCTTGAGCGTGCGGTAGTTGATCGTCTCGGGCTTCTTGACCTCGCCGTGGCTCCACTGACGGATGTCGTCAGCGGTGGCCAGACCGATCCGGAGCTCGTCGAAGAAGTTGACGTCGAGCACTATGCGTCAATCCCTCTCAGGGTTGTAAGTCATGGGGTCTGATACGGGGGTCCTGGGGCCGGCGGCCTTCATGACGAAGGCCGCCGGACTCCCGTCAGACCTCTTCGACGCTGCTCGGCTCACGCCGGGACAGGTCGATGCCAAGCTCCTCCGCAGCGCGGAAGACGTCCTCGTCCGTGTCGCGCATCTCGATGGACATGCCGTCCGAGGACAGCACCTCCACGTTGAGGCACAGGGACTGCATCTCCTTGATGAGCACCTTGAAGGACTCGGGGATGCCGGGCTCGGGAATGTTCTCGCCCTTGACGATGGCCTCGTAGACCTTCACGCGGCCGGTGACGTCGTCGGACTTGATGGTCAGCAGCTCCTGGAGGGCGTATGCGGCGCCGTAAGCCTCCAGCGCCCACACCTCCATCTCACCGAACCGCTGGCCACCGAACTGGGCCTTACCACCCAGCGGCTGCTGGGTGATCATGGAGTACGGACCGGTCGAGCGGGCGTGCAGCTTGTCGTCGACCAGGTGGTGCAGCTTGAGGATGTACATGTACCCGACCGAGATCGGGTCCGGGAACGGCTCGCCGGAGCGGCCGTCGAACAGACGCGCCTTGCCGGACGGGAGGACCATGCGGTCGCCGTCGCGGTTCGGGATGGTGTGCTCCAGCAGACCGGCCAGCTCGTCCTCGCGGGCACCGTCGAAGACCGGGGTCGCCACGTTCGTACGCGGGTCGACCTGGTCGGCGCCGATGACCTGCAGACGCTCCGCCCACTCGTCGGCGAGTCCGGAGACGTCCCAGCCCTGGCTGGCGAGCCAGCCGAGGTGGATCTCCAGTACCTGTCCCGGGTTCATTCGGGACGGCACACCCAGCGGGTTGAGGATGATGTCGACCGGGGTGCCGTCCTCCAAGAACGGCATGTCCTCGATCGGCAGGATCTTCGAGATGACGCCCTTGTTGCCGTGACGGCCGGCGAGCTTGTCACCGTCGGTGATCTTGCGCTTCTGCGCCACGTACACGCGCACCAGCTGGTTCACACCGGGGGGCAGCTCGTCGCCCTCCTCGCGGTCGAAGACGCGGACGCCGATGACCTTGCCGATCTCGCCGTGCGGCACCTTCAGCGAGGTGTCGCGCACTTCGCGCGCCTTCTCACCGAAGATCGCACGGAGCAGGCGCTCCTCCGGCGTCAGCTCGGTCTCACCCTTGGGCGTGACCTTGCCGACGAGGATGTCGCCGGCGACGACCTCGGCACCGATACGGATGATGCCGCGCTCGTCGAGGTCGGCGAGGACCTCCTCGGAGACGTTCGGGATGTCCCGGGTGATCTCCTCGGGGCCGAGCTTGGTGTCACGGGCGTCGACCTCGTGCTCCTCGATGTGGATCGAGGAGAGGACGTCGTCCTGAACGAGGCGCTGCGACAGGATGATCGCGTCCTCGTAGTTGTGGCCTTCCCACGGCATGAAGGCGACGAGCAGGTTCTTGCCCAGCGCCATCTCGCCTTCCTGGGTGGCCGGACCGTCGGCGAGCACCTGGCTCTCGATGACCCGGTCGCCCTCGTGGACGATGACCTTCTGGTTGACCGAGGTGCCCTGGTTGGAACGGGAGAACTTGGCAACCCGGTACGTGGTGTACGTGCCGTCGTCGTTGGCGACCGTGACGTAGTCCGCGGAGACCTCCTGGACCACACCCGCCTTCTCGGCCTTGATGACGTCACCGGCGTCGACGGCGCAGCGGTACTCCATGCCCGTACCGACGAGGGGGGCCTCGGCGGTGATCAGCGGCACGGCCTGACGCATCATGTTCGCGCCCATGAGGGCACGGTTGGCGTCGTCGTGCTCGAGGAACGGGATCATGGCGGTCGCGACCGACACCATCTGGCGCGGGGAGACGTCCATGTAGTCGACGTCGTCACCGGGGACGTAGTCGACCTCGCCACCACGGCGGCGAACCAGCACGCGGGACTCCTCGAACCGCATGTCGTCCGACAGCGGCGCGTTGGCCTGCGCGATGACGAAGCGGTCTTCCTCGTCGGCGGTCAGGTAGTCGACCTCGTCGGTGACGAAACCGTCGGTGACCCGGCGGTACGGCGTCTCGACGAAGCCGAACGCGTTGACCCGGCCGTACGAGGCGAGCGAGCCGATCAGGCCGATGTTCGGGCCTTCAGGGGTCTCGATCGGGCACATGCGGCCGTAGTGCGACGGGTGCACGTCACGGACCTCGAAGCCGGCCCGCTCACGGGAGAGACCACCCGGGCCAAGAGCCGACAGACGGCGCTTGTGGGTGAGACCCGACAGCGGGTTGTTCTGGTCCATGAACTGCGACAGCTGGCTGGTGCCGAAGAACTCCTTGATGGAGGCGACGACCGGCCGGATGTTGATCAGGGTCTGCGGCGTGATCGCCTCGACGTCCTGAGTCGTCATGCGCTCACGCACGACGCGCTCCATACGCGCCAGACCCGTACGGACCTGGTTCTGGATGAGCTCGCCGACGTTACGCAGACGACGGTTGCCGAAGTGGTCGATGTCGTCGGTCTCGACGACGATCTGCGTGCCGCTGTCGCCGACCGTCTCGGTCTCACCGGCGTGCAGCTTCACCAGGTACTTGATCGTCGAGATGATGTCCTCGACGGTCAGGATCCCGGCGTCCAGCGGGGCGTCACCGCCCAGCTTCTTGTTGACCTTGTAGCGGCCGACCTTGGCGAGGTCGTAACGCTTGGGGTTGAAGTAGAGGTTCTCGAGCAGCGTCTGCGCGGCCTCACGGGTCGGGGGCTCGCCCGGACGCAGCTTGCGGTAGATGTCGAGCAGTGCGTCGTCCTGGCCCTGGGTGTGGTCCTTCTCCAGGGTGGCGCGCATGGACTCGTACTCGCCGAACTCCTCGAGGATCTGCTCGGTCGTCCAACCGAGAGCCTTGAGCAGAACGGTCACGGACTGCTTGCGCTTACGGTCGATGCGTACGCCGACCATGTCGCGCTTGTCGATCTCCATCTCCAGCCAGGCACCCCGGGACGGGATGACCTTCGCGGAGAAGATGTCCTTGTCGGACGTCTTGTCGATGGAGGAGTCGAAGTAGACACCCGGCGAACGGACCAGCTGCGACACCACGACACGCTCGGTGCCGTTGATGACGAAGGTGCCCTTGCCGGTCATGAGCGGGAAGTCGCCCATGAAGACGGTCTGGGACTTGATCTCGCCGGTCTCGTTGTTGGTGAACTCGGCGGTGACGAAGAGCGGGGCGGCGTACGTGAAGTCGCGCTCCTTGCACTCGTCGATGGAGTTCTTCGGAGGCTCGAAACGGTGGTCGCGGAAGGTCAGCGACATCGACCCGGAGAAATCCTCAATCGGAGAGATCTCCTCGAAGATCTCCTCCAGGCCGGACTTGGTGGGGACGTCCTGTCCACTGTCCAGAGCCGCCTCGACACGAGCCTTCCACGCGTCGTTACCGAGCAGCCAGTCGAAGCTTTCGGTCTGCAGCGCAAGAAGGTTCGGAACCTCGAGGGGCTCCTTGATCTTTGCAAAGGAGATGCGCAGCGGGGCAGTGCTGGCGCCGTTGTTCGTATTCGCGGTCGAGGCAGTGCGCGAGGCGGCCAAGAGGGGGTCCTTCCGAGGGCTCGGACTCACTACGCGCGTACCGGTCCCAAGCCGGGCACAGAGACAGACGTTTCCTGAATCAGCCAACGAAGGCCAGGTCAGAACCGTTTCAATCCACAGTGCTCAAGCGAGGGCATGCCCCTGGTGACGGGCAGGAGGCAGCTAACAGGCAGCGCAAAGGGTCAGTGTAGCCACTTGGCCCACTGATGTCCAGTTCGGGTTTTTGAAGACCCTCGTTGTTCTCAACCCCTGCTGCAAGCCACGCCCTCAATGCACATCGATACTTCCCTCTTCGCCGTCGATCCATGCCTCGGATCCGGATCGTTGTGACGACGCGTCCTGAGAATTGCGCGCTGCGTGCGGTTCGTCAAGGCCCCCCAAGCCCAAACCGGGTGCTGCGATCGTCACTTGCAGCCCGGTCTGCTGCCCGTCACCGAGGCGGCCGGAGGCACAACGAAGATCACCATACTCGCCGCCACCTACAGCGCAAGGCAGCCGCCACGGCACCCCCTCGAACGCCGAAGAGCGACCACCCAACTGGGTGATCGCTCCTCAGTGCGTCCGCGTTACAGCCCTGCGGGAGAGCTGCGTCACGGGAAGTCGCCGTGCGGCCGCGGCCGCACTTGGAGACTTACTTGACCTCGACGGAGGCGCCGGCGCCCTTGAGAGACTCGGCAGCCTTGTCGGCGGCGTCCTTGGCGACCTTCTCGAGGACGGGCTTCGGGGCGCCGTCCACGAGGTCCTTGGCCTCCTTCAGGCCCAGGGAGGTCAGCTCACGCACGACCTTGATGACCTGGATCTTCTTGTCGCCGGCACCCGTGAGGATGACGTCGAACTCGTCCTGCTCGGGCTCGGCCTCGGCGGCCGGGGCGGCCGGGCCACCGGCGGCGACGACGGCGGCCGGAGCGGCGGCGGTGACGTCGAACTTGTCCTCGAAGGCCTTCACGAACTCGGAGAGCTCGATGAGGGTCATCTCCTCGAACTGCGCGAGCAGGTCTTCCTGGCTGAGCTTCGCCATGATGGGCGATCCTTCCACTAATTCGGCTGGTGCCGGATGTACATGTCGGCGGGCGTACGTTGGGCCCGCTTCGACCGTCGCCTCAGGGCTGCTGCCTTGAGGCCGCGGTCAATGTGCGAGCCGAATTACTCGGCACCGCCCTGCTCGGCCTGCTTGGCACGAAGCGCCTCCGCGGTGCGGACGAACTTCGAGGGAAGCGCCTGGAAGACCGCGGCAGCCTGGGACGGCTTGGCCTTCATGGCGCCTGCCAGCTTGGCGAGCAGAACCTCGCGGGACTCGAGGTCCGCAAGCTTCTTGATCTCGTCGGCGGACAACGACTTGCCCTCAAGGACACCGCCCTTGATGACGAGAGCGGGGTTGTTCTTGGCAAAGTCACGAAGACCCTTCGCCGCCTCGACCGGGTCACCGGTCACGAAGGCAACAGCGGTCGAGCCCTCAAGGTGCTCGTCCAGCTCGACCCCGGCCTCCTTGGCCGCGATCTGGGTCAGCGTGTTCTTCACCACTCGGTACTGAGCGTTCTCGCCGAGAGAACGGCGCAGCTCCTGGAGCTGCGCCACGGACAGTCCGACGTAAGAAGTCACGACAGCTGCGTTGGAGTTGCGCAGCTTCGTCGTGATCTCTTCAACGGCTGCGACTTTGTCCTCTGCGACCTTGTTGGACGTCGCCATGTGCCTCGGCCTCCTTCCGGGGTGATGATCCTCGACTGACCTCTCGATCAGCCGCACGTCGCCGGACCGCCTGAATCAGGCACGCGAGGAAGGGGCTCGTCTTCAACTTCAAAACGAAACGCCCCGGCGCAGGCGCACGGGGCGTGAACTCGACCGGACATCCCTGGCGGGATACGGGAGCTCTTCCACAGTCACCTGCGCGGGTCGTCCGCAGTTCAGCGGATCCTTCGGCCACCATGTCCTCGTACGAGCACATGGCAACGACCAGCGGTCTTTGGCTTCCGTGGAAGAGTACGCGACCAGCCGAGTGTCAAGCAAATCCGCCGGGAGCGGCCGGTGCACGACCAGCCGACCGCTCTGGGCGCACGCTCACTGGCGGAGCGGTCACGCCGACGGCTGCTGACCCACCAGGTCCTTGAAGTCCGCGGTGTCGGCGGCCGGAGGCTCCTCGGCGGAGACCTCCACCCCGTAGTCGCTGTAGTACGCCGTGGAGGACATCTCCCCGGTCGCCAGCTTGCCCTTCTCGACCTTCTTCACCAGCAGATCGTCATCGTCGACCCAGATGTCGACCGTCTCGGTGGTGATCCCGGCCTGCTCCAACTGCCTCTTCAGGTCAGCCAGTTGCGCCTCGCTGAGACTTGAGTTCCGCACTGCGAGATCCGCGACGTCCACCGTCCCCGAGTAGTGCGTGGTGTTCACCCCGCGCACCGTCTCCTCGCCGACCTTGCGCACATCGCCGGAGGCCAGCAGCAGCTTCACCGACTGGTTGGGCGTGGTGTTCTGCATCTGGTCCTTCAGATACGCCCCCGAGCCGCCCGCGAGGTCCGCGAGATCGTCGTACGCGTACTTGATCCAGTGCTTGCCGCCCGACTGCGCGGCGAACTGGTCGCCCATCTTCGCGTAGTAGGCGTCCGGCAGATAGCGGGCCTCCATCGAGGTGGAGCCCATCTGACGCATCGTGTCGGCCATCGTCCCGCCGGTGTACGTGATCGTCAGATTGCCGGTGAGTCCGTCGGCCCAGCCGAGCGCACCGTCCGCCTTCATGGACATCATCGAGCCCATGGTCGTCGTGGCCTCGACCTTGGCGGAGTCGGCCTTGTCGGTGGTCGTCTCCACGGAACGCAGGGCCGCTATCGGGCTCACACGGGTCGGGGCCTTGCCGGCCGCCTTGCCGTCGTCCCCCGAGCCCTTGCCGGAGTCCGAGCCACTGCAGGCCGCCACCCCCGTCAACGCGGCCACCACCGCGATCGACAGGCCCACGCGGCGCACACTCGTGCTCTTCATTCGTCCCCACCCCTATGTGATTCCTGTGCCCCGCACGCTAGCGCAGGCCACTGACATCCGGCTCCGTAAATTCACTCAGACCAAAGGGACGGGCCCCGCACCTCGAAAGGTTGCGGGGCCCGCTGACAAGAACGCGTACGCGACTGCCGGATGAGTCCTGGACTCAGACGGCGGCCGGGTCCTCCTCGACGAGGAGGTTGCGGGTGCGGTTCGGGTCGACCGGAATGCCGGGGCCGATCGTGGTGCTGATCGCGGCCTTCTTGATGTAGCGCCCCTTGGCCGCGGACGGCTTCAGACGGAGGATCTCCTCCAGCGCGGCGCCGTAGTTCTCCACCAGCTTGGTGTCGTCGAAGGACGACTTGCCGATGATGAAGTGCAGGTTCGAGTGCTTGTCGACGCGGAACTCGATCTTGCCGCCCTTGATCTCGGTCACGGCCTTGACCACGTCCGGGGTCACGGTGCCGGTCTTCGGGTTCGGCATCAGACCACGCGGGCCGAGGACGCGGCCGAGGCGGCCGACCTTGCCCATGAGGTCAGGGGTGGCGACGACGGCGTCGAAGTCCAGACGGCCCTTCGACACCTCGTCGATCAGCTCGTCGGAGCCGACGATGTCGGCGCCCGCGGCAGTCGCGGCCTCGGCACGGTCACCGGTCGCGAAGACCAGGACCCGGGCGGTCTTGCCGGTGCCGTGCGGGAGGTTGACGGTGCCACGGACCACCTGGTCGGCCTTGCGCGGGTCGACGCCCAGGCGGAAGGCGACCTCGACGGTGCCGTCGAACTTGGTGGTGGAGGTCTCCTTGGCGAGACGCACGGCCTCGAGCGGGGCGTACAGCTTCTCCCGGTCGATCTTGGCGTCCGCAGCGCGGAGAGATTTGCTGCGCTTGCTCACTGCTGCTCCTGATGTGTTCTGAAGGAGTCGTGGTACGGACCGAGCAGGCCCTTCCACGTGCGGCCTTGCGAGCCGCATGGCCTTACGAAGGTGGGGTTCAGCCCTCGACCGTGATGCCCATGGAACGCGCGGTACCGGCGATGATCTTCGCCGCGGCGTCCAGGTCGTTCGCGTTCAGGTCGGGCATCTTGGTGGTGGCGATCTCGCGGACCTGCGCCTCAGTGATCTTGGCGACCTTGGTCTTGTGCGGCTCGCCGGAGCCCTTCTGCACGCCCGCGGCCTTGAGGATCATCTTGGCGGCCGGCGGCGTCTTGGTGATGAAGGTGAAGGAACGGTCCTCGTAGACCGTGATCTCCACCGGGATCACCGAGCCACGCTGCGACTCGGTCGCGGCGTTGTAGGCCTTGCAGAACTCCATGATGTTGACGCCGTGCTGGCCCAGCGCCGGGCCGACCGGCGGAGCCGGGTTGGCGGCACCGGCCTGGATCTGGAGCTTGATCAGCCCCGTGACCTTCTTCTTCTTGGGAGGCATTCCGGGTCCTCTGCCTTTTCTTGTGTCTTGCCTTGTCATGTTGCCGCGAAGGCAACCGCACCACGATAACGGCCAACGTGGCACAGCCTGAAACCGAGCAGGTCAGGCGACCGTTCGAGCGATCGCCTGACCTGGACGGAAGCGGGTGTTCCAGAAGACTCCGAGAAGCCGGTCCTTCTGGATTCCGGGAAGCTAGTTCTTCTGGATCTGGTCGAAGGACAGCTCGACCGGAGTCTCGCGACCGAAGATCTCGACGAGGCCCTTGACCTTCTTCGAGTCGGCGTTGATCTCGTTGATGGTCGCCTGGAGCGTCGCGAACGGGCCGTCGGTGACGGTGACCGAGTCGCCGACCTCGAAGTCCAGTACCTGGACCTCCATCTTGCGAGCCGGAGCCGGCTTGCCCTCGGCCTCGGCGGCCTCGCGGGCGGCCTTCTCCTCGGCCTCCGGGGCGAGCATCTTGACGATCTCGTCCAGGGTCAGCGGGTACGGGTCGTAGGCGTTGCCCACGAAGCCGGTGACGCCGGGCGTGTTGCGGACGACGCCCCAGGACTCGTTCGTCAGGTCCATGCGAACGAGGACGTAACCGGGCAGCTTGTTCTGCCGGACGTTCTTGCGCTCGCCGTTCTTGATCTGGACGATCTCTTCCTCGGGGACCTCGGCCTGGTAGATGAAGTCCTCGACGTTCAGCGAGACGGCGCGCTGCTCCAGGTTGGCCTTCACGCGCTTCTCGTAACCGGCGTAGGTGTGGATGACGTACCACTCGCCGGGCAGCCCGCGAAGTTCCTCACGGAGGGCGGTGACCGGGTCGACCGGCTCGGCCTCTTCCTCCGCGGCCTCGGCTTCCTCCGGGGCTTCTTCCGCAGCTTCCTCGTCGACGGCCGCGTCCTCGGCAGCCTCGGTCAGGGCAGCCTCTTCGGTGTCCTCGGCGTTGTCGGTGGTCTCGACGTTCTTCTCAGCGTCCGCAGCCTCGACGATGTCGAGCTCGTCCTCAACGGACTCCGCCGACTCGATGGCGTCGTTCAGGTTCGGGTCAGACACGGTGGCTGCTTCTTCCTCGATACATAGGGGTGGAACACGCGAAATGGGGCGCCGAGTACGGCGCCCTTCGCGCTTGGCTCAGCCGAAGACGTACTTGGCCGCCTTGTCGAGTCCAAAGTCAATCACAGTCACCAGACCGATCATGATGACAACGAAGACGATCACCACAGTCGTGTATGTCGTCAGCTGGCTGCGAGTCGGCCAGACAACCTTGCGGAGTTCCGCGACGATCTGGCGGTAGAAGAGAGCGAGACGCTTCAGCGGGCCCTTCTTGGCACGCTTGCCGCCCTTGCGGCCCTTCTTCTTGGACTCCGGCACCTCATCCTGGGCATCAGGCATGTCGATGGAGCCCACGGCGTCCGTCACTCGTCCTCACCTGATTCCGGGTCGTGGCCGTGCCGCGCCCGGTCGAGCCGCACGGCGGGTGCATTGCAGTACGTACATGCGCACACATCCTGACGAAGGAGTGTGTAGCAGGGCCGGAGGGACTTGAACCCCCAACCGCTGGTTTTGGAGACCAGTGCTCTACCAATTGAGCTACGACCCTTTGTTTCCCTTCAACGTACCGCATCCGTCCGGGTGCTCGGTGTGCACTCGGTGCGTGCGGCCGGTGAAGGCCAACGAGGTGAGAGTGTACGTGGTCGGCGGCCGGTCGTCGAACAGATAGCGCCCGTACGGGCTTTGGCGGGGCCCGCTCAGTCTGTGAAACCCGTGTGCCGCGGACGTTTCGGGTCTGGAACGATGGGCGCCATGAGCGCTGCAACCCCTCCCACCGACCGCCGGGTCTCCGCCCGAGTCGGTGCGATCTCCGAGTCCGCCACCCTCGCCGTGGACGCCAAGGCCAAGGCCCTGAAGGCCGCAGGACGTCCGGTGATCGGCTTCGGCGCCGGTGAACCCGACTTCCCGACGCCGGACTACATCGTCGAGGCCGCCATCGAGGCGTGCAAGAACCCGAAGTACCACCGCTACACGCCGGCCGGCGGCCTTCCCGAGCTGAAGGCCGCGATCGCCGCCAAGACGCTGCGCGACTCCGGGTACGAGCCCGAGGTCTCGCAGATCCTGGTGACCAACGGCGGCAAGCAGGCCATCTACGAGGCGTTCGCCGCGATCCTCGACCCGGGCGACGAGGTGATCGTCCCGGCTCCGTACTGGACGACGTACCCGGAGTCGATCCGCCTCGCCGGCGGTGTCCCGGTCGAGGTCGTCGCCGACGAGACCACCGGCTACCGCGTCTCAGTCGAGCAGCTGGAGGCGGCCCGTACGGAGAAGACGAAGGTCGTCCTCTTCGTGTCCCCGTCCAACCCGACCGGCGCCGTTTACAACCGCGCCGACACCGAGGCCATCGGCCGCTGGGCCGTCGAGCACGGCCTGTGGGTGATGACGGACGAGATCTACGAACACCTCGTCTACGGAGACGCCGCGTCCGTGTCGCTGCCGGCCCTCCTGCCCGAGCTGCGCGACAAGTGCGTCGTGGTCAACGGCGTGGCGAAGACCTACGCGATGACGGGCTGGCGCGTCGGCTGGATCATCGGCCCTAAGGACGTGGTGAAGGCCGCGACGAACCTCCAGTCGCACGCCACCTCCAATGTGTCGAACGTGGCGCAGATCGCCGCGCTCGCCGCCGTCTCCGGCGACCTGGACGCCGTCGCCAAGATGCGCGAGGCCTTCGACCGGCGCCGTAAGACGATCGTGCGGATGCTGAACGAGATCGACGGCGTCGTCTGCCCCGAGCCCGAGGGCGCCTTCTACGCGTACCCCTCCGTGAAGACCCTCATCGGCAAGGAGATCCGCGGCAAGCGCCCGAAGGACTCGGTCGAGTTGGCCGCCCTGATCCTGGAGGAGGCCGAGGTCGCGGTCGTCCCGGGCGAGGCCTTTGGCACACCCGGTTACCTGCGGCTTTCGTACGCCCTCGGGGACGAGGACCTCGTCGAGGGTGTCTCCCGGATCCAGAAGCTGCTGGCGGAGGCACGGGCCTGAGTTTTCGTACGTCCTAGGGGCGTCGTTTTTGTTTTCGTCGTCCACGCGCGTGTGCGGGTCGCTTCCCTTCGGGGAGGCGGCCCGCTTCTCAGTGCGAGCAAGACCACGTTCGGGGAAAGAGCTACCGACTCGACAGCGACGTACGGCAGGATCTTGGGATGCACCACGTACGTGATGTCTCTGAGTTGCCGAAAGCCCATCTGCACCTGCATTTCACCGGGTCGATGCGGATCACCACCCTGCTGGAACTGGCCGACAAGCACGGGATCCATCTTCCCGACGCGCTGACCAGCGGGGAGCCGCCGAAGCTACGGGCCACGGACGAGCGGGGCTGGTTCCGTTTCCAGCGGCTGTACGACGCGGCGCGATCGTGCCTCAGAGAGCCCGAGGACATTCAGCGGCTGGTGCGCGAGGCTGCCGAGGAGGACCTCAGGGACGGCTCCGGCTGGCTGGAGATCCAGGTCGATCCGACGTCGTACGCGCCTCGCCTGGGCGGGCTGATTCCGGCCCTGGAGGTCATCCTGGACGCGGTCGACTCGGCCATGCGGGAGACCGGGCTCGGGATACGGGTCCTGGTGGCCGCGAACCGTATGAAGCACCCGCTGGACGCCCGCACGCTGGCCCGGCTGGCCGTGCGGTACGCGGACCGCGGCATCGTCGGCTTCGGGCTCTCCAACGACGAACGCCGGGGCATGGCACGGGACTTCGACCGGGCCTTCGCCATCGCGCGTGACGGCGGGTTGCTGGCCGCTCCGCACGGCGGCGAGCTGACGGGGCCCTCGTCGGTGCGCGACTGCCTGGACGACCTGGACGCGTCGCGGATCGGGCACGGGGTGCGGGCCGCCGAGGACCCGCGTCTGCTGAAGCGGCTCGCGGACCGTGGTGTGACGTGTGAGGTGTGCCCGGCGTCGAACGTCGCCCTAGGGGTGTACGAAAAGCCGGAGGACGTCCCCTTGCGCACGCTCTTCGAGGCAGGGGTCCCTATGGCGCTCGGCGCGGACGATCCCCTGCTGTTCGGCTCGCGTCTGGCCGCCCAGTACGAGATCGCGCGCCGTCATCACGGTTTCACGGATGCGGAACTGGCGGAGCTGGCGCGGCAGTCGGTACGGGCATCGGCTGCGCCTCCGGACGTCAAGAAGAAGTTGCTGTCCGGGATCGACGACTGGCTTGTCTGATCCTTCGGTACGCGCGCCCCGCCTGTGCGGCGGTGGGTTGATCAGAGGTTGACGCCCACCATCACCGGTTCGTTGACCAGTGTGATGCCGAAGGCGGCGTGGACTCCGGCGACGACCTCGCGGGCCAGCGCGAGCAGATCCTCGGTGGTGGCCTCGCCGCGGTTGGTTAGGGCGAGGGTGTGCTTGGTGGAGATGCGTGCGGGGCCGGTTCCGTAGCCCTTGGTGAAGCCGGACTTGTCGATCAGCCAGGCCGCGGAGGTCTTGGTGTGGCCGTTGCCCGCCGGGTACGCGGGTGGGATGGCGTCCGCGCCCAGGCGTGCCTGCACGCACGCGTGGAACGCCGCGAACTGTTCGTCGGTGAGGATCGGGTTGGTGAAGAAGGACCCTGCCGACCAGGTGTCGTGGTCCTCGGGGTCCAGGACCATGCCCTTCCCGGAGCGCAGCTTCAGGACGGTCTCGCGGGTGTCCGCGAGGGGTACGCGCTCGCCGGCCTCGACCCCCAGGGCGCGGGCGGTCTCGGCGTACTTGATCGGCGCGGAGAGCCCGTCCGCGTCCTCCAGCTGGAAGCGGACGCGCAGGACGACGAAGCGCTCGGGGTCGGCCTTGAAGCGACTGTGGCGGTAGGAGAAGGCGCACTCGGCGTTCGGGATCGTGACCGTTTCTCGGGTCTGCCGGTCGTATGCGATCACTTCGGTAATCGTCGACGACACTTCCTGACCGTACGCGCCGACATTCTGGATGGGTGTCGCGCCCGCGGAGCCGGGGATTCCGGCGAGGCACTCGATGCCCGCGAGGCCCGCCTCGACGGTGCGGGCGACCGCCTCGGTCCACAGCTCGCCGGCGGCCAACTCCAGCTTCGTACCGTCGAGTTCGAAGCCGCGGGTGGCGATGCGCAGGGCGGTTCCCGCGAAGCCCTTGTCGCCGATGACCAGGTTGGAGCCGCCGCCGATGAGCAGCAGCGGCGTACCGGTGTCGTCGGCCTCGCGGACGGCGGCGACCACCTCGGCGTCGGTTGACGCGGTGATCAGCCGCGCGGCGGGACCGCCGAGCCGGAAGGTGGTCAGTGGGGCCAGTGGGGCGTCGTGGAGTTCCTGCACGTGCACAAGGGTACGAGAACGGCCCGCCGGTCAGGGCAGGGCCGTACTCCATGGCCTCGAACTACAGGCGCCGGAGCGCGTCCGACCAGTCCAGCGGGAGGTCGTCCGTGGTCACCGTCCAGGTGACGAACTTGGCATCCCGCATCTGAGGGCTGAACCCTCGGGCAGTCGGCTCATGGGCGCTGAAGCGGGCGAAGGCCTTGAGCGCCGGGGGCGCAGGAGTGCATGAGTAAGGGGCACGCCTCCATTGAGCGTGCCCCTTACTCATGCACTCCTGCGCGCCGTCAGGCGAGTCGGACGACCGCCCGCGACATCCCCAGGACTTTCTGTCCCGCGCTCATGGCCGTGAGGTCGACGCGGACGGCGTTGTCGTCGAGCTTGGCCGCGACCTTGGCGCTGACCTCGATCGTGGCCCCCTTGTCGTCGTTCGGGACGACCACGGGCTTGGTGAAGCGCACGCCGTACTCGGCGACCGCGCCCGGATCGCCCACCCAGTCCGTGACGACCCGGATCGCCTCGGCCATCGTGAACATGCCATGCGCGATGACATCGGGCAGGCCGACCTCGACCGCGAACTTCTCGTTCCAGTGGATCGGGTTGAAGTCCCCGGAGGCGCCCGCGTACTGCACGAGCGTGGCCCGGGTCACCAGGAAGGTCTGAGCCGGCAGTTCGGTGCCGACCTCGATGTCGTCGTACGCGATGTTCGCCGCCATACGTCTCAGCCCTCCTCTGCCGCGCGGGCCACGAGCTTCGTCCAGGCGGTCACCACATGCTCGCCCGCCTCGTCGTGGACCTCACCCCGGATGTCCAGGATGTCGTTGCCCGCCAGGGACTTGATCGCCTCGATCGTCGAGACGACCGTCAGCCGGTCTCCCGCGCGCACCGGTCGCTTGTAGGCGAACTTCTGGTCGCCGTGCACCACGCGGCTGTAGTCGAGGCCGAGTTGAGGGTCCTGGACGACCTGTCCCGCGGCCTTGTAAGTGATCGTGAACACGAAGGTGGGCGGGGCGATCACATCGGCGTATCCGAGTGCCTTGGCGGCCTCCGGGTCCGTGTAGGCGGAGTTGGGGTCCCCCACCGCCTCCGCGAACTCGCGGATCTTCTCCCGGCCGACCTCATAGGGGTCGGTGGGCGGATAGGACCGCCCCACGAAGGACTGGTCGAGCGCCATGGCCCGGTACCTCCTGATGTTCGCTGTGATTGCCCGGAACAAGCATGCGTGACATTCGGCCCGGCGAGCCGACAACGACGCGAGGCCGCCCCCGTTAACTGGGGACGGCCTCGTGTACGAGCCTGTTTTATCGCGTTTCGCGGTGCGCGGTGTGCGCATTGCAACGCGGGCAGTGCTTCTTCATCTCAAGACGGTCCGGGTTGTTACGCCGGTTCTTCTTGGTGATGTAGTTCCGCTCCTTGCACTCCACGCAGGCCAGCGTGATCTTCGGGCGGACGTCGGTGGCAGCCACAGGAGTGCTCCTTGACGAACGGATGGGACATTAACGCACAGAAGAGTAGCCGATCGAAGGACCGACCCCACAATCGGCTACTGTCAGTAGCGGTGACCGGACTTGAACCGGTGACACAGCGATTATGAGCCGCTTGCTCTACCGACTGAGCTACACCGCTGCGATGCGATCGGACCGCCTCACGACGGAAACCTCACACACCAGAGCCCCAATACGGAATCGAACCGTAGACCTTCTCCTTACCATGGAGACGCTCTGCCGACTGAGCTATTGGGGCGAGCGATGAAGACATTACACGCTCGGCAGCCGTTCGCCCAAATCCGTTTCGCCGTACCTGTCCGGGCCCGTTCCCGGCGTTCTGCGCAGCTCCCAGGAGCTCCACAAGCGCTCCAACAGCCCTCTGTGCACGGCAGACCACACCGGTACGACTATTCCGCTCCTCCTCGAAGCGCACTGCTCGCCACCCTAGGCTCGACTCACGCTGCGTGATCGCGCGTTCCCCTGCGCAGCCGCCCCGAGAGCCAGGAGCACGATGCCCGACAGCTTGCCGCAGCAGCCCCCTCCGTCGTCGGGTTCCTCGTCGGGCCGGACCGACGGCTCCGCCCTGCTGCTGTCCGGTGCGCGGCTCACCGACGGCCGGACCGTGGACGTGCGGCTGGGCGGCGGGCGCATCGAGGCGGTCGGCACGGCCGGCAGTCTCAGCGTGCACACCGCGCGCGTGGATCTCGCCGGCTATCTGCTCCTGCCGGCCCCCGCGGAGCCGCACGCCCACAGCGACACGGCCCTGTCGGCCGACGGCGACGGTCCGGTCTCGTACGACGATCAGGAGGTCCAGCGCCGTACGACCGAGGCCGCGCTGCTGCACCTCGGGCACGGGGCCACGGCGCTGCGTTCCCACGTGCGCATCGGCGACGTCCAGGGGCTCGGCGCGCTGGCAGCTGTGCTCCAGGCGCGGCGCGCGCTGCGGGGACTCGCCGAGCTGACGGCGGTGGCGATGCCGAGAGTGCTGACCGGGCTCGCCGGGGCCGAGGAGCTGGCGCTGCTGCGGGACGCGGTGAAAATGGGCGCCTCCGTAGTGGGCGGTTGTCCGGATCTGGACCCCGATCCGACCGGGTATGTGGAAGCGGTCCTGGAGATCGCTTCCGAGCATGGCTGCCCGGTCGATCTGCACACGGACGGTGATGATCCAGCGCGGCTCGCGCGGTTCGCGGCGATGGCGGGCGGGCTACGGCCCGGGGTGACGCTCGGTCCGTGCGGCGGGCTCGGGCGGCTGCCCCCGGAGGTGGCGGCGCGGGCGGCGGAACAGCTCGCCGCGGCCGGGGTGACCGTCGCCTGCCTGCCCCAGGGCGGCTGCTCGGGCGTCGACCGGCGCGGGACGGCTCCGGTACGAGTGCTGCGGGCGGCCGGGGTACGGGTCGTCGCGGGCAGCGGCGCCCTGAGGGACGTATCGAACCCTGTGGGGCGCGGAGATCCGCTGGAGGCCGCGTATCTGCTGGCCTCGCGCTACGGGCTGCGGCCCGAGGACGCGTACGACACGGTGAGTTCATCGGCGCGAGCGGCGCTCGGGCTGCCCGAAGTGCGGGTGGAGGCCGGATTCCCGGCCGAACTGCTCGCCGTGCGCGGGGACCGGCTGGCGGGGGCGCTGTCGCTGGCGTACAGCCGGATCGTGGTGCACCAGGGGCGGGTGGTGGCGCGCACGAACGCGGTGCGGGAGTTCTGCGGCTCGGCGGCAGCTGTGGCGTTGGATCTGCCTCGGCAGGGGCGGGGTGGAGGGCCGTCCTGAGGGTGCACGCGCGCGTGGAGGGTTTTCGGTGGCCACGCGCGCGTGGAGGGTGATTGCGGCCCACGTGCGCGTGGACGTCTTTGAGGTTCACGCGCACGTGGGCGATGTTCGGGGTGCGCGCGTGCGTGGCCGGTTTTGAGGTCCACGCACGCGTGCCGCTGTTTTCGCCCATACCGGTGGCTTGGGGCACCGAAAAGCCTGTCTCGAGGGCTTCGGTGATCAGAAGCCGCCGCCCAGCATCCCGCCTGTGAACGGGTTGCCGGGGCCCATCAACTCCCCCACGGGCACCTCGGTGGCGCCGGACGGGGCGCTGAGGTCAGACGCCTTGCCGAAGGTGAGGACGAGCGGGAGTCGGGTGCCCTTCGCGTTGTCCGCGAGGGCGGCGAGGTTGACCGAGACGCGGGTCAGGTCGCCGTTCTTCAGGGAGAAGTTGACGGCGATCTTCTTGTCGGGGGCCTCCTTGAGGTCCTTGTTGGTGGGCAGTTCCGTGCCCGCCGGGAGATCGTCGGCCAGCGGTCGGAGTTTGTCGAAGACACCGGTGAGCAGGTCGCGGAACGAGGCCTTGGCGACGATCTGTTCAGTGCCGTCACCGCCGCCCTTGCTGGTGAAAGTAACCTCGCGCGCGACGACACCGCGTACGGCCTTGAGGATCTTCTGCTGCGTCTTGGTGTCGATCTCCTGGGAGCCCGAGGTGCCCTTGCGGGACTGCTCGAGTTCGGAGTTGTCGACCTTGACCCACTTCCCCTCGAGGACCTTCCTGAGCTCCTTCTCGCTCTCAGGGAGTTCGTCGACCGTGGGGAACGGGACGCCCATCGCCTCGCCGAGTGCCTCCAAGTCGGCGCGGTAGTACGTGAAGTCGCCGACGACCCGGAACTCGGCCAGGAGGCCGTCGGCTCCCGAAACCCGCATGCCCACACCGACGAGGTCCTTCTCGCCCGAGTCGGCGAGCGGCTTCTTCGACTCGACGGACAGTTTGATGCGCAGCCCGGTGAAGAACTTCGCGAACTCGGGCGGCATTTCCTCGCCCGGCTCCGCCTCTCCGGTCAGCTTCGTGAGCGCGGACGGCTTGGCGTGGAGTCCCAACTCGAAGGAGAGCGACTTCTGTTCGCCGAGTTCCTCGACGGCGCGGTCGACCTTCTGCCCGGCGGTGAGGTTCTCGACCGTGCCGCAGGCGGCCGCACCGGCGAACAGTGCGGCGGCGCAACCGGCCGCGGTGAGGGGCTTTCGTATGGCAGTCATGGTTGCGGTCATGGCGAAGACGGTCTCCTTATGACGCCACGCGGCGTCACCCTCGTTACTCAGCGATCGTTGTCGTTGTTCGTTGATCGCTCAGGAGACTCATGAGTTATCCACAGGGTTGTGCGGCGAGTGTCAGTGTCCGGGCGTACGGTCGAAGACATGCGCATTGTCATCGCTGGAGGTCATGGTCAGATCGCGTTGCGGCTGGAGCGGCTGCTCGCCGCGCGCGGTGATGAGGTCGCGGGCATCATCCGCCGACCAGAGCAAGGCGACGATCTGCGGGAGGCCGGCGCCGAGCCGGTCCTGTGCGATCTGGAGTCGGCTTCGGTCGAGGAGGTCGCCGCGCATCTGCAGGGCGCCGACGCCGCCGTCTTCGCGGCCGGCGCGGGTCCGGGCAGCGGCGCGGCCCGCAAGGACACCGTGGACCGGGGTGCCGCCGTCCTCTTCGCGGACGCGGCGGTACGGACCGGGGTGCGGCGGTATGTGGTGGTGTCGTCGATGGGCGCGGACCCGTCGCACCCCGGGGACGACGTCTTCGACGTGTACTTGCGCGCCAAGGGCGAAGCCGATGCGTACATACGCGGCTTCAACAGCCTTGACTGGACGATCCTGCGCCCCGGGATGCTGACGAACGACGCCGGGACCGGTCTCGTACGCCTGGAGGCGTCCACGGGTCGCGGACCCATCCCGCGCGATGACGTCGCGGCCGTCCTCGCGGAGCTGTTGGACACTCCGGCGACGGCCGGGCTGACGCTGGAGCTGATCAGCGGGTCGGCGCCGGTGTCCGTGGCGGTGAAGTCGGTGGCGGGGAACTGAGGAGGCCGAGTTCTAGGCCGGGCCTAGGTCCAGTGCTGTTGGCTCTCGACGCAAGGAGCGGCGGCGGGCGTGGGCCAGTGGTTGCCTGAGCATGTCCTGTCAGCCTGAGCCGAGGAGTTGCCGTGTCCGCCGCCGAGGTTCCCGCCGCACAGAAGGGCCCTGCTGCGGAAGATGGTCTCCTGACGTCGAGCCCTTCTGGCTGACTTCGGGCTGTCCCGCGGGGCCTCCGGCTCAGAGGAGTTGGTCTGGTCGGAAGGGGTGTGCGCGAACCGGTCGGAAGAGTCGGAAGAGAAGTGCCGGGCTGGTCAGAACAGGGGGAGCTGGCCGGGGAAGTCCGGCACGACGTACTCGTCCAGCCCCGGCTGGACTGCCCCGAGCTGCGCCAGCCTGCGCGACCCGGGGCACGACACGAGTTGCCCGCTCTCACGCGCCCCCGGCGGGTCGTGCCGTGCGAACCGCCCGGCGACGACGGCGATCTCGCGACGGCAATCGGGGCAGTTCCTACGGCGTGACGACATACGAACCAGCGTACGAAGCCGGACTGCGGCGCGGGCGCCCTGGAGAACATGGTTGTGGCCTGCTCTCACCCGCCGCGGCCAGCTCACGCCAGTGGGTGGGACGTCATGGGGGTGGGACGGCATCCGGCGGGAGAGACGACAAGAAGAGACCCTCTCGGCCCTGCTTTCTCGCAGGCCCGGGAGGGTCTCTCTCAGAGTGGCGGCGCCAGGATTCGAACCTGGGAAGGCTGAGCCGGCAGATTTACAGTCTGCTCCCTTTGGCCGCTCGGGCACACCGCCGGGGGTTGCCGCCCTTCGTACCGCCTTTTGGCGATGCTCCGTGGCAACGACGTAAACGATACCCGATGCCCAGGGGTGCTTCGCCACCCGATTGATCGGCACTCGAAGGGTGGCGGGTGGCTAGGCTTATGCGGATGCGGCCGGGACCGATGCCGGGCTCGACGGCCGCCCCACGCACCCCGATACAAGGAGCCACAGGACATGGCCGACTCCAGTTTCGACATCGTCTCGAAGGTCGAGCGGCAGGAGGTCGACAACGCCCTCAACCAGGCCGCCAAGGAAATCTCGCAGCGCTACGACTTCAAGAACGTGGGCGCCTCCATCTCTTGGTCCGGCGAGAAGATCTTGATGGAGGCAAACTCCGAGGAGCGGGTCAAGGCCATCCTCGACGTCTTCCAGTCCAAGCTGATCAAGCGCGGCATCTCGCTGAAGGCCCTGGACGCGGGTGAGCCGCAGCTCTCCGGCAAGGAGTACAAGATCTTCGCCTCCATCGAGGAGGGCATCTCCCAGGAGAACGCCAAGAAAGTGGCGAAGATCATTCGCGACGAGGGGCCGAAGGCCGTGAAGGCGCAGGTTCAGGGCGATGAGCTGCGGGTCAGCTCGAAAAGCCGCGACGACCTGCAGGCCGTGATCGCACTGCTCAAGGGCAAGGACTTCGACTTCGCGCTGCAGTTTGTGAACTACCGGTGACATCGCGCTCGTTGCGCGTACGGAGAAGGGTGGGCACCGTCGGGTGCCCACCCTTCCCGCCTGCTGGCTGCGGTTTGAGGGTGTGTACTCAGTTGCGCGAGTGGCCGAACAGGATGCGGTAGGCGACCAGCAGGACGAGAGAGCCGCCTATCGCGGCGGCCCAGGTGGCACCGTCGTAGAAATCCTTGGCGATCGGGTTGTCCAGCCAGCGGGCGGATATCCAACCGCCGATGAAAGCGCCCGCGACGCCGATGAGTGTCGTGCCGATGAAGCCGCCCGGGTCGCGGCCCGGCAGCAGGAACTTGGCGATGGCGCCGGCCAGCAGCCCCAGAATGATCCAGCTGATGATCCCCATACCGTGAACCTGCCCCTCCGTGCTGTGCCCGTGCTGTGATCTTGCTCTCGCCAAGCTGTGTTCATGCCGCTCATGTGCTGCGGTTCGCGGCTTGGCCTGTACTGCGGTTCTTGTCGATGTTCGTCTGTTGTTGCTGGAGAGGACGCCAGTGCGGCATCGGCCGGTTGCACTGATCAGTAGGGTGCCGCTCATGACACAGTCCGGTTCTGGCCGATCCGGCTCATCGCCGTCCGGTCCGGGTGCCTCCCGTGCGGGGCGGCCCGGCTCGCCACAGCCCGAAGCGGGGCTGCGGCGGACGCTCGGCGTCGGCGACGCCGTGGTCATCGGACTCGGGTCGATGGTCGGCGCCGGGATCTTCGCCGCCCTCGGGCCCGCGGCGCATGCGGCCGGGTCCGGGCTGCTCCTCGGTCTGGGCGTCGCCGCCGTCGTCGCGTACTGCAACGCGATGTCATCGGCGCGCCTCGCCGCCCTCTATCCCGCGTCGGGCGGGACGTATGTGTACGGGCGGGAGCGGCTCGGGGAGTTCTGGGGGTATCTGGCGGGCTGGGCGTTCGTCGTCGGCAAGACCTCCTCGTGTGCGGCGATGGCACTCACCGTGGGCGCGTACGTCTGGCCGGGGCAGGCGCACGCGGTGGCGGTCGGGGCCGTGGTGGCGCTCACCGCCGTGAACTACGGCGGTGTGCAGAAGTCCGCGTGGCTGACGCGGGCGATCGTGGCGGTGGTTCTCTCGGTACTCGCCTCCGTGGTGGTCGTGTGCCTCTCCTCTGGGGACGCCGATGCCGGGCGGCTCGACGTGGGGGTCTCCGGGGGCGCGGGGGGCGTGCTTCAGGCGGCCGGCCTGCTGTTCTTCGCCTTCGCGGGGTACGCGCGGATCGCGACGCTCGGCGAGGAAGTGCGGGATCCGGCGCGCACCATTCCACGCGCGATCCCGCTGGCGCTGGGCATCGCGCTGCTGGTGTACACGGCTGTGGCGGTGGCTGTCCTTTCCGTGCTGGGGTCGAGCGGGCTCGGGCAGGCGACGGCGCCCCTGGCGGACGCGGTACGGGCGGCCGGTCTGCCGGGGCTCGTCCCGGTCGTACGGGTCGGTGCCGCCGTGGCAGCGCTCGGCTCACTCCTCGCGCTGATCCTGGGGGTGTCACGGACGACGCTGGCCATGGCCCGCGACCGGCATCTCCCGGGCACGCTGGCCGCCGTGCATCCGCGCTTCCAGGTGCCTCATCGGGCCGAGCTGGCCGTCGGCGCGGTGGTCGCCGCGCTGGCCGCGACGGTGGATGTGCGGGGTGCTATCGGCTTCTCCTCCTTCGGTGTGCTCGCGTATTACGCGATCGCCAACGCCTCGGCTTGGACGCTCAGTTCGGACTTCATGGCGCGCATCGGGCCGGTGGTCGGGGCAGCCGGATGCGTCACGCTGGCGTTCGCCTTGCCGGGAGTGTCGGTGGTTGTGGGCGCTGGTGTGCTGGGTGCGGGGGCAGCCGCGTATGGAGGGCGGAAGTGGCTTGCCTCGCGGCAGAACGGGCGGGACTCCGGCCGGCAGGACGGCACAGGATGAAGACGCCATGCGCAGACGTCGTACAGCGCACGCTACGGAGGTGCGTCCGCGGGCCCGGGGAGTGAAGGCTTGCGCCACAGCCTCGAGTTGTGGGCCTCAGCCGCGACACTCGTCATCAATTGCTCGATCTCGGTCATGGGTTCATAGTGCAGGGCGCCACTGACAATCGGGTGGGCTGTGGACAACCGGGCTGTGGATAAGTGGTGCGGCGTCAGGCGAGGCGGACCTGGATGCCTTTGGCCGCAAGGAATTCGAGCAGTTCCTCGAAGGTCCAGGGCCGGTTGTCAATACGCGGGGTGAGGCCGAGGCAGGTACGGGCGACCTCCGCGTCGTGCCAGACCAGGTTGAAGGACCGGCCGGCTCCCCAGCCGCCGCAGAGGCAGTCGGCCAGCGCGTCCAGACCCCCGCCGAAGTAGCCGCCGGGTCCGTTCACCGCCTCGCCGAGTGCGCAGAAGAAGCCGGGCTCGTCGGTGATGTAACGGCCGTCGAGGTGGTACGTGCCGCCGGGCGCGGCGTCAAGTGTGTGCGCGACGTGGTTGTCCCGCACCGTGTCGAGCCAGTAGCGGCGTCCCTCTGTGCCGCACCGCGCCCAGGCGTTGGACTGGGCCGGGCGTCCGTCGTCCCACAGCTCCCAGACCTCCCGGGCAGCGGTCGGCGGCCGCTCGGACCACGGTTCCAGCGTGAGGTCCACCAGGCCGCGGCCGGACGGGATCCAGGCGACGAGCTCGCCTTCGACGGCGCACTGAATGGCACGGCCGGATGCGTCGAGGCGGATCAGCTTGGCGTGCCCGAGATCCTCCTCGCCCGCGTTCAGCGCCGTACGCAGGGCTCCTTGCGGGGCACTGCCGAGCAGCCGCACGGACGGTTCGACCAGGTCCGGCCGACTGTTCTCGACGTACGCCAGATCCCGGCAGCTGCCCCGGGCTTCGTCCTCCGTTCCGAGCAGCCGGTAGCCCGGGGAGAGCGGCGGGCACTGCGGATAGTCGAACGAGTTGTGCGGGGACTGGCGCGCCTCGATCGTGACGTCCAGCAGCGACAGGTCGCGCGCGGACGGGCGGTCGCTGAGGACACGTACGTCCTCCAGGCACCACTCGTCGACCCGGTCGCCCTTCTTGTCAAGGATCTGCAGAGCGAGGAAGCCGAGCGGCGCCGAGCCATCGGCACGCGCGCGTGCGAGAGCAGTAGTCAACTCCCCTTCGGGTGCGCAGCCCAGCAATGCGTACGTCCCGCGCGCGGGAGGGTGCGGATCGCCGAAGAGGTTCTCGGCGTCCGTGCACAGAGCCCAGATCTCGTCGTCCTCGGCCTCGACGTCGTAGGCCGCCAAGGCGTACTTCGGCTGCCGCACCCCGTGTCGCTCTACCAGCGAGACGTCGCGAACGGCTGGTCCGTACGCACGATTTCGCGTCCCAGAGGGACCAGCGAAACGGGGATCAGCTTGAAGTTGGCGATCCCCAGGGGGATGCCGATGATCGTGAGGCACTGCAGGACACCGGTGACGATGTGGGTGAGGGCGAGCCACCAGCCCGCCAGGATCAGCCACAGGATGTTGCCGACGAAAGAGGCCGCGCCCGCACCATGACGCTCGACCGTCGTATGTCCGAACGGCCACAGGGCGTACACGCCGATACGGAACGCCGCGATGCCAAACGGGATGCCGATGATCGTTATGCACAGCAGCACGCCCGCGAACAAGTAGCCGAGGAACAGCCAGAAGCCGCTCAGTACGAGCCATATGACGTTCAGGATTGTCTTCACTGGTGACCTGCCATCTGCTCGAGCCGGGCAATGCGCTCCGCCATCGGCGGATGCGTGGAGAACAGCCTGGACATCCCCTGGCCCGGACGGAAGGGATTCGCGATCATCATGTGGCTTGCGGTCTCGATGCGCGGCTCGGGGGGCAGCGGAAGCTGCTTCGTACCCGCTTCGAGTTTGCGCAGGGCGCTCGCCAAGGCCAGCGGGTCGCCGGTGAGCTGAGCGCCGGAGGCGTCGGCTTCGTACTCCCGGGAGCGGCTGATGGCGAGCTGGATCAGGGAGGCGGCGAGCGGACCCAGGATCATGATCATCAGCATGCCCAGCAGGCCGGGGCCCTCGTCGTCGTCGGAGCGGCCGATGGGGATCAGCCAGGCGAAGTGGACCAGGAACATGATCACGGAGGCGAGAGCGCCGGCGACCGACGAGATCAGTATGTCGCGGTTGTAGACGTGGCTCAGCTCGTGGCTGATGACGCCGCGCAACTCACGTTCGTTCAGGATCCGCAGGATGCCGTCGGTGCAGCACACAGCAGCATTGCGCGGGTTGCGGCCCGTCGCGAACGCGTTGGGTGCCTCGGTCGGTGAGATGTACAGGCGGGGCATGGGCTGGCGGGCCTGCGTGGAGAGTTCGCGGACCATCCTGTAGAGGGCCGGGGCCTCGAACTCACTCACCGGGCGCGCGCGCATCGCGCGTAGCGCCAACTTGTCGCTGTTCCAGTACGCGTACGCGTTCGTGCCGATCGCGATCAGCAGCGCGACGACGAGGCCCATACGCCCGAAGAGGCTGCCGATGACGATGATGAGTGCGGACAGTCCCCCGAGGAGTACGGCGGTCCTGAGCCCGTTGTGCCGGCGGTGCACGGTACGCCCTCCAAGTTGTGCGGCAGGGGAACCCTTTGCTTGCTGATCTCTGTCACTGATGCCGTGCTTCCACGGCCCAGTGGACCCTCCCTTACTGGTCAACGCCAGGCGGGAAGCCCTAGTTCCCTTGTGCGCGCGGCGGCGCGGGTGGGCCGTCCGGGTGAGTGCGGCAACGCCTGGCACGCGCGCGTGCGGTCGGGTGCCCCACGCGCGCGTGCCGGATGCCGTCAGCGGCTCAGAAGAGGCCAGTGTCCGAGAAGCGGAGGACCAACTGGGGCGCTCCGGAGAGGGCGACTCCCAGGACCGCGGTCAGTGCGATCGCGGCAGTCAGCGGGGCTGGGACGCGGTGCTTCTCGGGCTCTTCTTCGGGGGCGCGGAAGAGGAGCGTCGTCCACTGGAGGTAGTAGAAGAGCGCGATCACGACGTTGACGGCCATGACCACGGCGAGCCAGCCAAGGCCCGCGTCCACGGCCGCCGAGAAGACGGTGACCTTCGCGAAGAGGCCGATGATGCCCGGCGGCAGGCCCGCGAGGCAGAGCAGGAAGAAGCCCAGCACGAGCGCGGACAGTGGGCGCGAGGCGTACAGGCCGCGGTAGTCGCTGATGCGGTTGAGCGGCTTCGTACGGGCCACCAGGGCGGCAACGGCGAAGGCTCCGAGGTTCACGGCGGCGTACATCAGGGCGTACGCGATGGTGGAGCCGACGGCCTTCTCGGCGTCCTGGGAGTACGCGGCGGCGGCGATCGGCACGAGAAGGTAGCCGGCCTGGCCGACCGATGACCAGGCGAGCAGTCGTACCGCGCTGTACGCGTGCGTGGGTTGCTGCCGTAGGGCGCCCACGTTGCCGATCGTCATGGTGAGCGCGGCCAGGGCGGCGAGTGCCGGGCCCCAGACGTCGGCGTACGACGGGAGGGCGATCACTGTGACGAGGATCAACCCGGAGAAGCCGACCGCCTTGCCGACGACCGACAAGTAGGCGGCGACCGGCAAGGGTGCCCCGACGTAGGTGTCGGGCACCCAGAAGTGGAAGGGCACGGCGGCCGTCTTGAAGGCGAAGCCGACGAGGGTGAGGACGACGCCGGTCTGGGCGAGCGTGTGGAGTTGTCCGTCGACGTTCTGGATCTTGGTGGCGATCTCAGTGAGGTACAGGGTGCCTGTGGAGGCGTAGACGAAGCTGACGCCCATGAGACTCACGGCGGTCGCGGTGACCGAGGACAGGAAGAACTTCAGGGCCGCTTCGGAGGACTTCCTGTCGCCGCGTTTGATGCCGACGAGGGCGAAGGCGGGCAGTGAGGCGACTTCCAGGGCGACGATCAGGGTCGCCAGGTCGCGGGAGGCGGGCAGCAGGGCGGCACCGGCGGCCGAGGAGAGCAGCAGGAACCAGAACTCCCCTTCGGGGAGTTCCCTGTTGGCGTCCTTGAGAACGGTGACGGAGAGAAGGGCCGCCAGGAGTGCTCCGCCGAGGACGAGGAACTGGATGACAAGCGTGAAGCGGTCCGCCGTGTAGCTGCAGACGGCCGCGTCGCCGGTCAGGCAGAAGGTGGAGCGGTCGCCGTCCAGGAGCGGCAGCAGCATCAGCGTGGACGCGGCGAGTCCAGCGACGGAGAGCCAGCCGAGCAGCCCCTTCTTGGCGTCGCCCACGAAGAGGTCGACGACGAGCACCACGAGGCCGACGACCGCCGCGATGGTGGGCGGTGCGATCGCGAGCCAGTCGACGGACTGGACCACGGACTCGGCCAGAGGCTGGGCCAGGGAGCTCATCGGGTGCCTCCTGCGAGGAGCTGCTGCACGGCCGGGTCGGTCAGGCCGAGGAGAGCCTTGGGCCAGAGTCCGGCGACGACGGTGAGGGCGACGAGCGGGGTCCAGGCGGCGAACTCGTACGTCTGGACGTCCGCGAGCCCGGGACTGCCCTGCGGAACGACGCCCATGCAGACGCGGCGTACCACGATGAGCATGTACGCGGCGGTGAGCAGGGTGCCGAATGCGGCGATCGCCATGAAGGTCAGGAACGCGGGCCGACTGAGGCCGTCGGCGGGATCGAAGGCGCCGAACAGCGCCAGCATCTCGCCCCAGAACCCGGCGAGGCCCGGCAGCCCGAGCGAGGCGACGGCACCGAAGGCGAGCAGGCCGCCCAGGCGCGGGGCCTTGCCGTAGAGGGCGGCGCCTGTCTTCTCCGCGAGCGTGTCGAGGTCGCTCGTGCCCGTACGGTCCTTGAGTGCGCCGACCAGGAAGAACAGCAGGCCGGTGATGAGTCCGTGGGCGATGTTGGCGAACAGCGCGCCGTTCACGCCGGTCGGGGTCATGGTCGCGATGCCGAGGAGTACGAAGCCCATGTGGCCGACGGAGGAGTACGCGATGAGGCGCTTGAGGTCACCCTTCGCGCCCTGCTTGGCGAGGGCGAGGCAGGCGAGGGATCCGTAGATGATCCCGACGACGGCGAAGGCGGCGAGGTAGGGCGCGAAGGTGCGGAAGCCGTCGGGTGTGATCGGCAGCAGAATCCGGACGAACCCGTACGTACCCATCTTCAGCAGGACGCCGGCCAGCAGCACCGAGCCGACGGTCGGCGCGGCGGTGTGGGCGTCCGGCAGCCAGCTGTGCAGCGGCCACATCGGTGTCTTGACCGCAAGCCCGATTCCGATCGCCAAAACGGCGATGACCTGCACGGATGTGGTCAGCGATCGGCCGTTGTCAGTGGCGAGTGCCATCATGTCGAATGTGCCGGACTTGAGCCCGACGAGGAGCAGGCCCAGCAGCATGACGACGGAACCGAGCAGTGTGTAGAGGATGAACTTCCAAGCGGCGGCCTGCCGTTGTTCACCGCCCCAGCGGGCGATGAGGAAATACATCGGGATGAGCACCATCTCGAAGGCGAGGAAGAAGAGCAGAAGGTCGAGGACGGCGAAGGTCGCGAGGGTGCCGGACTCGAGGACGAGAAGCAGTGCGACGAAAGCCTTCGGGGTCGGGCCCGAGGGCATTTTGAAGTAGGAGTACAGCGCGCAGAGGAAGGTCAGTAGCGCGGTCAGGACCAGAAGGGGGAGGGAAATGCCGTCGGTGCCGAGGTGGATCCGCACGTCGAGGGCGGGGATCCAGCTGATGTCCGTCGTGGCCTGCATCCTCGACGGCTGGTTGTGGTCGAAGCCGAGCGCTAGGACGATCGCGGCGATGAGCACGGCGCCGGTGACGGTGACGCCGTGCCGCAGCATGGCCTGCTCGGGTGACTTCCCCTTCAGCCCCGGTGGGGCGGGCAGGAAAGCGGCGGCGGCGCCGAGGAGCGGGCCTACGACGATGAACGCCAGAAGGAACTGCATCACGGACTCGTTGATATCGACCACGCCTGCTCACGCTCCCGTGGCGACTAGGAGGGCGGCGACCGCGAGGACGACGGTGCCGGCGAGCAGCGCGCTCACATAGGTCTGCACATTGCCGGTCTGAGCGCGCCGGACGGCCGCGCCGAGCAGGCGGGGCAGGGCGCCCGCGCCGCGTACGTAGGTGTCGACGACCTCGCGGTCGAGGAACCGGACGAGTGTGGCTCCGGCTTGGACCGGGCGGACGAAGAGGGCCGCGTAGACGGCGTCGAGATGGAAGCCGACGGCAGCGTGCCGGTGCAGCGGTCCCAGGAGCAGGCGTCCGGGGTCCGCCGGGTCGGGGGCGGAGGCCACGTTTCCGTATGCGGGCGCGTGGCTGGCGATGGCTTCGGCCTCGACGAGTCCGGCGTCCCCCTCCGCGTGGGCCGCGACCGCACCCAGCGGGACGCGCGCAGCGAGCGCCGTGGTGTGCCGCCAAGCGCCGTACGTGACGATGCCGCCGACGAGGGCAACTCCCGTGCCGAGCACGGAGGTGGCGAGCGTCGGGGTCAGTTCGTGCCCGTCGAACCAGTCGGGCAGCAGGCCGGTGGTGAGCCCGAGGGCGAGTGACGGTACGGCGAGTACCCACAGCACGGCGTTCATGGCGAGGGGCTGCCTGCCGTGGTCCGGTGCCTCGGCTCCGTGGCCCCGGAAGGCGAGCAGCCACAGGCGCATCGCGTACGCGGCGGTGAGCAGGGCCGTGACCAGCCCGGCGACGAGGACGATCCAGCCCGCGGCGCCGGGGATGTCCTCGGCGTTCCCGGTGGCGGCGTGCTCGGCGGCGCCCAGGACGGCTTCCTTGGAGAAGAAACCGCTGAAGGGAGGGATCGCGGCGAGCGCGAGGAGCGCCACGGTCATCGTCCAGTAGGCGTCGGGGACGCGGGCGCGCAGGTCCTTCATGCGGGACATGGTCGCCAGCGAGTTGGTGCCGGCGGCGTGGATGATCACGCCCGCGGCGAGGAACAGCAGCGCCTTGAAGGCGCCGTGGGAGAGGAGGTGGAAGACGGCGGCACCGCGGTCGCCGACGGCGAGGGCGCCGGTCATGTAGCCGAGCTGGCCGATCGTCGAGTACGCGAGGACGCGCTTGATGTCGTCCTGGGCGAGCGCGGCGAGCGCCGAACCGGCCATCGTGACGGCGGCCATGACGGCAAGGACGAGCAGCGCGGCCGAGGAGGCGGCGAAGACCGGAAGGAGCCGGGCGATGAAGTAGACACCGGCGGCGACCATCGTCGCGGCGTGGATCAGCGCGGAGACGGGTGTCGGACCCGCCATCGCGTCGGGCAGCCAGGAGTGCAGCGGGAACTGCGCCGACTTGCCCGCCACACCGGCGAGGAGCAGCAGGGCGATCAGCGTCGGATGGTCGAGTCCGCCGCTCGCGACCGTGCCCAGGACGGTCCTGATGCGGAAGGAGTCGGCGTCGGCGGCGAGCGCGAACAGACCGATCAGAAAGGGGACATCGCCGAGCTTGGTGACCAGGAAGGCCTTCAGGGAGGCGGCGCGTGCTTCCGGGGTCTCCCAGTAGTGGCCGACGAGGAAGTACGAGCAGATGCCCATGATCTCCCAGCCGACCAGGAGCACCATCAGGTCGCCGGAGTAGACGACGAGCAGCATCGCGGAGGTGAAGAGGGAGACGAGAGCGGCGTACGAGGGGTAGCGCGGGTCGTCGCGCAGGTAGCCCGTCGAGTAGATCTGCACGCAGGAGGCGACGACGCCGACCAGGACGGCGACGAGGGCGGCGAAGCCGTCGATGTGCAGGGCGAGTTCGATGGGGACCGAGCCGGTCGGGGTGAGTTCGGTGGCGGCGTCGATGGCCTGGTCGCCGCCCTGGCGTACGGCGACGAGGACGGCGAGCGCCAGGGACACCACCGAGGGCAGGACGGCGAGGGGGCGTACGAAACCGGGGGCCGTGCGGCCCAGGAGCAGGCCGGCCACGGCGCCCAGGAACGGAAGGAGGGGGACGAGGACGGCGAGGGTGGTCGTGGTCACGCGGTGGCCTCAGCCTTCTCGGCCGTCGTGGACGCGGCGGATTCGGAGGCGTCGTGGCCGTCGTCGCTGCCGTCACCGGTCTCGGCGGTGTCGCGGAGCTTGTCGATGTCCGAGGTGCCGCGGTTGCGGTAGACGGCGAGGACGATCGCCAGGCCGATGCCGACCTCGGCGGCAGCGATGGCGATGGTGAACAGGGTCAGGGCCTGGCCGGAGTGCAGGGTGTCCTGGGCGGTCTTGCTGAGCCAGACGTCGAAGGCGACCAGGTTGAGGTTGACGGCGTTGAGCATCAGCTCGACGGACATCAGGACCAGGATCGCGTTGCGGCGCGCGAGGACTCCGTACAGGCCCGTGCAGAAGAGGAGGGCGGAGAGCACGGCGGGATAGGCGAGATGCATCAGCGGGCGCCTTCCTTGCCCTGGCGCGAGGGCTGCTCGTCGGAGGAGGTGGCCGGGGCCGTACCAGAGGGCTGCTTGCCCGGGGCCGCACTCCCCGTTGGCCGGGCGGCGGCGGCCTTGCGGGAGAGGACGATCGCGCCGACCAGGGCGGCGAGGAGGAGGACGGAGAGGGCTTCGAAGGGGAGGACCCAGTTCTGGAAGAGGGCCTTACCGTTCGCCTCGGTGGAACCGGCGGCGGCGCCGTCCAGGTCGATCCAGGTCGTCCGGAAGGCGTCGACGACGACCCAAACGAGGGCGGTGGCCGCGGCGATCGCGACGGCCAGGGCGGCCCAGCGGTTGCCGGAGTCGGCGTCCGGGGACCGGCCGATGGGGGCCTTGGTGAGCATCAGACCGAAGAGGAGGAGTACGACGACGGAACCGACGTAGATGAGGACCTGCACCCAGGCGATGAACTCGGCGGTGAGCAGGAGGTATTCGACGGCGAGGCCGCCGAGCGTCACGACCAGCCACAGGGCGGCGTGGACGAGTTGCTTGGTGGTGACGGTCACGACGGCCCCGCCGAGGGTGACGAGGCCGACGAGGAGGAAGGCGATCTCGACGCCGGTCGGGGAGAGGAAGCCGTTGGTCTCGGCGGCGGTGGTCGTCGCCGTTGATGCGGCGACGGCAGCGAGGCTCACGCTTCTCCCTCCTGCGGTGCGGTCGGCTCCGCCCCGGCTGCCTGTTCGTCTGCCCGGGCTGCCTGTTCGGCGGCGAGCTTGTCGGCGGTTTTGCGCGCGGCGGCGAGTTCCTTCGGGTCCTCGGCGGAGGGGTCGAGGGCCGGAGGGGCCGGGACGGTCCACATCCACTCGCGGAGTTTGTCGCGTTCGTGAGTGAGTTCGTGGATGTCGGTCTCCGCGTACTCGAACTCCGGGGACCAGAACAGCGCGTCGAAAGGACACACCTCGATGCAGATACCGCAGTACATGCACAGGGCGAAGTCGATGGCGAAGCGGTCGAGGACGTTACGGCTGCGCTCGCGGCCTCCGGGGGCGGCGGGCGGGACCGTCTCCTTGTGGGAGTCGATGTAGATGCACCAGTCCGGGCACTCGCGGGCGCACAGCATGCAGACCGTGCAGTTCTCCTCGAAGAGGCCGATGACGCCGCGGCTGCGGGGCGGGAGTTCGGGCTGGGCGTCCGGGTACTGCGCGGTGTGCGCGCGCTTCGTCATCGTGCGCAGGGTGACAGCCAGGCCCTTGGCG